>NZ_BAAFZH010000088.1:0-156001 GCF_054684315.1 Scytonema sp. NUACC21 | reverse complement strand
GGTTTCTACTAGTTCTGGAATCAAATCCTCTTCTGGCAGTGAACAGTCTATAAACTGGGCCACCTCACAGGTATTATTTTCAAAAGCTTTTTCAACCTGTTCCCATTTCTCATGCCAATCGTCGTAATAGTAGCGTCCGATTGGGTGAGTCTTCAAGTTTGTTCGGACAACAAATGGGTATTCACTACCCAGAACAGCACCCAAATTGCTACTTGTCAGCATCTCAAAATCGTAACCAAACAACATCCGTGGCACAAACAAATGAATAGTTGGAGTCGGCTTTTTCCCAAGCTTGTCCCGAATTTTCTTACGTACAAATACAGGTAGCTCTTGACGCGAAAGTTCTTCTTCCAAGACAAGCGGCATTGGTGGGTTGTTTGGGTTATGGGTTTCGAGATTGGGAACAGCCCATAGGGACACACGCAACTTATCCGTTGATGTCTCTACTTGCTCAACAGCCACCATGAGACATTCACATTCATTACTGCGTGAGACGTTTTTCTGTCTCATTTCGCTATCAATACGAACAAATAAATCTGAATAGTTATGTCCGCATCGCTCTACCCAAGCTTTTAGTTCTTTTAAGGCGGATTGTGGCGTGTCTTTCATCCAAGCTAAAATCATCGCAAAGTGGACAAGCCTGCCTTCTGTTTCCCAGCCAGGGGTAGCAGCACGATCGATACTCAATTCAACTAGCTGTTGTTGCCAGGAGCGATCGCTTCCATTAGGATTACAGTGCTGCAAAGCGGTATTAATTGCAGTTTTGAGCGAAAAATGTAGCTGGCGATCGCTGCTACACTCTTGGAGACTATGTGTTAGGATATCGTGTAAGCAGAAAGCATCAACCTGCCTCAAGATACGTTGTAGCTCTCTGGTTGGGATAGCATAAGCTGTACTCTGTTGCTGTTCTCTAACTACACCTGCCGTTGCTACCATGCCTACGACGCCTTGACGAGAATCGTTCCAAACAGGAGCACCACTAAACCCTGGCGCTATTGTCTCATCATTTGGATCGCCGTATCTACACAGTTGGAATCTACCTCCGGCAACATTAGCTTTAGGTCGATAGGCATCAGATCGCCCACCCATCACACTCTTGCCGAAGCCGTAAACTGAATGCGGATCGTTCTCTACCTCAGCCCGTGAAACTTCAATCAGAGGGATTGGCTTTGCTCTCTTTGGCTGCGGAGTTAGCAGTTTGAGTGCGGCAACATCACCACTTTCTAGATTGTAGGGCAACCATGCGACTACTTTCGCGTAGATAGTTTGACGACTAGCGAGGACATGAAAATCCAGGGCAATACTTTCTTGTGGCTGGTTTACGTGTTGGGGGTATTCCTCAATCTTAATACCCATCGCTTGCAACACTACGTGGGCACAGGTCAGCACGTAACCGGGTGCAATCAAAAATCCCGTCCCTACTACATTCCCTTTGCTATCAAATATACGGGTGATTGCCTTTTCGTAATCGTCAACACCGAAGGTCATTTATTTTTCCATTTCAGGGTGATTTCGTAGGTTGCTTCACCACTTATCTTAGTAACAACAGCACCGATTTCACTATTCAGCTTGACACTGAATTTCACCTCGACTTCATCTTCCGGGTCGGTCAGGTTATTGAGCTTTCGCTTCAACGTTCGTACCATTGGTGCAAAATTATCTAGTGCTTCACTCAAGGTTTTGCGTGCCTTAGCTGCTAGTTCTCCTGGCGATTTTGCAACTGGCTGGATATCCTCAGATTCAACGTCCTCAACCTCAATCAAAACTGTCTCACCATCACCAACGTCGAACTCCACCAGTCTGAGCATAACACTGTACTCTCAATAACGATTATGAAATTTATCGTGCAACAATCGCCTAGCAAACTGTAATTCACAACAATTCCATAGCTGCTAGTTTAAATAGTGCGTACAAATGTACAAAATATACAGAACCGCTTTTAAACAGATGTTATCAGTAACGGTAGATTTACGGTAGTAGCTAAGATTAAGCAATGCTAAAGTTTCTCAACGCATCAATGTTGGGTTTCGTTCCTCAACCCAATCTACCACTGATGGCAATTGACAATTGACCAATGACAAATGACCGATTGTGTTGGGTTTCGTTCCTCAACCCAACCTACCACTGATGGCAATTGACAATTGACCAATGACAAATGACAAATGACTGATTGTGTTGGGTTTCGTTCCTCAACCCAACCTACCACTGATGGCAAATGGCAATTGACTAATGACAAATGACTGATTGTGTTGGGTTTCGTTCCTCAACCCAACCTACGAGTTAATTTTTATATGGGGGTGGAGGGACTTGAACCCACACGACCTTTTACGGTCAACGGATTTTCATTCTCCTGCAGCTTTCGCTACTGCCTCGCATTCCTACTGGATGAACGCGGCTTTGAGAATCGGACCCTCCCTTTACCCTCGGCTTTTACGTTAGGGTAGCTCCCGTCGGGCCTCTGCACCTTCCGAATTGTCTTTTGTCATTTGTGATTCGTCATTTGTTTTTTACAATCTGCCAAATGACCAATGACCAATGACTGACGACGAATTTGGCTTGGCTCAGGATTGCCATGTCTGTTACCAGATTTAGGTTTCCCTGAGTTTGAGAGCAGTCACTTGATAGATTTCTCCACCAAGGCTCAGTTTTCTAAGTCCGTAGCGTCTACCATTCCGCCACACCCCCAGATAGAGCTGGGATTTGTTGACTGACAAGTTAGTGCTTGGTTTAGTCAACATTAGATGATTATAGCAAAGAAAACAGGTTTTTGTTTATCTCTTTTATTTATTTCACCACTAATTGGTTTTTTTGTCCAATCAAAATCAAAAAATTTCTTTGCCAAGCCCCTCGGTCTGCAATAAGCTTCCCTGAGTTAGGGCGTTCAGCCTATGATGGGAAACAGATGCACCAACAGGTCTTTTTTACTGAGAGCCAAGAATTATGGTTGTAGCGCTACTCTATTTGATTTTGGCTGGAGCTTACCTGCTAGTCATACCAGCAGGCGTCATGCTGTACCTCAAATTCCGGTGGTATGATGCGAGTTCTATAGAGCGTACATTTATGTACTTTCTAGTATTTCTGTTCTTCCCAGGTTTGTTGCTCCTGTCGCCGTTTATAAACTATCGACCGCAACGGCGCAAAATTACAGTTTAACGAAAATTGGTAGGTCATAACTCTCATGCGACGCATTGACGCTATTGGAATAGGTTTTGGCGTTTTTGTTACAGGTGGTTTGGTATACCTTGTACTACAGCTTGTGGGTTTTGATAGCGCCCAAGCTGGTATCTGGAGTCAAACTGTTCTATTCGGTGGGTTGATTGTCTGGTTGCTAACCTATGTGTTCCGTGCGGTGGGAAACAAAATGACCTACCACACTCAGCGGGAACAGTACGAAGACGCCTATTTTAAGAAGCGCTTGGAAGAACTTTCCCCTGAGGAATTAGCAAAAATTCAAGCCGAATTAGAACGAGAAGAGCAATCTCAGGTGTAAATTAGTCGTTTGTCTTTTGTCATTTGCCCTTTGTATTTGGTTATAGTGACAAATGACAAATGACTAATACCCAGTAACCAATGACTGCCATTTCCAATCGCTTTGAAACCCTTGCCAATCAGTCCCAGTGTGCTCTGATTCCATTTATTACTGCTGGCGATCCCGATCTGGAAACAACAGCAGAAGCATTGCGAGTTCTAGATCGCAACGGGGCAGATTTCATCGAATTGGGTATTCCTTACTCCGATCCTTTGGCAGATGGTCCGGTCATTCAAGCAGCAGCTACCCGTGCTTTGCAGCAAGGCACAACTTTGGGCAAGGTGCTGGAAATGTTAAAAACTGTAACTCCTACCTTGCAAGCGCCTATCATTCTCTTTATTTACTACAACCCCATTCTGAATCTTGGAATTCAAAGCTTTCTTCAAGAAATTGCAAGGGCTGGGGTAGCGGGGTTGGTTGTACCGGATTTACCCTTGGAAGAAGCAGCAGCCTTACTCCAATCAGCTTCCGAAATAGGTATTGATGTGATTTTGCTGGTAGCCCCTACCAGTTCGGTGGAACGGATAGAAGCAATTGCTCGCTCTTCCCAAGGGTTTATTTATTTGGTAAGTGTCACGGGAGTGACGGGAATGCGATCGCAAATGGAAGTACGGGTTTCAGATTTAGTACAGCAAATTCGTAGCGTTACTGATAAGCCTATAGGTGTGGGCTTTGGGATTTCGCAACCAGAACAAGCCCGTCAGGTGAAAGACTGGGGCGCAGATGCAGTTATAGTAGGCAGTGCCTTTGTAAAGCGTTTGGCAGAAGGCACACCGCAGCAGGGACTCAATGCAATATCCGAGTTTTGTCAAAGTTTGAAGAGTGCGATCGCTACATCACCATCAAGTATAAATGCTTAATGTTTCCTATAGTTGAGTAAAGTTTTTTTTCAGATTCATTGGTAGACAATTTAACAGATATCGTCTTGAATAGAAAAAGCGTGTATGTAGCGGTAAAAAACTGAATGATACCGCAAAATAGGGTAAAGACCGTATGTGAAATTCAGTAGGATATGAATGTTATGAGTGTGAGAGAGTGTCAGTTACCGACGACAGCAATTTCGTCGCAGAATAAGGGAGAGAGCAATGAGTGAGAGCATGGCTTTTATCGGCGGAGTTGCCGTAGCTGGGTTAGCGGCGCTTCTATTACTTAAAGGCTCAGGAACTCCAATACAGTCTGGCTTTAGTGTTACCCCACAAATGCCAACGACTGTCGTAGCACCCCCAGCAGTTATGCCACCCACGACTACCTATCCAGGGCAACCGTATCCCAATCCAGTACCCGTAAGCCCTAATACCGAAGAGCTGCGAGTCCAAATGGAACGGATGAAGATGGACAACGCCCAACTTCAAAAAGAGAACACCGACCTCAAACAACAAAACCAACAGCTTCAGGCGCAAATTCAGCAAACCTATAACAACATAGCTCAATGGAATGCCCAGCAGCAAAGCCAAGCTAGTGCAGCGCAACAAGCAGCATTGCAGCAATCACAAAATCAAAATCCTTGGTGGTCATCAGGTATTGTCTGGGCAGTGGGCGGTATGGCTTTGACTGTTGGCGGTGGTGTTGTGGTAGCTGGAATAAATGCTTTGTTCTCACAAAAGCCACGTCCTACACGGACTGTACAAGTTATTCACCCGTATAATGGTCCTACACCTCCTTTAGCTCCTGTACGTCGCTCCGAGTTTTTACCCCCTCGTAACGAGGTCAGAAGAGTTGAAGCACAAGATTACGATGATGTTTATTAAGTAGGATGACACAAATAAAGTGAATTCATAAGGATCGTCCTCAGTCCTTTGTCATTAGTCATTGGTAAGGGTTTTAGCTCGTTTTAAATTTCGTAACACAGTTCTATTTATTTCTGTCTACTTACTTAATTAGTTGTTCATAGTTTGTCACTGTAAATTCACAATTCTTTTGACCATTAAGTCTTTTTTAATTGTCAACTGAAGTTCTCTGAAATATTTCTTTGTTAAAAGAACGCTCAAATGTGGCACAGCCTTTGAGCGCATAATTTTTGCTGCCGTCGTTGCTCTTCGCGATCGCCATGACTTCGCTACATAGTTATATCGGCATTTAACCATGTCTGAGCCATCCTGTTGAGCAACCTCTCACACTCATATCTTGTCATTTACACACAGCCACGTGCTTTCATATCCAGTAAGTATTACTTTCATCCTTTAGCCTTCCTACTGCTAGCCTTCATGCTTCAGCCGTTTTGTCCTAGCCAAAGTTCCGCTTTTATATTGCAACTATACCAATAACCAATGACAAAGGACTGAGGACGATCCTCATGAGTTAACTTGATTTGTGTCATCCTACTTATCTAAGTATCTCGATTGTAACGGCGCGTTTATTCTAATTTAGGGCATTATAACTCTGTGAGTGGGATAATCAACACGAGATGTCCCAAGAAGCAGATTTTCCCTCTCGCAAGTTTTTTACCCGTCTATCAAACAAGCAATGAACCAGACTTTATATGAGACAATGCCAAAGCTAATGGTATATTAATGTGAATTAGCACTTTTCATAGAAATAAGTAATACGTAGAAAATAATCAATAAATTATTTGCTGTCTAATTGCTTCTAAGTAGCTTCTGCATGATAATTATATTTACATGAACATGAAAAAAATAAAGATTCAGTAAAGCAATCTGGTGCATCGTTTACACTTTACTGTATTATTCTTCTAAAACGTATTTATTCAATGCCAAATCCAATGATTCTTGGGGGTAAAGATTTGGTAACGTGTGGTGCTTCCTACTTACCAAGTTACTTCTCTATTAACTGCTCTGATTCTTGGGTTCAAGATTCTAAAGATAACTTTGAGCAGTAATTGTAAGCCGAGTAGCCCAGCAGAAAAAGAGGCAACATTGCAGTTTTGTTTCGTGCTTTCTACGACGTTTCTGCATTGATTGTTTTTCATATCTGCATGGCTGTGTTCCGGCTACATCCTCAATGGTGTTCATCTGCTAATTACCGTTAAGCCGGAAAGTTTTTTAAACCACGGGTGATGAATGCACATTATACTCTAGAAAAAAAAAATTAAATATTTTGTAACCTAGATGACGAAAAAACTGCAATGGTATCAAAAGCTGGTAAATATCTAGCCTATTGGCTGGTCACAGATCGCGTGTCAGCATTTCAAGAGAATGGGAAGACGGTGGTTTTAGCAAACCACCAAAGTTTATCAAAGCTTAAGCCATTTGAATGCAGTTTTGCTTGACAATTATTCTGCACTTACAAAGACAGATGCACAATTAAGTCATTCAAAAAAATTCAAAATTCAAAAAAAGAAAAACTTTAGGTTATTCGGTTAAAGCCCAAACGCAAGAAAAAGTTTTGCTACTGGATTAATACCTTCAATGACTTTTACATCCTCATGGCTAAGGCATAAGAGCCTCTTTTTTCTCTTTACCTTCTTAGGTATGTTCACTTACAGAGTTATACCCTCTGTGGCTCAAGCACAAACAGGAGTCATCACTAACACTGCTGGTTCTGGTGCGAGCAACGTTACAGGAACAAGAGAATCTAATCCAGTGACATTCAGAGCAGGTCAAGCTGGTTTACAAATACTCAAAACAGGTGATAGAGCTGCCGCTGAACCGGGGGATACAGTCGTTTATCGCCTAGCGATTAGAAATACAGGTACATCATCACTAGGGAGTCCAAGAATTACAGATAGGCTTCCTGTGGGGCTGCAATTTCTCCCAAAAACATTACAAGGTTCTATAGGGAATACGCCAGTTGCCCTAACTGCTAACGTAACGTCAAATCGGCTAGTTACAATATCCACGCCAGCAACACTACAGTTACAACCCAACCAAACCTTAAATGTCCTTTATGCTGTGGAAGTCACACCAGATGCAGTTCAAGGAACAGGAAGAAACTTAGCACAAGCAAGTTCTGGAAACTTGACAAGTAATCAAGCAAGCCATTTACTGCGGATTCGACCCGGCATAGTCTCAGATTGCGGCACCCTAATTGGACGAGTATTTGTTGATAAAAACTTTGATGGCGAACAGCAGCCAAACGAACCGGGAGTCCCGAATGCCGTAATTTACATGGATGATGGTAATCGCATCGTTACTGACGCTAACGGATTGTTCTCCCTAGCAAATGTCATTCCTGGTTATCGCACAGCAGCGCTGGACTTGACGAGCTTACCAGGCTATGCATTGGCACCTAACTCCTACTTTATTGAAAGAAATAGCCAGTCACGCTTAATAAAGTTAGCACCGAACAGTATGGCAAGAGTGAATTTTGCGGTTACGCCAGCGTTTTCAGAGGATAAGCGATGAAAACAAGAAAGCTTGAAGTTAGATACACAAACGAATTTGGAACTAGACCTGAAAAAAGCCAAAAGCTAGCATTTTCGATTTTGCACTTTTTCCTAGCTACCAAGGGTAGTGCAAGCATTTTGCCAGCATTTGCAGCATTCTTTTTACCTTCTTTTATAGGCGCAGAGTCAATATTTTCCAGCACTGCGATCGCTAGCTTGCCCGGTAACAGCCAAACACAAACATTACCACAAGAAGACACCAAGATTCAGGCACAAGGGGACTTGGGGGACAAGGAGGACAAGGAAAACAAGGAAGACAAGGTGGACTTGGGGGACAAGGAGAACAAGGAGGACAAGGAAGCAACTTCTACCTTGTCTACCCCCTCTCCCTCCCTCCCTCCCTCCTCCACCCCCTCCTCTCCCTCCCTCCCTCTCTCCTCCCCTCCAGCAGAACAAACAGCCCAAACACAAGAAATTCCTCCAACAGAAAATAACACGGTCAAAACTCCTGCCGAGGTCATTGGCAACAAGATAAAAATTGAAATTGTCCCTGTGGGCGATCCGCGAGTCCAAGCTGATGGACGTTCCACAATTAGGTTCACCGGACAAATTACCGATGAAAACGGTCAAATCATTCGTGAGGACATAGTAGTCACTCTCACTTCTAGCGCAGGAAAATTTGTAGGCGCTGACCAAGATAAAGACCAAGGTGGGTTTCAGGTAATCGCACGAGGTGGAGAATTCACCGCCACTTTGCAATCTGATATCAAACCCCAACAAGTTCGAGTTCGGGCAGCAGTAGACAGTATTAGGACGCAAAACCCCTTCCAAAGCGAAAGGGATATTTTAAGAGAATCACCAATTTTTGGAGAAAGGGGTACCTTAAACGAAATTCCATTCCCACAACAAACGGACACCTCGATCGTCCAGAACTTTAAAGATATCCCCATTGAAGCCTATACCCAGGTGGAATTTACAACCTACCTGCGTCCTTCCCTAGCAACAGGGATTGTCAATTTGCGGATAGGTGCGCGGGGGACAGATTACTGGGGCAGTTTTCGGGAATTTGTGCCAGAAAATTTGGATGAGGGAACTGAGTTTGATTTAGATGCGGCTGTCTTTGCGACGGGTAAAGTGGGAAATTGGTTATTTACAGGAGCGTATAATAGCGATCGCCCGCTCAATCAAGACTGTGAAGGCAATGTTCGCTTGTTTGGTAAACCGGAGCAGTTTTGCGAACAACAGTATCCCGTCTACGGTGATAGTTCTACCGTCACCTCCACTGCACCCTCTATAGATAGCCTCTATCTTCGCTTTGAGCGCAGTAGTTCCGTAATAGGAGCCGACCCTGATTACTTTATGTGGGGGGACTACAATACTGAAGAGTTTTCCAGACCCTCCCAACTATACACCGCTACAAGCCGTCAGTTACACGGCTTTAAAGGGAACTACAGCTTTGGTCCGGTTCAAATAACAGGTTTATACGCCAACAATATTGAAGGCTATGCACGGGATATCATCGTTCCTGACGGTACCAGTGGTGAATACTTCTTGTCAAGGCGTTTAGTTATTCCCGGTAGTGAAAACGTTTATTTAGAGGAAGAAGAAATCAATCGTCCCGGTACAGTCCTAGACCGCAAACAACTGTTTCGCGGTCGCGATTACGAAATTGACTATAACCGAGGAACAATCAAGCTTTACAAATCAATTCTCTCCATTTCACAACAGACCTTTGGGGCAACTCTAGTAAGGCGGCTTGTTATTTCCTACCAACCTGAAGGAGGGGAAGAAACCACCCTCCTTGGTGGACGGGTGCAGTTTAATGTCTCTCAAGATTTAGAAAATAAAACTTTCTTGGCAGGAAGTTACTTGCGGGAATACCAAGATGGTCGAGACTTTGAACTGTATGGAGCAGATTTCCTCCTCTCCTTAGGAAATGGCAGCCAGATTATTGGAGAATTTGCCCGCTCCAGCGGTAGCCTCTTAAACGGGGATGAGGACACTGGTAATGCTTACCGATTGGAAGCTATTGGTAATCTTGGCGATCGCCTTCAAGCAAGAGCCTATTACCGCTCGACTGACGAAGGTTTTTCCAACAACGCCACATTTAGCTATACAGCGGGACAAACACGCTATGGCGGGTCACTCTTAGCAAGGGTTACTGACACTACCTTCCTAACAGCCGCATACGACTACGAAGAAAACTTCGGACAGTCTTTAGGCGCTACACCATTTTTTGACGTATTCAATCCAGAACCACCACCAGTCAGCGCCGGGTCTAGAGTCAACAACGAACTAGAAACCATCCGTGCGGGTATTTTACAAAAATTTAACTTTATTAATCGCCTTGCGGATTTGAGTCTGGAATATGTCAATCGCTCCCGTGACGATCGCGTCGGGGATCAATTTGAAGGTGATGCCAGTCAGTTAGTATCCCGTCTCAAGCTTCCCCTCACCCAATCCTTAACTTTCCAAGCACAAAATGAACTGAACTTGGGTGATAGCGACCCGTTGTATCCCAACCGAACGACCTTAGCACTAGACTGGAAAGCTTATCCCGGCGTGACATTTCGACTTGCCCATCAGTTTTACGATGACAGCAGTGTACTCCGGGGTAACGCCATCACTTCACTAGACACAATTGTCGAACACAAATTTTCTGACGATACCACTCTGACAGGTCAGTACTCAGTTTTATCTGGATTTAATGGCTTACAGGGTCAGGGAATCGTAGGGGTCAATCACGGTGCTCGCATTGCTCCCGGATTAAAACTCAGTGTGGGTTATCAATACGTTTTTAAGAGCATCTTCAATAACACTGGGGCTGGTGGGATTTTCCAAACATCAGTTGTCGGTTCCAACACCGCTTCATTAGGGTTGTTTGCTGGGAGTGTTTACAGCATTGGGCTGGACTATACAGATAATCCCAACTTCAAAGCAGGTGCCAAATTTGAATATCGTGACGGCAATGAAGACGACAACCTTGTGATTACAGCTGCAGCAGCTGGGAAAATCTCACCTGCCCTCACAGGATTAGTCCGCTTTCAACAAGCAGGGGGCGCAAATATTCCCCTATATCTCCCCTCAACGGGTTCTGGATTTGTTGGCAGAGTCGATGATTTGGGAGACGCTATCAACTTGAGAGTTGGTTTAGCCTACCGTGACCCCAGAAGTGATAAATTCAACGGCTTGTTTAAGTACGAGTGGCGTCAAAACTACGGTTCAATTCCTGAATTTAACACCGACAGAAATGGCAACGCTCACGTCTTATCCGGTGAAGGTATTTATGCCCCTAACTGGCGATGGGAGTTTTATGGTAAGTACGCCTTTCGCTTAGCTACTAGCGGAGATTTGCCCGGAAATGAAAGTAACGATAGTAACACTCACTTGGCACAACTGCGAGCTACTTACAGAACGGGTTATCGAACTGATTTAGCTGTGGAGGGACGCTGGATCGGTCAAGACTTTGACAGCGGAACAAACTACAATCAGTTTGGAGTTGCCGTAGAAGGAGGGTATTATTTAACACCAGATTTGCGCTTGGGAGTAGGTTACAGCTTTGGTAGCGTAGATTATGACCGTGATTTTAACGGTTACCGATCTGAAGGCGGTTTCTACGTCAATATCAGCCTCAAGCTAAATGAACTTTTGGGTGGCTTTGGATTGCAGAAGCCTGTACCCAGACAGCAACGAGAATCAGAGATACCAACGGCACAAAGAGCACCTGGAAATCAATCAAAAACGCCTCAAAACAAACTTATTGAGCGTTTAAGGCAGGTACAAGCGCTAGCCAATCCGGAAAACATAGAATCAGGGAAGCCCAAAATAAATCTTATTAATACCCTCAGAAAGCTATCAGCTTTTCGCAGATTCGGAGGTGGACAGGAGGAGTGATGTCGAAGAGCAAAGTTCGTTTTAAGCAATTGGGAACAGGGGACTGGCAATTGAAGTCGGGACAATTTCCCATTTCCCATCCCCTAGTTTTTTACCTTTTACCCATTACCTTTTATCTTTTACCCTCAGATGTTGCTGTGGGGGGACAAGGCATAGCGCCCCTACAGAAGTCAACAGTAGAGACGCGCCATGGCGGTTCTGCACAAATGCTTCCCCCTAAACTCCAATCCCAGAGGGAGATCCCAGCCCCCACTCCTTCCCGATCCCCTTCCTCGTATCGGGTAGTTGTTAACAGCAATCAAGATAGTGATGTCAAGGCTGATGAACAACTGACTTTGCGCGAAGCAATTGAAATAGCCAACGGTACGCTATCAGTTGAACAACTCAGCAGTGCAGAAAGAACGCAAATTCAACCAACAAATGGCGGTGGTTCTCTCATTGAATTTAATCTTTCTGGGGGTGCCACTACTATCCAGTTACAGAGACAACTACCAGATTTGGCTGCGCCAGGATTAGTTATAGACGGTACTACTCAGCCCGGATACGATGCGTCAACTTCAGCAACTGCTGAAATTGCGATTCCAATTCCTGTCGTGGCAATAACCCCCGCACCCAATCGGGAAATTTTTCGTGGTTTAACAGTGGTCGCGGATGGCGTCACCATTCGAGGTTTAAACCTCTATGGTTTTACAGCTAACCCGATTAAGCAGCAATTGGGCAATTTACTGATATATGATGGCGTGCCCAAGCCGGTTACCCTGACGACGCCACCAGGGGATATTGTGATTTCCCATCCCTTGCCACCTCCAAATACCAGGGAACAACAACCCCCAAATGATGATTTTCCGTTTTATGACAAAGATGTCCCTCCAAAAAACGTTGTGATTGAAAACAACTGGTTGGGATTGACCGTGGATGAAAAAGTGCCGGAGACAACCTCAGCTTTTGGAGTTTACGTTTTTAACTCCCAAGGGGCAACAATTCGCCGCAATCGGATCTATTACCATGAAGGTAGCGCAATTATTACATCTGTACGCGGTGAAAATACGGTAGTTACTGAAAATATTATTGTTGGTAACGGGCTTGCCGGAATGCCAGATGCTTTGCGTTTTGAAGGTGTGATTAATAAATCTCAGATTGTAGGCAATTTAATTTGTGCCAATGATGGTGCTGGCGTGTATTTATTTAAACCGGAAGGGGATGTCCAAATTCAGAATAACCGCATCACTTACAATGGCAGGCGTTTGCGACGGGCAGCAGTTTACTTGATGGGCAGCAACCATCAGGTGACAGGGAATGAAATTGATTATCAAACAGGACCTGGAGTGGTCGTGTCAGCTTTCCCTAATAGCAAGCAAAATATTATTCAAAATAATAAATTTGCAGCACTTGAGGGTTTGAGCATTGACCTAAATACTCAAGGAAATCTTGATGTCAGCGACTTTCAAAGAGGTGATGGACCCAATCCGAGGCGAAATTCTGCCAATCGTCGCCAAGATACGGGCAACGCTGCCATCAATGCTCCAGAATTTGCCACAAGAACATTTGTTCCTACAGGGAATACCATTACCTTGCAAGGGAAAGCTGACCCTGGTTCAGAAGTCACTATATATCGTCTTGGCGATTATCAATCAGGCAAACAGGCACTCTATGAACCGGGTTATGGGGCATTGCGAGAACCTTTGGGGACTGCAAAAGTTGACGAAAAAGGGAATTTTAGCGTCACGATAGATAATTTACAGAATGGTGATATTGTAAGCGCGATCGCTACCGACCCCAGATATGGTACATCTGAACCTGCTGTTGCTGCATTCATTGGGACAAGTGGAACTTCACCCAACCTGACTCCAGAGACAAAACCACAGCGGATTCAACCACCGCAGTGTACTTCACGCCCTGCGCCTCCCGAACCACCACCAGAACCCGCACCAGAACCACCACCAGAAGCAATACGGATACAGGTACCCAGAAATGTCCACTTTGCCCTGGACAAATCCTTTATCAGTCAAGCCAGTGCGGCTGTTCTCGATCGCGTCGCAGAAGTCTTGCAACAATATCCTTTCATCGTCATTGAATTACAAGGACATACCGATCCCCGTGCTAGCGATGCTTATAACCAAGCGTTAGGCAGACGGCGGGCATTGTCTGTGAGAAATTACCTATTACGCAAGGGCGTTGCACCAGAACGCATGACCATCCGTTCCTTTGGTGAAAGTCAAAGGAAGGTTCCAGGTGGTACGGATATTGTCGATTATGCCCGCGATCGCCGAGTCGAAATCATCTTCAGAGATATTAGAGGTATTGACCTCATTATTGAAGACCAAGAGCAAGATTTGCAGATCGAAAGGCAACAACGCAGAAGATAGTCCAAAAGTCAATAGTTGAAAATCCATAGTGAAAAGTCCACGAGTCCAAAGTCCAAAGCTAATGAAAGCTTTATTTCAGCAACTAAAAGCGACGGCCCAACGCCAACGTTGGCTGTCGCACAGAGTCATTGAAGTAGATAGCCTGTCGGCAGGACAGAGGGAATTTGCTGTGACTCCTGAATTTAATAAAAACGATAAAAAACCGTTTTGCCATCTGACCTTCAAACAAACACTCCTAACACTGCTGTTCACCTTGCCTCAAGTACCCCTTTTGGGAAGTATTTCCGGTGGTGGAAAGGTGTTAGCACAGACAAGCTGTCCGGCTGGTACCACACCAGCAACGCTGAATTGGAATCCGACTAACGGCCTTGCAGGAATTATCGGTCAAAACTTGAGTGTTAATGGAATTAACGCCACCATCAGCTTTACTGAGACCAGCCCCGGCCAAGTTATTGACGTAGAAGAAACATTAATTAGCAATGATGTTTATGGCGGCATTCCCGGACCCAATTTGAGGTTTAATATAGGTTTTCAGAGTAACAATCCAAACTCCCCCTTTGATGGTCCAGCACCAATAGGCAGTAGCGCCACCCTCAATATCACTTTTTCACAACCAGTCACTCTAGCATCTCCCCTAACCCTCTTGGATGTTGACCGATCCGGTCAACGGGATATTAGAGGAGGTGTTCCATTCATATACCAAGATAGAGTTACGGTTAATGCATTTAATGGAAACACAGCTGTTCCTCTTAGCCTAACATCACCCGGTCAATACGTTAGAGTCACTGGCAACCTTGCAGAGGGGATCGTAGAGAATGCTTTTCCCGATCAAACCTTTGGTAATGTCTCAGTCGCAATAGCAAACCCGGTTAACCGAATTCAGATTACTTATGAACCGGGAACGGAATTCGGTTCGCCATTACAAGACGAAACCATTGGTCTGGCGCAAATACAAATTTGTACACCAACAGCAACGGGCTCAATTGGAGATACGGTATTCAATGATACTAATGGCAATAACGTCCAAGACCCAGGGGAAACTGGTATTCCTAACCTTACCCTGACTCTCACTGGTGCAGGACCAGACGGTCAGCTGGGTACACCAGACGACACCACTCAAACCACGACCACCAATAACACTGGTAACTACAGTTTCACCAGCTTACCCCCTGGCTCTTATCGAGTTGCCGTTACCAATCCACCCACTGGTTTCACCCCTACCCTGACTCAGCCCAATCCCGTCACTTTGACACCAGGTCAAACTCTCAACACCGTTGATTTTGGTTTCCAACAAAGCACGGGTACAATTGGGGATACGGTATTCAATGATACTAATGGTAATAACGTCCAAGACCCAGGGGAAACTGGTATTCCTAACCTTACCCTGACCCTCACTGGTGCAGGACCAGACGGTCAGCTGGGTACACCAGACGACACCACTCAAACCACGACCACCAATAGCAACGGTAACTACAGTTTCACTAACTTACCCCCTGGCTCTTATCGAGTTGCCGTTACCAATCCGCCCACTGGTTTCACCCCTACCCTGACTCAACCCAATCCTGTCACTTTGACACCCGGTCAAACCATCAACACCGTTGATTTTGGTTTCCAACAAAGCACGGTTGGTACAATTGGGGATACGGTATTTAATGATACTAATGGCAATAATGTCCAAGACCCAGGGGAAACTGGTATTCCTAACCTTACCCTGACCCTCACTGGTGCAGGACCAGACGGTCAGCTGGGGAGTAGGAAGTTTTGTAAGTGCCTACTATTATATTAGAAATTTATTTCAGGAGAGTTAATAGTGACTAAACAAGGAATTGACTGCACGCAGTTGGAGAGACTACTGGCTGTGGGTAGGTGGCAAGAAGCAGATCAAGAAACCATCAAAGTTATGCTGAAAGCTGTTAACCGACAAAATACTCTGTCATCAGTGAATCTTCAACAATTACCTTGTGAAGACTTGCATAACATCGATCGCCTCTGGAGAAAATACAGCAATGAACGTTTTGGCTTTTCAGTTCAAGCACGTATTTTTCAGGAAGAAGAACAAATATACTATAAATTTTGTGAACGTGTTGGTTGGCAAAGAAATGGGGAATGGATAGGTTACAATCAGCTCGAATGGAGGTTGAACGCTCCGGTAGGACATCTTCCGCATACACAAGGAAGGTACTTGTTTCCTACCGAAGGAATCATGACAAGCTTGCGTTTAAATTCATTTGTATTGAATCTAGGAGATTTTACTTTTGGTAAGGTCGTCACCGAACCTACTATTATCTCTGTGTTATCTCAAAGACTGGCAGACTGTCGTATCCGTGAAGAAGAAACAATACGGGTACCACAATCACCTTCTTTGCAAGAACCCGTGAATTTAGTAGGTTCTCAACGGAAACAATTTTGTGAAGCTTTAATTGATGCTTTCCGTAGTAAGACTGATTTGGAGATGATGCTGAGCTATGAATTGGATTGGAAATTAAATCAAATAGCTTATGGAGATAATTATCAACAAATTGCGTTTAAGTTAATTGACTATGCTGAAGCCAGAGGACAGCTAATACAACTTTTAGAAGCTGCAAAAAGAGCTAATCCTGGGAATCCTAAATTACGCAATTTTCATTTTTAATGATACTTTTTTAGCTAATTTAACAATGGAAAGAGAGTACAATACGACTCATTTTTTGGTTGTTTGGCGATCGCTTCACCCTGTGTAGAGACTAGTGCTTAATTTCTACAAGGTCGAGCGGTTAATAAATTAGCAAATCTTAAGCAGTAATGAAACAGAGTAGGAAGTTTTGTAAGTGCCTACTATTATATTAGAAATTTATTTCAGGAGAGTTAATAGTGACTAAACAAGGAAACGAGCATTGCAAGAGTGTCTTTTCAACTACATTAAATACAGCATTTTTCAGGTAAATGAAATACGTAGGTAGGGGCGCGGCGGCCTTGCGCCCTTACAACAACCTGTACCTCCTCCGCGTTGCAATCTGCTGTATTAAGCTCTTTGGATAATAATAGAACGCCCAGTTTGGGTAGTTACAGTTTTAGTTAACAAGCGCTCGGTAAAAGGTGGTGCATTTTTGCGTCGGTCAAAAACAAATAACCAGCCTTCTTTGACTTCTATGCGTGCTAAATACTCATCTAACTGTTCAATTCCCTCCGCTTCTGGATCGCCCTTTTTATCCCGCCAAACTTTTAACTCAATTCCTAAAGTCGTTTTTCTATATCTCAGACACAAATCCATCCTGTCTCGTCCAATCGCGTATTCCCGCTCAAGAGTCCCACCCCCATTCACTACGCGATGTAAAAATGCCATAAGTACTAGATGCGGTGCAATTTCATGGTACCCAGTACTACCAAGCAACGGTTCACCGTGTTGTCGCCAAAACCGAATAAATGCTTCCAATAAAGCATGAGTATTTAATTCTCCTTCTTTTGTTAACCAAGTAGGTGCGATTTGAGGTAAGGAAGCAGAAGGTGTGAAAGTTAACACCCTAGGTACGACTTCACGGTAAATAGGATTTGCGATCGTCAATCCTCCTTGGGGGCTCATTTTACACAAACCAAGGTCAATAACAAATTGAATATCGTCCGGGGGTACATTTCCTAATTCCAACCCTGCTAACATTGGTTCAATAATCGCCTTTATCCTTGGTTCTCGTAAGCGTTCAGCTAAACTATCGAGGTGGGTATCTTGACGGGCGATTAATATTTCCTTGGCTTGTAAAATATGTTCGTGGGTAATCGGGATACTTCTATCTTTGACTATTTTTTCCACAACTTCTTTAGCGAGGGCGTTTACCAACCAAGGTTGTCCTTTAGTCAAATCAAAGGCTGTCGCTTTTGCTTGGAGGGTGAAAACTTGCCCTGTATCGTCGGTATGTTGTTGGTATAATTCTGCTACTTCTTCGGCATTAAAGTTTCTGAGGGTTAAGGAACTCACTTTTATATTGAAGGGACTCGCTGTATTTAAGCGATCGCTACCACCGGCAGCAACTTTATAATCGTACACATCGCGTAAACCAATCAACCCCACAGAAGCTGGAAAGTTATTAGGACGTCTAGGATAACCATCCCGTATCTGGCGTAAAACTGAAATCAAAGTTTCATTTTGTAGCGAGTCAATTTCATCTATAAATACGATCAAAGGTCGGGGTGAAGCCTGCGCCCAAGCTCGTAAATAAGCTCGAATTCTCCGTCCGGGTTCTTCTTTATGATAACCAGGTGCTTGTAGCTCTTTGGGTAATACATCTGCAATTGTATCGTGCCAAGTTCCAATAATCGCTAATTCTGCAGCACCTATATCATTATTAAACGCACTTCCGACTTCTGCCGATACCACCACTGCCGTGTAGCGTCCACTTAGAGTCAACTGTTGCGCCAGTGCTAACATTGCGGTTGTTTTACCCGTTTGCCGAGGAGCATGAACTACAAAATAACTACGCTGTTGAACGAGATCCTCTAAATCTGGCAACCGAGCAGTTGGCGATAGCATATAATGAATATCGTCTTGGCAGGGACCTGCAATGTTGAACCAACAAGGCATGCGATCGTACAAGAGTGCGAATACGCTTTCAGTCTACCAAAGTTTATCTTTGCTCTGCTTCCTTAGTGGAACTTAAATTGCGTTTGCTCTGACTTCAGTTTCTCGTATTGGCGCATGACTTGTGTAAACTATTGTAATTGACTATACTACAAAAAAACTTATGTTTAAAACCCCACAAGACCAATATGTTCAAGTTGGTGGAATCAACACACGTTACTGGACTGTGGGTGAGAAGGGAACTGCAGTCATCTTACTTCACGGTATCGGCAGTAGTATAGAGACTTGGCTGTATAACATTAGCGTCTTAGCGCAACACCATCGTGTCTACGCTGTTGATTTAGTGGGTGCTGGTCGATCCGATAAGCCACCCGCAACCTATTCCCTCAGTTATTTGGCGGAGTTTGTCAAAGATTTTATGGATGCAATGAACATAGGTTCGGCTAGCTTAGTCGGAAATTCATTGGGCGGCGGGGTTGTCTTACAATTCGCACTGAATTTCCCTCAAAGAGTAGAGAAGTTGGTTCTGGTGAACAGCTTGGGGTTAGGTCAAGAAATAACACTTTCGCTGCGGTTGGCAACGTTACCTTTTGTTGACAAATTGTTCAAGCCCACTCGAATGGGTACGGCTTTGCTGTTGAACCAATCTGTATTCGATCCAACGGTTATTACCAATGAGTGGGTTGAACTGTACTACGAAATTTCTACTCTTCCTAGGGCATGGGAAACACTTTTAGGGCTCATCAATACAAACATCGACTTGTTTGGTGTGCGAACTGAAATTTATAATACGATTGTCGATAAATTGCCTACCATCACTGCACCAACACTTGTGCTGTGGGGACAGCAGGATCGCGTACTGCCAGTTGCTCACGCTGAGGTAGCTATTAAGGGTTTGCCAAGTGCCAATCTACATATTTTTGACCCCTGCGGTCATTGGTCACAGGTTGAACGTTCGGAGGAGTTTAATAGTTTGGTTTTGGAGTTTTTAGCTAATTAGCTTTGGTATCCCACTTGAAGGCAAGCACCACTTTTATCCTGAGATAGCAAGAATCAAACTAACCTTCTTATGTAAACGGTAAAACAAATACTACTCCATGCCTAAATCGTACAATGGATACACTAACAAACTATCGCAATACTGTTCAAGAAACCATTACAAAATACTATAACTTAACCAATTCTCAAGCAAAAGAAGAGCGGTAGTCTTATGACGGAAAGGGAGCCATTCTGGAACACTGCGATCGCAAAATCAAAAAAGATTGCATCCTCTCTGTTCTCAAAAAGGATTATAGCGCTTCTCACTTGACTCCAATACAGTGATATCAAGACGATGTAGGGGCGTTAGCGTAGCTTGCCGTCTAGAATGCCAAAATAGAGTTAGTGCCGTTGCCAAATGGATTTATGGATATTTCACTTTTAGACCGTGCTATAGAAGAAAAACTAGTAACCCTCACAGATATAACTTGGGAGCAATTTAAAGGAATTGAGGCACAACTCATCGATAATCGCAGTGTGCGGCTATCTTATTTATCAGGAATTTTAGAAATTATGGCTCCCATTGGTGAAGAACATGAGTCCGTGAAAACAACTCTCGGTTATTTGCTAGAAGCTTATATGAGAGTGCTGGGTATCCGGTTTTATGGACGTGGAGGTTATACCTTACAAGCACCGGGTTATGCCTCTGGTACACAGCCATGAATCTTATAGCATCGGCACCAAAAAAGGAGTTCCTGACATTGTTATTGAAATTATTGTTACCAGTGGCACCATAGACAGAAAGGAATTATACAAACCCAAACAAGTTCCCGAAGTTTGGTTTTGGAAAAAATGTTTTGCTGCAATATATCGCCATGCCCGACCAGTATGATGCTGTCCAGGCATTTGAACAATTTCTTCGGGAACAACTTTCAGATTAAATGCCAATTCTTGTCCATGCACTAGGGCGAAAGCAAACATTTCTACGGAATGCCAGGGACATTTGAGTAAGGGCGAACAGCCGTTCACCCCTACAATTGGAACCTATTTACCTGAAAATTGCTGTAAATAAAAACTGTATTTATTCCTGAAATGTTCATTGCTACTCACAAGACTCAATTGGCTTGAGCCCGAACAAAAATCTCGCCACATTGTTTCGCCTAATTAATAATTCATATAGGGCGATGGTTGCAATTAGAGATGTGGTGCCGATCACCCAAAATTTCTCCAGCACGCCCCAATGCCAACGCACAACATAAAAACCAATTGTCACGAGGACGGTCTGGTGAAGTAGGTAGAATGGATAAGCAGCAGCATTTGCGTATTGTAGTAGCTTGTTACTGAAGTTCAAGTACCTTCGACCTAATCCTACCAGGGCAACAATCCAGAACCAGGAGTCAACCCCCCGCCATAATTGGTACAAGATGTATCCCAGAGAATAACCTCGCTCTGGGACGATATCAGTCTCCCACAAACCAAAAAGACCGAGCATAGAAGTCACAGCCAAGACGAGAGCGATCGCGAGATGCTTATCTATAGCCTGTCCAAATCTTGCGTCAGAAGGAATAAGGTAGCCGTAAATAAAGTACAAAAGGTATAAACAGAAATTTGCCCAGTCGTCATAGAGATTTTGGAAACCAGGCCATCTGGGTCGCAAACCTGCTTCAATAACAGCTAAGGGTAGAGCAAGCAGTAAGATGGCTCCAGGTTTTTCCATACTAGCTGAGAGCTTTGAAAGTAAATGAGATCCTTTCTCTTTCAAATGTACAAAGAGCGGTAGGGCAATTAATGAAAAGACGAAGAGATAGATTATAAACCATAGGTGACCCCACTCAAAATTCCCCTGAGGACGAATGCCATTAAAGAACTGTGGATAGAATTGCACGTAAGAGTCGTGGTAACTTGGATTGCTGAGAAGTCGGTAGTAAACCATAGGCGGAACAAGCACCAAAGTACCAAACAGGAATGGAATGAACAGCCTTTGGAATCGCTCCCCCATGTACTCACCAGGTGACCGAAATGACAGTGCAAACCAACTGGCAGCTCCTGACAGCAGGAAAAAGAGCGGCATATGCCATTGATGGACGAATACTATGAAGCAACTCATCCCATGACTCAATGGGTCGTTCTTGATGTAAAATTCTCCAAGTTCACCACTATAAAAGATAGCTGCTGTATGAAAATAAAGTAGGAGCAGTACCGCCAGAACCCTCAGCCAATCAAGTTCGTAGCGTCTTTCCGGTTGATTTTTCCCTTGGACTTGACACTTTACTTGTTCCATATTATCTACATTTCTGAATACTGCTTAAGTTACATCTCTTCCAATTGCAAAAAAAGATTGTATGCAATTTTGTGTATCAATTTATTCTCAAAAACT
This sequence comes from Scytonema sp. NUACC21, assembly GCF_054684315.1. Taxonomy (NCBI): domain Bacteria; kingdom Bacillati; phylum Cyanobacteriota; class Cyanophyceae; order Nostocales; family Scytonemataceae; genus Scytonema; species Scytonema sp. NUACC21. The sequence goes on along the minus strand of NZ_BAAFZH010000088.1, from coordinate 134,026 downwards.
ATAGCAATTGTTCCGAGGAAAAAATCAAACAAGTGTCATATGACTGGTGTATAATTCGCTTAATATAAATCAGGATCTTGCCTTATCACCTGCCCGTAGTTCTGTATTAATCCTTATCAGGAATTAAATCGCCTTCAAGGCTTTTCATTCAGCTCGGGCATTGATGACACAGGCATATTTAATACTATATAAATTTATGGCTCTCATAGTTCAAAAATACGGTGGTACGTCGGTCGGGTCTGTAGAACGCATTCAAGCAGTGGCACAGCGTGTGTGCAAAGCTGTCAAAGCAGGAAACTCGCTGGTAGTTGTGGTTTCCGCAATGGGAAAAACTACTGATGGTCTGGTTAAACTAGCCTACGAAATTGCAAAAACTCCCAACCGTAGGGAAATGGATATGCTGCTTTCCACGGGGGAGCAAGTATCCATCGCTTTAGTTAGTATGGCATTGCAGGATCTCGGACAACCAGCCATTTCCCTGACGGGTGCTCAAGTAGGAATTGTAACTGAGGCTGAACACACTCGCGCCCGTATTTTGCGTATTGAAACAGAACGCATTCAGAAACATCTCAATCAAGGCAAAGTCGTCGTTGTAGCAGGATTTCAAGGTATTACAAGTACTGAGGAGTTGGAAATTACTACTTTGGGACGTGGCGGTTCCGATACTTCAGCGGTAGCTTTGGCAGCAGCATTGCAAGCAAATTTTTGTGAGATTTATACCGATGTGCCGGGAATTTTAACGACAGACCCCCGGTTGGTTCCAGATGCACGGTTGATGGATGAAATCACAAGCGATGAAATGCTCGAACTTGCCAGTCTGGGGGCGAAAGTGTTACATCCCCGTGCCGTAGAAATTGCTCGGAACTATGGTGTTCCTTTGGTAGTGCGTTCTAGCTGGACGGATGAGCCTGGTACCTGGGTCATGTCACCAAAACCCCAGCCACGACCGTTAATAAATTTAGAGATTGCCCGTCCGGTAGATAAAATTGAATTTGATACCAATCAGGCACGGGTTGCTCTGTTACGGGTACCGGATAAACCAGGTGTCGCAGCACGGTTATTTGGAGAAATTGCTCGCCAAGATGTAGATGTAGATTTGATTATTCAGTCGATTCACGAAGGGAATACAAATGATATTGCCTTTACCGTGATGACACCAATATTAAATCGGGCAGAAGCTGTAGCCGCTGCTATAGCCCCGGTTCTTCGCTCTCACAACAGCACTTCCCCGGAAGAAGCTGAGGTAATGGTACAGCAGGATATCGCCAAAGTTAGCATCGCAGGGGCGGGTATGATAGGACGTCCCGGTGTTGCGGCTCAGATGTTTGCTACCCTTGCTGAAGCCGGTGTTAATATCCGCATGATTTCTACTAGTGAAGTGAAGGTTAGCTGCGTTATTGCTGATACGGATTGCGATCGCGCTGTTGCAGCACTCTGTAAAACATTCGAGATATATAGTTCCTCCACTCCTCCGGTGTCTCCCTCTCTCCCCGTACCCCCCTCTCCCCCTCCTCACGTCAGAGGTGTTGCCTTGGATATGAACCAAGCACGACTGGCAATTCGCCAAGTCCAAGATCGTCCGGGAACGGCAGCGAAGATTTTTGGGCTGTTGGCACAACACAACATCAGCGTAGACATGATTATTCAGTCCCAGCGCTGTCACGTGATAGATGGCATTCCTACAAGAGACATCGCTTTTACCGTCGCCCGAATGGATGCAGAAGCAGCACAAAAAATGCTTCAGCAAGCAGCAGCAGAACACGGCTGGAATGAAGTGGTGCTAGATAGTGACATTGCCAAGGTGAGTGTTGTTGGTGCTGGTATGGTCGGTCAACCTGGTGTTGCCGCTAAAATGTTTGAAGCTCTGGCACACCATCGAATCAACATCCAAATGATTGCTACCTCAGAAATTAAAATTAGCTGTGTCGTGTCACGTGACGAAGGTGTTAAAGCTCTGCAAGCCATTCATGCGGCATTTGAGCTTGCCGGTACACAAAGAATTCAAGTACCAGCATAGTAAGCTACAACACGTTTAATTGCTGTAATCCACGCAATTTAAAATCGCTGTAGGTGTGTTCGCATATGCGTAGCACACCTTTTATATATATCAAATCTCACGTAGATAACAGGCGAGCAAAATTACATCCGGATACTTTATACTTTTTTAGCGTTAATTTTACAGTAATTTTATATTTTTATGGCAAATGTGAGAACTCGCGTGATATTGTTAGATGAGCTTATACAGCTTTTTAAATGTGAATTATGTGGGCTTTCTAGTAATTATTAATTAGAGTAAAATATTAAGACTAGAAAAGGTCTCAGGGAGTATCGAACGAGAAATGTGTCCGCAGTAAATGGGTGAGGCAAAATAAATTTTCTAAGCAGATGACTGTTTGGGCAATCTGTTGAAGATTTGTTGTGAATTGAATAGATTGATTTCGATTCAGGAATGAAAGATTATAGTTTTTCTATTAACCTAATTGTCTTTATTAAATTTTATTTAAAAGCATTACAAAATAGAAGAGGGTAAATAATGGCATTGTGAAAATTCTAAAGATGCTGATTAAGAATTAATAGGAATCGGTTAAGAAAATAAGAAGCTTTGAATAACCTCTATGGTTGGTAAATGTAATGAGGTATCTTAGTTTTTATTTCTGAGTACAAATACGGAGGATAGTTTGAATATAAAAGCTCTGCGTGTAGAATGGTTCTGTAATATTCCAGCAGATATATTGTCAGGTACTCTGGTCGCCTTAGCACTCATTCCTGAAGCGATCGCTTTTTCCTTCATTGCAGGCGTCGATCCAAAAGTTGGTCTGTATGCCTCTTTTTCTATGGCCGTAGTCACAGCCTTTGTAGGCGGGCGACCAGGCTTAATTTCAGCAGCAACTGGTGCAATGTCATTGCTGATGATTAATTTGGTGAAACAACACGGCTTGGAATATCTATTTGCTGCGACAATCCTGACTGGTATTATCCAGGTCATCTTTGGCTTGTTGAAGTTAGGTCAAAAGATGAAGTACGTTCCACGAGCCGTCATGACTGGCTTTGTCAATGCCTTGGGAATTTTAATTTTTATGGCGCAGTTACAGCACCTTGTGAATGTTCCTTGGCAAGTCTATCCAATGGTCGCTGCAGGTCTTGCTATTATTTATATCTTGCCCCGGTTTACCAAAGTTGTACCGTCGCCATTGGTTGCTATCATTCTTCTCACAGCTATTTCTATTCTTGGTGGTATTGATATTCCTACTGTGGGTGATATAGGTGAATTGCCTGCAGCTTTTCCTGTTTTCAGAATTCCTCAGGTTCCTCTGAATGTTGAGACATTCCAAGTGATATTTCCCTATGCAATCACCTTAGCTATTGTAGGTTTGCTGGAATCATTGCTAACAGCATCACTTCTTGACGAACTTACTGATACTTCCAGTGACAAAAACAGAGAAACCAGAGGTCAGGGCATTGCCAACATTGTTACGGGGTTTTTCGGAGGAATGGCGGGTTGCGCCATGATCGGTCAGTCAGTGATTAATATTCGGTCTGGTGGACGCACTCGTCTTTCGACTTTATGTGCAGGCGTTTTCTTACTGTTCTTTCTTCTTGTTTTGGATGACTGGGTGAAGCAGATTCCAATGGCATCACTGGTTTCAGTAATGATTATGGTTTCCATCAGCACTTTTAGTTGGTCTTCCCTCAAGAGCTTACATCTCGTGCCTAGAAGTGAAACTGCTGTAATGCTGACAACAGTGTTCATAACCATGCTCAGCCATAATTTAGCACTTGGAGTTATGGTAGGTGTGATTCTGAGCACGGTCTTATTTTCACGTAACATTGCCAAGGTTATTTTTGTTGACTCAGTTCTCAGCGCCGATAAAACTTACCGTATATATACTATTGTCGGGCAATTGTTCTTTTTGTCAGCGGACAACTTGCTTGCAGCCTTTGACTTTAAGGAAGACTTGAAACGTGTCAAGATTGACCTTACCCACGCTCATTTATGGGATCAGGCAGCTGTAGCAGGTATTGATAAAGTCGTCCTTAAGTTTCGCCGCAATGGTGTAGAGGTAGACTTAGTGGGATTGAATGAAGCGAGTGCTACGTTGGTCGATAAACTCGCTGTTCATAACAAGTCGGGTGATGCCACGCAACCAGTCCACTAGCTAGATGTTGCAAAATATAGCTCTTTGCAATTGCGTTCAAGACAACTCTTCTAGGGTGGGCTTAATGCTCGCCCTTTAATCTAGTACGACTCATTTGCCCGTGCCATAAGACAATCAGTTTGAAGTGATTTTATGATAGTACGACTACAGGTGTAGTGTGGAGATTTTTCGTTTAGTTGATAAGTGCGATCGCAGTTTCCCGTATAAAGTATATGCAGATACAATAATGTAGATTTAAATTACACCTTTTCTACTGCAGAATACCAATTCCACAAACCCTACCCTTCACTCCAGATTGCTTTAAATTGTGAATAAATATTTATAGATTTGTTGTTACACAACTTTTGAAAGTTATATAGTTGAGATAGTCATTAAAGGTTTGGAGCTACAAGCCGCAGTGGTAGTTACTGCTACAGTTTTGCTGCCAACTTTAAATGATTATCTACCCCTAATTTTGACGCTAGTTATAAACTGCTGTTAGTTCCAGTGAAAACACACTTATTTAGCCAGCTGGTGAAACAGGGGCAGTCTTTATAGAGGGGCAAGATATCGCCTAACAAGGTTTGGAAATTCTGCGAAAGTCCAATCGGTGAATAGTTAACCGAATCGCTGTCAAACAATTTGTATTTAAAAAACGCCACAAAGATGAGTAGCAATCTAGCCCAAAAACTTCGCTGTGGAACGCAACAATCCCACACAGCTGCTGAAAATATGGGATTTATGAAATGTTTTCTCAAAGGAGTTGTCGATAGAAGCAGCTTTGCAAAGTTTTTAGGTAACTTGTATTACATATACAGTGAATTAGAAGCTGCATTAGAGCATTATAAAGACCATTCTTTGATTAGTTTCATATACTTTCCCGAGCTTAATCGTAAAGCCAATTTGGAGCAAGACCTACAGTTTTACTACGGTTATGATTGGCGAGGACAAAGCTTACCTCTAAAAGCTACTCAGTTGTACGTAGCCCGTCTTCGCGAACTCTCTGCTAATGAACCAGAATTATTAATAGGTCATGCTTATACGCGATATATGGGTGACATTTCTGGCGGTCAGATGTTACAAAAAGTTGCTCAGTCAGTGTTGAAGCTTTCAGGTTATGAAGGCACATCTTTCTACAATTTTGCGGAAATTCCTGATAAGAAAGTATTTAAGGATAAGTATCGACAAGCATTAGATTCACTACCTGTAGATGAAGTTACTGCAGACAAAATTGTTGCAGAAGCTAACAATGCTTTTCTATTTAATATGCAGATAGCTCAAGAATTAGAGGCAGGAATCATTCAGACAATAGGTCAAGCAATGTTTGATACTTTGATTAGTACTAATAACCCTGAAAGTTCTGTGGGCAGTTATTAATTAGTAGTTAGTAGTTAGTAGTTAGGAGTTATTAGTCAGAGAAAGTAGGATTTTTGGATGGCTGATAACTAATAACTAGCAATTTTATCCTTTGTACATTTACTGACTGGAAGCAGCTTCAATGGTTTTTCAAGTTCCTAGTGCCAAATTGGATTTCGATATCATCAAAAAGTACGACACCCCTGTACCCAGATATACCAGTTACCCACCCGCTACTGAATTAACTGAAGAATTCACAGAAAGCAATTTTCAAGACGCGATCGCAGCCTCAAATCAAAGAAAATCGCCCCTATCTTTGTATTTTCACATTCCCTTTTGCCAAAGCGCTTGCTATTTTTGCGGCTGTAATGTTGTGATTTCCAACAACAAAAATATTGCCAAACCATATGTGGAGTATTTGGCAAGAGACATTAGAAAAACAGGCAGTTTGATTGATTCAGATAGAAAAGTAGTTCAAATGCATTGGGGTGGCGGGACTCCTAACTACTTGAGTCTTGAACAAGTAGAAGAGTTGTGGACAAATATCACTCAACAGTTTGATTTTAGCCCGAGAGCAGAAATCTCCATTGAGATTAATCCTCGTTATATTGATAAAGATTACATTTTCTTCTTAAGAAAACTTGGGTTTAACCGAATTAGTTTCGGAATCCAGGATTTTAATACTCAAGTTCAAGCAGCCGTGAATCGCATCCAGCCAGAGGATATGCTGTTTGATGTCATGAGCTGGATAAAAGAAGCGCAGTTTGAAAGCGTCAATGTAGACCTCATTTACGGTTTACCCTATCAAACCGTTCAGTCCTTTGAGGAGACGCTGAGAAAGACAATGGCACTCAACCCGGATCGGATTGCTGTTTTCAACTTTGCCTATGTACCTTGGTTAAAGCCAGTGCAGAAAAATATCCCAGAAGATGCACTGCCAAAAGCAGAGGAAAAGTTAGAAATTCTGAAAATGACTGTTGAGGAACTCACAAATCATCAGTACTTGTTCATTGGTATGGATCATTTCGCCAAGCCTAATGATGAACTCGCAGCTTCCCAACGCGATCGCACCCTCAAGCGCAATTTCCAAGGATATACAACCCTCGGACAAGCCGAACTGTTTGGTTTTGGTGCGACATCTATCAGTATGCTAGAAGACACTTATGCTCAAAATCACAAGCAACTGAAAGATTATTATCAAGCAATTGATACAGGTATTTTACCCACTAGTAGAGGCATCAAACTCAATCGGGATGATATTCTCAGGCGGGAAGTCATTATGTGTCTCATGTGTCATTTTCAACTCTATAAGCAAGACATCGAAGACAAGTTCGGCATTAAGTTTGATGAGTATTTTGCAATAGAGTTGGAGCAGTTGAAACGCTTAGAAGCTGATGGGCTGGTTAGGTTATCGAAAAACCATATCAGCGTCACAGAAATCGGCAGGTTTCTGGTAAGAAACATTGCTGTTCTTTTTGATACACATATTAGAAAGCAAGAAAAGAGATTTTCACGTGCCATCTGAGTGTAACATTGGAAACCTCAAATTTTAGTTGCGAATGAGTGATTTGTAGATTGTCATTGCAAGGTAAGCAGGTTAAAACTGAGTCACAACTTTGTTAGGCAGAAAACGCAGTCAAAAGAATTAACTACACTTTGATAGGGTTTTCTTCCGGACAAGACTGTAAAGACCTGGAAAATTTTGCAAGCCAATTCTACTCTCGCTCACAAATTACGCAGATGAAATTACGCGTTCTACTACTCAGTGCCATCAGCATTATGCTGCTATCGTCGCCAGTATCAGCAGCACGTTTGCAGTCTTGGCGCTTTGACCCTGTTAAAAATCAACTAGACTTAACCACTGATTCTGGAGTCAGACCCCAAGCCTTTTTACTCACCAACCCAACCAGGCTTGTTATTGACCTGCCGGGTACCACTAAACTTAACGATAATACAGTTCGTAAGAGTTTTGGCTCAGCCGTTAGGGAGATTCGTATAGGATCTGTAGACTCCAAAACTACCAGAATGGTGATTGAATTAGCACCGGGTTACACGGTTGCGCCTGAGAACTCATTGATTAAAGGAGATTCTTCCTCTCACTGGATAGTCAAATTTTCATCCATCGATCGCACCACACCCGAGAACACCCCATCCAGTGAAGAAAAGATTCCCATTCAAGTCAGCGATGAATTTACCTTTGCTGGAACTGTTCCTTTAAACAAGGAAATGTCACAGCTTTACCCTTCAATCAAAAAATTGATGTCTCGTTACAGTTTTCTCTCACCGGGAATGTTTTTCCTGGACTTAGAAACAGGAAACTATCTAGACATCTATGGGGAAAAGGTATTTCCTGCTGCTAGCACCATCAAATATCCTATTCTGATTGCTCTGTTTCAAGACGTCGATGCTGGTAAAGTCAAGCTAAATGAAACCCTAGTACTGCGACGGGACTTAAAAGCTGAAGCCGCAGGTTCGGGAGTTTTGCAATTCAAACCTGCAGGAACCAAACTGAGCGTTTTGGAAACTGCTACTAAAATGATTACCATCAGTGACAACACTGCCACCAACATGATTATTGACCGTTTAGGTGGCAAGGCTAAATTAAATCAGCGGTTTCGCAGTTGGGGGCTGCAAAATACTGTTATTCGCAATTTGTTAGGTGATTTTAAGGGAACTAATACAACTAGCGCTAAAGATTTGGTCAGACTTTCAGTGTTAATGGATAATAATAAGCTACTAACTAATACAAGCCGCTCCAAAGCCATAAGTATCATGCGTCGCGTTCAGAATAGACGATTGCTACCATCAGGTCTTGGTAAAGGCGCGGTTATTGCTCATAAAACGGGAACTCTTGGAATTATTCTTGGAGATGCAGGCATTGTTGAGTTGCCTACCGGGAAACGTTATTTAGCAGGCATTTTTGTGAAAAGACCCTTTGGTGATACAAGAGCAAGAGAGTTTATCAGTCAAATTTCCAAGCTAGTTTACGGTTACCTCAACCAACCTAAAATATCCCAACAGCCTTAATGATGGCTGGTCTATATACTAAGGAAAGTCGCAGTCAGTACCTTAAGTGCCTTCATTATCACCTCAAATTCACTAAATTCCTTAGTATATTAGAAGACAAAAAAATTCTTTAGTTGCTTTGATGTTGCCAATACTATCTGGCATATTTGCATCCGTAGCAGTAGGCTCTGCATATGCGGAAACGTATTCTGGTAAAGATTGTGAAGGTCTAAACCCAGAAGAAATGGGTTTTGCAAAAGGGGCGTCTACATACACACAACCCACAAAAAGTCAAGGTAACCCTTTAGGTACCCGCACCCAATCAGCAGCTGAGTTGGCTGGTGCAGATTTAGAAAGCCAATTTGCAGAATTGGAAGCAAGCAGCGATGTTGATGATGAGTTAGCAGCACTGAAAGCACTATTACTTCCTGGTAGTTCACCGACTCAGCCAATAACTCCCAACACAAAGACCGGGAATGGTGAAGTCACAGACACTGAACTGGAATCGCTACGCCGACAATTGGATCGGCTCTAGCCAGTCGTAGCACCCACTTAACTCCCGATAGCTTTGCTCCTGCTCTCTGGGTAGATCGCTATCTGCGGATTTTCCGCAAATAGAATAATTGGTTACTAACAACCGCAATCAACGCGATCGCTTCGGCACTACTAATGGGCGATCGCTCTGAAAACATTGACTAGCGAGGGTGCGGATTTTCCTTAGATAACCATTATAATATTTACGTAGACACATAAGCCTGTAGACATGGCAGCACAAGAGATATCTGAAAGCAGCGATCGAAGAGCAGCAGTACCGCCAAGCCGTCAGGGGAAGAAAGCAGTGGGGATTTTCGTCACTCAATGATTTGGAGAATATCTTATTTCATCGCTGTCAGTCTTTACTTCAACAGCAAGATTTAATTCACGGGTTAACTGGTTTTCATTGGTGGCTTCAGATTGGAGTTTAATCGTAAGTGATTATCCGGACTTGATATCACACAGCTTCGCGTTAAATTGTCGTCAGCCTTTAGCTAATACAAAAACAAAACCCTCCTTCATCTTAGAAAGAGGGTTTTGATTAATTTATAAACCTGGCACCGAGCTATTTTAGCAGGCAGCTACCCACCAACTATCGTCGCCGCAGCCGTGTTTCACACCTGGTCATAGGTGTTGAACGTTGTCCGATTGTCGATACTTGGTGGCAAACGGAAACAGGTGGAATTATGATTACACCTTTACCGGGGGCAATTTCCACAAAACCTGGTTCGGCAACTCGTCCTTTCCCTGGAATCTTAGCTGATGTTGTGGACTTGGATGGCAACCCCGTGGGTGACAACGAAGGCGGTTACCTGGTTGTCCGCCATCCTTGGCCCGGTATGATGCGAACAGTATACGGTGACCCAGACCGCTTCCGCCGCACTTACTGGGAACACATCCACCCTCAAGATGGTCAGTATTTCTACTTTGCTGGAGATGGGGCAAGACGCGATGAAGACGGGTATTTCTGGGTGATGGGACGTGTGGATGATGTGATTAATGTATCGGGTCACCGTCTCGGTACAATGGAAATTGAATCCGCCCTCGTTTCCCACCCAGCAGTTGCTGAAGCCGCAGTTGTGGGTAAGCCAGATGAACTCAAAGGAGAAGATATTGTTGCTTTTGTGACTTTAGAAGGTGATAGTAACCCCAGTGAAGACCTGAGTAAGGAACTCAAGCAACACGTTGTCCGGGAGATTGGAGCGATCGCACGTCCGGGAGAAATCCGCTTTACCGATGCTTTGCCTAAAACTCGTTCTGGTAAGATTATGCGGCGGTTGCTGCGAAATCTGGCTGCAGGACAAGAAGTTTCGGGCGATACTTCTACCTTAGAAGATAGGGGTGTGTTGGATAAGCTGCGGGAAGGCGCTTAGGGATTTTGAACCGCAGATGCATGCAGATAGCCGCAGACCGAAAAAATATCTGCATCTATCCGCGTGCATCTGTGGTTGCAATACTACAATGGAAATCGGATCGATGCCTGTTGAGCCTATGACTTCTGTCACTACACCAACTAACTCCGTACTGAGTTTACCCGACCACACGCAATTGCCTGACTCGGACGGGACATTTGTGAAAAACTTACAAGAACACCCTCAAAGTATTCTACTGACAGATTCGATTAAACCTGTTTTAGAAAAACTGCACCCTGATGGTCAATATTGTATAGGTCAAGATTCTGGTATCTACTGGCGATTAACAAACCCCCTTTATAAGGGTGCTGAAGCTCCAGATTGGTTCTACGTACCCAATGTACCACCCACTCTTAATGGCAAAGTACGCCGTTCCTATGTTTTGTGGAAGGAGTATGTCGCGCCATTGATTGTCATTGAATTTGTCTCTGGCGATGGTAGTGAAGAACGGGATAAAACATCACCATCACAAGCGGGAGAAGGGGAAGTTGGTAAGTTTTGGGTTTACGAGCAGGCTATTCGCGTTCCTTATTATGCAATCTATGAAGTTGAAAAAGCAGCAGTAGAAGTCTACCATCTTGTAGATAATGCCTATCAACTGATGACACCAAATGAAAGGGGTCATTATTCCATTACACCAATGGGAGTAGAGTTAGGTATTTGGCAGGGATGGTATCAAAATTTAGAATTGCCTTGGCTGCGGTGGTGGGATGCTGAGGGCAATTTACTGCTAACAGGTGAGGAACGTGCTGAGGTTGAGCGACAAAGAGCCAATTTCGAGCGACAAAAACGAGAGAGAATGGTAGAAAAGTTGCGATCGCTTTCTCCAGAACAACTCAATGCTTTGGGAATTAATCCAGAAATGTTGGATTAGCAGAAACTTCACAAAGGAAATTCAAAATGAAGGTGTTGAAATTAGCAAAAGCAAAATTAACGAGTGGAATCTGTGTCAGTTTATTTTTGACTTTTGCTTTCATACCACCTTCTCTTGCTGCAAAATCCGGTGGTGAGTACCGACAATTAGGGCTGTTATATCGCCAACAAGGACGTTTTTCTGAAGCCATTGCAGCAATGCAAAAATCTGTGGAACTCGAACCTAGAAATATTACGGGACGAGTGAATTTGGGTTGGACCCAGCATTTGGCAGGCAAAGAAAAAGAAGCCGCTCTATCTTTATGGCAAGCTATATATCAAGAGCCATTCTTTGTTCCTGCTTACAATGCTTTGGGGATTGTTTATCTAGTTGATGGAAATGTAGCAGCAGCAACATTAATTCACTCTTGGGCAGCTCTTCTCAAGCCCAATAATGAAATTGCTTACTTTAATCTCAGTTTGGCTTTGCATCGGCTACAAATTTATAACTTAGCTATTCTTTGTGCTGAACGTGCTGCAACTTTAGAACCTAGGAATCCTCACCCTTTAGTTGCTCTTGCGATCGCTTATTGGGATAATAACGATAAAGACGCTGCAAAACAAGTTTATATAAAAACCATACAGTTAGATTCAAGGTATCGCGATCGTGGGTTTTTAAGTCATCTTAAGCAAGCAGCGTTTAGCCAAAAGCAAATTAAAATAACTGAGCAAATACTTACTCTTATATAATTGACGTAGTTCTTCTTAACATAAAAGCACGGGGATTCTTCAAAGATGTGATTCGGCTTCCTTCCTGGTCACCTTTGTTCCTGCTGCCCCCGCCAGACCGTCTCCACAGGCAACTCGATCCTAGGGCAAACGCATTAAAATTTCCAAAAGCCCAAGACAGCCGCGTAAACAAAATTCCTGTCAACGAAGGTGATAAAGTGAAGACAAATCAAGTCATAGCCATTCTGCAAGGTATTGAACGCAGAGAGGCTGACTTGAGGGATATCGCATTATCCATACAGAAGATGGTCGCCTAGCAAGCAATACCACTCTCAAGAATGGATAAAAATATGCTTAAAATTCTGATTTAGAGATTCGGATCAGCTGGTACGTACCCGCTGTACCTAAATTTTGGTATCGATTGGCATCTAGTTCCATCTCCTCGAATTTTTTAGGCTGGCTGAGGATGAGTAAGGTAGGTGATTGGGGCTGAGTAATGACAAACTCTTTAATCCTTGACTTAACGATTCGAGATGATGAAAAATACTTAACCGAGCGCTGCGTGTAAAATACAACACTAGGCTTTTTAAAGCCTACCATAATTAAGGGCTCACCTGGTTGTTCTACTTGAGTGATAATTGCAGATAGCTGACGTAAAGGTAACTGACGTGCTTGATCTAGTAGTAAATTAGCTGGCATGAGCACAAAGATTAAAAATGCCAAAAATCCCAGCAAATTTATATTCAATACTTCATGCCACTTCCGCTGCCATACTAAAACCATCACAGCCACAGCAGTCATTGCCCATATAGCAGATCCCAAAATCGGTAAACCCGATTGTTCAATGACTTGGCGCGGATTGACTATAGCTGGGTCACTGTTTATCAAGTTGGGACTGTAGAAGAATGCGACCGCCAATACTAGTAGAAATACCACATTGAACCAGCCACTAAAAAAGAAAAATCTGTTCTTCCTTCCATCCTTACTTTTCAGCTTCTTTGTCTGATTCCATTGGTCGCTCCACATTAACGCCACCAAAATAGCTGCAGCTGGCATTAATGGCAACACGTAGCTGGGCAACTTGGTACTGGCAATGGTGAAGAAACCAAAAACACATACAAACCAGAATAGAGCGAATAGACCTAGTTGAGAGGAGCGTTCTGAAGAGCGCCAGTAACCACGCTGCCAAAATTTTAGTCGTGCGATCGATATCGGTAAATAGATCGACCAAGGAGCAAAACCAATCAGCACCACTAAAAAGTAAAAGTACCAGGGACCCGAGTGGTGATTTACAACGTTTGTAAAACGTTCTAAATTGTGATACCCAAAAAAAGAATTAGTATAATCCCAGCCATTGTGCCAAATTACCAACACGTACCAGGGCAGCGCAAGCAGCAGAATCAAAAGACCACCCCACTGGGGACGCATTTCCTGCAAAACTTGCCGCCCGTTACCCAGATACAATAGAAAAGCGCCGATAATCAGTCCCGGCAAGACAATTCCCACTGGTCCTTTTGTCAAAATAGCCAAGGCAATTAGCACGTAAAAAACAAGATACCAACGTGCTTGTATGCGGGGCTTCGAGGGTTGGGCATATCCTAGAAAAAAAGACAACAACGCCCCACCGATGCATCCAGTCAGCAACATATCAGAAGCACCAATTCTTGCCCAAACGATGGTTTCTGGATTTAACGCTATCAAAGCAGAACCCAATCCAGCGCAAAGCCAGTATTGCCGTGTTTGATGTGCGCCCCTACTTGTTTCGGACTGAAAATGGGCTGAGCTGCCAACACCAAAAGACCATAATGTATAGAAGCCCAAGCTGACTAATCCCATGGCACTAAGTGCTGAAGGGAAACGCACCGCCCACGTGTTTACACCTAGGATTTTGTAGGCTATTGCCATCAACCAGTAGATTAAAATCGGCTTATCGAAGCGAGTCTCGCCATTGAAAAACGGCGTGATCCAATCACCTGTCACTGTCATCTGGCGAGCAGCTTCAGCAAATAGTGGTTCCGTCTCATCCACCAAGCCAGTACTGCCTAAATGCCAAAAGAAAGCTAGCCAGCAAATTACAAGCAACCATAGGATAGATAGAGCCCAAGCAAAGGCTGGGCGCTTGCCTTTGTTTTTCAACCAATAATCAAAAGCACTATTAAAACTCAGTTTCATTTAGCAAACGATATCATTAAGTGGTACTCAGAGCAGCTAACTTTGTTTATCAATATTAATTGTAACTGTGCGGTCAGGCAATACGGCTTCTAGACCGCGTATCAGACCTTTCTGGGTTTTGATTGTTAATTCGTATTTTTTGTTCCCTACTTTTCCACCTTCTCCCATACCCTGTGCCCCTGTCTTTTGAATAACTTATTGGTTGCGTCGCGTATATCCTAAAGTTTGTTCACACTATCTCAAATCGCTGATATCGTTTACTATTGTTTTTGCCTTGAGTTGAAAGTTACAACACTGAGTTGAACCTGCTTAAATTATTGAACTTTGAGGAACCTTCATCAATAATGTGTGTCATTATACCTACATATATTATCTAAAGGTAGAGTACGTAAAATAATGGTTTAAGAGTTCAATATCAAAGGAAAACAGCATCAGTAATATGCAGTTCACTACGTTACCCGTATCAACCAGTTCATTTAAAACAAATCTATTGGATACTGGATAAACAATCAAAGACGTTAGTCGCTATGACCCGAACAAGTATCGGGCTATACTCACTTATGATTCCTCTTAACTCCCGAACGTAGTTTCAAGTCTTTTTCAATGTAAATCCATTCTAAAGAGCATAGTTCTTTTTGCTAAACTGGGTGGGGTTAACAAAATATAGCAAATACAAGCAATGTCCAAACCAATTAAAGATCCTATACTTGATTATTATCGCAAGCTGACAAAATCAGACTACCTTCACTATGGGTATTGGAATTTAGAAGATGAATTAAACATCGAAAATTTATTCTTAGCACAAAAAAGGTACATCGATCATCTCATTTCATTTATTCCTCAAGAGGTGAAAACAGTTCTAGATGTTGGGTGTGGAATTGGAGGAAATACACTTCGACTACTAGAGAAGGGATTTGAAGTTGAAGCTTTGTCGCCAGATATAGCTCAAGAAAAAGCATTTATAGCTAAAGGAAAGGTTCCATTTCATTTAAGTAAATTTGAGAAGTTTGAAACAGATAAAACCTATGACCTGATTTTAATGAGTGAGAGTGCTCAATATATTCCTCTGAGAGAGGGGCTTGACAAATGTTCTACTTTATTAGAAGACGGTGGTAGCTTATTAATTTCTGACTATTTTCTGAGGGAAAAATTTCCAAACGATAATGTCTTTGCCCTTTGTACACACGAAAAAAGCGAGTATCTAAAAGCTCTTGAAGAATATGGTTTTGAGATAGTTAAATCTGAGGATATAACATCGAGAGTCACACCTACTCTAGACCTGGCCATGTTAAAGTTTAACGAATACGTTAAACCAACTTTAGAGCTTTTTGATGACCTTTTACTAGGGTGGGCACCAATTCCCTACAAAGCAGTAAAATTCCTTGCTAAAAAATCATGGAATAACTTAGAAAACCAAATACAGTTGATAGATAGCCAACTTTTTATAAAGCATAGACAATACATAATTTACCTGTTTAAATTAAACAAAGACAAAGTTGTTAAAATGCAATCTTGAAAACCGGAACCTATGAGTAATAAATGACAAAACGAGATTTATTATTAAACGAATTTCCATCAAGAAAAACCAGAAAGACCATCACTTTGGTAAGAAATAAAGAGAGGATGGGAGTGAATGGGACTTGTTAGGAGAATGTTACCTCGCATAGGTGGTTTTAACGCGTGACTCCGTACTTTGTCCTTCATCATTTCTTTGTTAACTACAAGATTACTAGCTCAGTGGGGAATCATTAAGCCCAAGAAATAGTAGTCTGACTAAGTAGACGGTGAAATAAATTAGCTTGGGACAGTTGCAAGAAAAAGAGCACAGCAATTTTTCAAGGTAAAACCTCCCTTGAATTATATCCATTGAAACCAATAAACTTGAACTTTAGTTAGGATTTTTCAAACACAGTTAATAGAAATGAGTCAAACAATGACTGGATTTTACGAAACCTCTCAATTTGAATTTGTTTCCCTTCTAAAATCTAATTGGCAAATCATTAAGCAAGAACTCAATCAGCTGCGGCAAGGTGATTTCATTCCTTGGTCGGAAAAGTTTTTATACGGAAAAGGGTGGGATACTTTTGGTTTATATGCCTTTGGTATAAAAATAAATAAGAACTGTGAGTTATGCCCGGAAATCACTAAGCTGATAGAGGCTATTCCCAATTTGGCTACGGCAGGCTTTTCCTCTCTAGCACCTGGTACCCATATTGCACCTCACACTGGATACCCGGATGGAATGCTACGCTACCATCTCGGTTTAATCATTCCTGAAGGATGTGGGATCGGAGTTTGTACTGAAACAAGAAATTGGTCTGAAGGCAAGTGCTTAATATTTAGTGATAAGCTAGAGCACGAAGCATGGAATAAGGGAGCTAGCATTAGAGTTGTCTTATTGATTGATTTCAAACAACCTGAAAGCCCGTTGGATTCATCACAATTGCAACAGCGGCAACGTTTTCCCTCAATTTTCAATTTTCTTTAAGGGTAAAAAAAGGTGAAGTGGTGGTTATTTCTATTCATATGGGTAGTCATTGGCGTTGGCTTACGCCTTACACTGTTAGAATCTAAGCCCCCTTGGACTGATGAGTTTTCCACTATCGTTTTTAGTCTGGGTAATAGTTTTCGTACAGTACCACTGGATCGAGCAATTACCCTTGATGTTCTGTTGCAGCCACTCCAACCCAATCCAAATGCTGGAATTGCCGATGTCCTGAAACACTTGTTTACAGAGACCAATCATCCACCGCTTTACTTCATTCTATCTCACTGCTGGATGAAGCTGTTTTCGCCCAGTTCTAACGGTTTAGCATCTGTATGGGCAGCGCGAGCGTTAAGTGCTTTATTTGGTGCTTTGTCCATCCCAGCGATTTATGGGATAAGCTGGCTTGCTTTTCGATCGCAGCTAGTGAGTCAGTTAGCTGCGGCAATGATGACAGTTTCTCCCTATGGCATTTTTATCGCCCAAGAAGCGCGTCATTACACACTAGCGATCCTGTGGGTCATTGCCTCCCTAAGTTGTCTGGTCATTGCTACAAAGCACATTCAACGCTGGATACCCATACCCGCTTGGCTTGTATTGCTTTGGATCTGTATTAATGGTATCGGTATTGCTACTCATTATTTTTTTGCTCTTACCTTTGGCACTGAAATTATATGGTTAATTTTTCTTGCTTGGCGTCAGTTTAAGGGTAAATTTTCAGTCAGCCTCAATCAGAAACAACGTGTTTCTTATTTTCCCTGGTGGCAAATATTGGTTGTTATTATTAGCACAATGATAGAGGGTTTGCTCTGGCTACCACTATTTTTGCAAGCAAACCGTGGAGGTGAGTTGACTGACTGGATTCAAAGTGGCGATCGCGGATTATTAGAGTGGATTAGCCCAATATTTCAAGCCTTAGTTACGTTAATTAGTATGTTATATTTATTGCCAGTGTCTGCTTCGTCATTGGTAGTAGTCATTATCTCTGGCTTAGCGATGTTAGGTTTCTTTATCTGGGTGCTGCCAATTCTGAAGCATGGTATTGTTAGGCAGATCGAGCAACCTACAAGTAGTTTAATGGCTCAGTTATTTAGCATGGTGGTTATCGGTGGCATTAGCCTATTCTTTTTCTTCACCTATGCTCTTGAGATTGACCTGACACGAGGTGCAAGATACTACTTTGTCTACTTTCCAGCAGTGATAGTTTTACTAGGTGCCAGTCTTGCAATTTGTTGGCACACTCCCAACAATAAACAAAACTTTTTTCCTTCCTCTGGAAGAACAGCTGTTTCTATAATTTTATCAATGGGAATGGTTAGCGCACTGGTAGTTGTCTGCAACCTGGGTTATCCAAAATACTACCGTCCTGACCTTTTAGTTCCGTTGATTCAGCAAGTGTCCCAGTCACCCGTACTTATTGCTACAACACATAAAACTCATGTGCAAACTGGAGAAATGATGGGTTTAGCAAGAGTGTTAAAAATTCAAAGTTCTCTTTCTCCATCCCCTCTTTTTCTCCTTGCCCATCAAAACCAAAAACCTGAGATTTCAACAACTACTTTGCAAAACACCTTAAGCCAGCTACCACGACCTCTGGACTTGTGGCTGGTCAATTTCCATGCACCAGTACAACTTAATAACTGCATCGCCGATAACCAATCTTTTCCACCCGTGTACGGCTACGAGTACCAAATTTATCACTGTCAGGAAACGACAAACTTTTGAAAACAAAAGTAAAAATCGGGGAGGCAATATCCATGAATACAATTTAGAGATATATTAAAAAGCACTGTCATTGGTAAGAACCTGTTCAATAGTCTCAGCAGCCTGCATTAAGCCAGACTTGCTCTAAATTAATTTGGCAAAAATACGTGGGTTTTGGCTATTAACAATTTCAAGCATAGGTTGTTTAAACCCTTTTTCTAACTGCTTATACATTTAACCGCACGCCTAGCAGTTGGTGTAGGTACTTCACAAAGGGTAATTCAGTACTCATTAATTAAGTATCAAAGTACTGTAACAAGTTAATACATAATTACATAAATTTTTACGCAAATTTACGTGAGTTGCCCCGCTTTAAAACCTTTGCAGCGATCGCATATCAATACTGATATTTTAACTTTATTTTGCATATCTTTATACCTATTTATTTTTTTTAAACCGTAGTTTCAACAATGGAAAAACACGATAAAAGCTTAAGAGAAAATTAAAATAATTCCAGGTCAGAGAAAATACTGTTGTAGCTTTAATAACTTCTAAAGCTAGAATAAAATTCTTCTGAGCGCTGCTTACCTAAGGTAGATTCTTGCATCATGATACTAAACTCGTTTAGGAAAAACTCAAACTCAGGTTAACCGCCAATAATAGCAGTTTTCATATGGATAAGGTATACCTAGCAACGCCTGAGTGTCAGGGCAAACAGCAGGAACGTCCCTACTCATGTACTTGATGGAATTACACACTGCTATCAGTCCAGACACCAGACCTTAAATATACTTACCTAAAGCCCCAGTAACCTTATGGACAAAAGCTTAGTTCGAGTCCTCCTTATAGACAATAGCGAAGATGACTACATCATGACTCGTAACTTATTGGCTGATGTTGAGGTAACTCGCTTTGATTTGGAATGGGTATCAACTTATGAAACGGCGTTGGAGGCAATCGCCCGTCAGGAGCACGATATCTATTTGATTGACTATCACATATGTACTCACAACGACTTAGATTTACTTCGAGAAGCATTGCAAAGCAATTGTGAAATCCCCGTGATTATACTGACAAGCTCGTCCTCAAATCATGGTCCTGGCTCAGAAATCATGGAATTAGGTGCGGTAGATTGTTTATCTAAGCGTGAAATTAATGTTCAAATTTTAGAGCGATCCCTCGGCTATGCTATTCGGCAGCGGCAACTTTATCAGCAAGTCAAGCTTCAGGTTAAAACTTATTTGGAGGAGCAGGTTCAACAGCAAACCTACTACCTACAACATGCTCTCGATTTTGAAAGCACTCTCAAATGCATTACCCATAAAGTTCGCAGTAGTCTTGATGAAAATCACATTTTACAAACAGTTGTGCGGGAATTGGCAACGACCTTGAAGGCTGAATGTTGTCATGTTGGACTCCATCACACTGACTACACTGCTTCAACTATCTACCATGAATACCCTCTTGTGCCAAACTCCGTTCAAGATTGCGTATATGCGATTGCAGATGCTTGCGCTCCCCATCTCGACAGCCATTTATTGCAGGGGCATTTATGTCAGTTTTGTTTTACGACAAAACATTCTGTTAGCACCAATCAGACTAAAGCAGTTATCCTGGTTTGCCCCATTTTAGATGACCAAGGAATTTTGGGTAACTTGTGGTTGTTAAAACCGCAACAGCAAACTTTTGAAGAGATGGAAGTAGAATTGGTGCAGCAGGTTGCAATTCAGTGTGCGATCGCCCTACGTCAATCGCGCCTTCATCAAGGTACTCAAGCAAAGGTTCGTGAATTAGAGAGACTGAATCAACTCAACGATGCTCGCTTTCAAGCATTTATGAACCACAGTCCTACGGTGTCCTTCATTAAGGATGAAAATGGGCGTTATGTTTATGTCAACGAGCTGATGGAGCGCATCTTTAAGCTTAAACAGAGCGATTTACAAGGCAAGACCGATTACGATTGGTTACCAGAAGAGACAGCAAAGCAAGTCGATGAGAACGATCGAATCGTTCTTGCCACAGATAAACCAATCGAGACTATTGAAATTATTCCTACCCCAGATAATTGTCTGCATTACTGGTTAACCTTTAAATTTCCCATGACAGACCTGTCTGGGCAACGGTTTGTCGGTGGCGTTGCTGTTGACATCACTGAGCGCAAACGAGCAGAGACTAGTTTGCAAAAGCTCAATCATGAGCTTGAAATGCTTGTCCAGGCAAAGACTGCAAAATTACAGCAGGCTGTCGAACAACTAACAATTGAGATTAACGAACGCAAACAAGTTGAGCAAGCCTTGAGACAGGCAAAAGAGGAACTGGAAATTCGCGTTGCAGAGCGAACCCATGAATTAGTTCAAGCAAATGATTATTTACAGCGAGAACTTTTTGAGCGGAGACGAGCTGAGCGAGCACTCTTTGAGGAAAAAGAGTTAGCACAAGTCACCTTGCAATCCATTGGAGACGCAGTCATTACCACCAATGCCCTAGGTAAAATTCAACATCTAAACCGAGTGGCAGAAACCCTCACAGGTTGGAGTCATTCAGAGGCAAAAGGATTACCCATCACAGAAGTTTTTCAGATTGTCCACGAACAGACTCGTCAGCCAGTTGAAAATCCTGTCGAAATCGCATTACGTGAAGGACGTATTGCAAAACTTCCCCAACATACGGTTCTGATTGGTCGTGATGGGAATGAACTTCCAATTGATGACTCTGCAGCACCTATTTGTATGAAGGATGGGCGGGTTATTGGAGCCGTTATGGTGTTTCATGATATTTCCCATATCCGCAGCCTGACTCGTCAGTTGTCTTGGCAAGCAACTCATGATGCTTTGACTGGATTGGTCAACCGTCGCGAGTTTGACAACTGTTTAGAGCAAGCACTGATTTCGGCTAAGGCACAACATCAAACTCACGTCTTGTGCTACCTAGATTTAGATAATTTCAAAATCGTTAACGATACCTGTGGTCACACTGCAGGCGATGAACTTTTACGTCAAGCCACAACGTTGTTTCAATCCCAGATTCGCAAAACAGATACACTGGCTCGTTTAGGCGGTGATGAGTTTGGTATTTTGCTTAATCAATGCTCTTTAGATCGGGCAGTGCAAATCGCGAATGCTGTGCGCGAGCAAATTCGAGAATTTCGGTTTGTATGGCAAGACAAACCTTTTACCCTTGGCGTCAGTATTGGACTAGCTGTTATTGACAAAGACACTAAGAACATTGCCACAGTCCTCAGCGCTGCCGATGCTACCTGCTATGCAGCTAAGAACAATGGACGGAATCGAGTACATATTTACCAAAGTGACGATATCGATTTGGTACGTCAGCACGGGGAAATGCAATGGGTGGGGCAAATTACTCAGGCGTTAGAAGAAAATCGGTTGTGTCTGTACTATCAGTCTATTGTTCCGACTGCATCGCCTCAGGTAAAAGGAGAGCATTATGAGGTGCTCGTGCGCCTGCAAGACAAAGCGGGACATTTGATTCTGCCAATGGCATTTATTCCAGCCGCAGAACGCTATAACCTCATGCACCTCATCGATCGCTGGGTGATCCAAACACTGTTTGCTACTCAAGCAGAGCACTATCGAGAAATCTGGAGCTGTTGTCAGTCATCAAAGTGTGAATGCAATTATTTGTATGCCATCAATCTTTCTGGAGCTAGCATCAATGACGAACAATTCATTGAGTTCCTCTACGAACAGTTTGCCTTACACCAAATTCCCCCCTCTCTTATTTGTTTTGAAATTACCGAGACTGTGGCGATCGCAAACTTGAGTAAAGCAGCTCAATTCATTCGAGAACTTCGCAATTTAGGTTGTCGATTTGCTTTAGATGACTTTGGCAATGGAATGTCTTCCTTTGCTTATCTCAAACATTTACCTGTTGATTACCTTAAGATTGACGGTGAGTTTATTAAAGATATTGTGGACGATCCAATAGACTCAGTCATGGTAGAAGCGATACATCAAATTGGGCAAGTTATGGGCATCCAAACCATTGCCGAGTTTGTGGAAAATGATGCCATTTTACAAAAAGTTAAAACACTGGGAGTCAATTATGCTCAAGGCTATGGAATTGCAGAACCTCGTCCCTTTTCTTTAAATCACAGCTTCACTATTCACTAATTGCATCCTTTAAAGTGACATCTTCATATATCGCTGCTATGGAACAGCGAAAATCAACACTTTCTAGATGTACTTCTTCGTCTTTTCCATAAGAAAAAAGTTCCCAGCGACCTTTCTGATTGCGACGGAAAAAGTCTACAATCATTGCTAAGCGCATAGCCCACGCTCCGCGTTGCCGTAGGCTATGCCCTTTGGGCTATAGACTATGGCGGTTAATAATTCTTACAACTTAAATATAACTAATTTATTGCAGCAATTAATATTCTAAATCTTGCTCGTCAAGGTACCGGAGGGCATCCGGGAACAAACGCTACAGGAGTTGGAACCTCTACTTTGGTTGGCGAAAGCCTGCTAGAGCAAGTGCTGACGATGAATGTAGAATCCCCGACCCTTTAGGGCGGGGAGTATCAATAAGTAGAGTCACCAAATTAAAGGTAAAACTCTTGTTTTCAGAAAATTGATTTCTATGTTTTAGATTTTTCATATCAATCTAAGTAAATTTACAGCAATCAACAGAACGCAAGTGAAGAAACGTAAATATACTTACAACCCTTATTAATTACTGAAGAAAGGCAGAGGGCTGAAGAGACACATTGTAAACTTCAATACAAAAATTTTTTCTCTGTTATCGGCTCAGGCGATAAAGTAATTTGAAGTCTTAAATGAATAAATTAATACATTTTTAATTGGTATATCCTCTTAAAAAAACCATGATTTTTCTCTATTATCTATTCTCTATTCTCTGTTGCATGTTAAAATAATTACAATTGTAATGAAGTGAGATAATTGCGCTTTCCCTGCTCTGTAATTCTGTTATGACCTCTGCTCCTGTTGCCTCATCCGTGAATCAATTGGTTTTATCCGAAGAAGCTTTTTTCTTTGAGCGATCGCTCGATCTGCTGTCGGTCATTAGTCTGGATGGCTACTTTAAGCGGATCAACCCTGTATTTACCCAAATCCTCGGTTACTCAGAAGCAGAATTATTAGCCAATCCTTTTCTTTCCTTCGTGCATCCAGACGACTACTCCGCCACACTGGCAGAAATGGAAAAGCTGAATGCGGGGATACCAACACTCAATTTCGAGAATCGTTATCGCACGAAGGATGGCTGCTACCGATGGCTGGCATGGACGGGATCGCCGCAGCTTGATAGGGGAGTGATGTACTGCATTGCCCGTGACAAGACAGAGCAAAAAAAGACCCAAGCCGCCCTACAACGCGCTAACTGTGAACTAGAACAGCGTGTTGCCGAAAAAGCTGCCCAGTTAGAGCAGCTAAAGGCGGCATTGCGGGAGAGCGAAGAGTTTAAGCAACGTATGTTAGAGAGCAGTAACGACTGCATCAAAGTCTTAGATATTGACGGACGGCTGCTTTACGTCAATCAGGCAGGGCTGTGTTTGATGGATTACGACAATTTCGAGTCTGTTCGCAATGCTAAGTGGACTGCTTTTTGGGAGGGTGACAATCGAGCCAAGGTAGAAGAGGCAATTGCGGCTGCCACCAAAGCGGGAGGAGTTGGACGATTTCAGGGGTTCTGTCTAACGCCAAAAGGTAGACCGAAATGGTGGGATGTTATCGTTACACCAATACAAGATGCGGATGGACAAGTGAGACAGCTACTGTCTATTTCACGAGATATAACCGCTCGCAAAAAAGCCGAGGAAGCCCAGCAACGCTCGGAAGAACGCTATCGCACGCTATTTGAAACGATGGAAGATGGCTTTTGTGTCATCGAAGTCCTGTTTGATGAAAATACTACACCCATCGATTATCGCTTTCTGGAAATAAACCCTGCATTTGAGCGACAAACCGGGCTCCAACAGGCAGTGGGTAAAACGGCACGCCAACTCCTTCCCAATCTGGAACAATTCTGGTTTGAGACTTATGGCAGAGTGGCTTTAACGGGTGAACCCGTTCGCTTTGAAAATGGCTCTGAAGACATGAAACGCTGGTTAGATGTTTATGCATTTCGCATCGAGCAGCCAGAGAACCACAAAGTTGCCGTCCTGTTCAAGGATATTAGCGATCGCAAAAAAGCCGAGTCAGCCCTGCGGGAGAATGAAGATCGTTTGCGGATAGCAATCGCCTCTGCCCAATTAGGAACTTGGGATTGGAATCTGGTGACAGGAAAATTGAAATGGGATATCGGCTGCAAAGCCATGTTTGGGTTACCCCCCGATGCCGAGATTACCATAGAGGTGTTTTTTGAGGGCTTACATCTTGATGAGCGCGTTCGCCTTCGGAAAATTATTCAAGAGACGCTCAATCCGGCGTCGGGTGGCTCTTATGACACTGAGTATCGAACAATCGGCATTCAGGATAAAGTTGAACGCTGGCTGAGGGCAAAAGGGCAAGCCTACTTTGATGCCAACGGAAAACCGCTACGTTTCAGTGGTACGGTGTTGAATATTACAAAGCAAAAAGAAGCCGAAGCACAATTAATTCATGACGCTTTTCACGATTCACTCACTGGACTGCCAAACCGTGCCTTCTTCCTCGAACGGTTGGAACATGCGCTTGAGTTAACAAAGAGTCATTCAGACTACAGATTCGCTGTCCTGTTCCTAGATGTGGATCGCTTTAAAGTGATTAACGATAGTCTTGGTCACATCATCGGGGATCAATTGCTAACTGCGCTGGCACGGCGATTAGAAAGGTGCCTGAGTGCAGGAGATACAGTTGCCCGCTTAGGAGGAGATGAGTTCACAATCCTATTGGAGGATATCAAAGGCTTAAATGATGTCACACATATAGTTAACAGAATAAATGTAGCCTTGGCAGAAACTTTCAATCTCGGTGGACAGGAAGTATTTACTAGTATCAGTATTGGCATCGCTTTCAGCGCCACAACTTATCAGCAGGCAGAAGAACTCATCCGTGACGCTGACATTGCAATGTACCGTGCTAAAGCATTAGGCATCGCGCCCAGATTTTTTGTCAAGTGCAGCAGTGGGTTCGTCTGCCAAAATGATTTTAGGTTGGCTCACGAGCGCACGAGCGATCGCTACCCTTTGCTTCTGTCCACCCGACATATTTTCTGGGTAGTAATTGGCACGATGTCCCAACCCTACACTCTCCAGCATGGAGATCGCCATTGCGTCCATATCCTGATTCAGCATTTTCTCATGCAACTCTAGGGACATTCGCACATTTTCTTTAGCTGTCAAGAACGTCATTAGGTTATGCGCTTGGAATATATAGCCAATTTGACGGCGAATTTGTGTCAACTGCTGCTTGCTTGCACCACAAATTTCTTGTCCTAATATCTTCAAACTACCTTCTTGGGCAGAACGCAGTCCACCCATTAGTGTTAATAGCGTGGTTTTTCCTGAACCACTAGGACCAGTCATAATGACAATGTCACCAGAGTAAATATTTAGGTTAATATCGAACAACGCTTGTTTGCGAAGTTGTCCCTCACCAAAGTAATGATTGAGATTACGAGCAGAAATCACGGGTTCACTAACTTGGGATTGGTTGGAGTCAGGGGAGAAAAGGGTTTGCATAGGATTTTATTAATTTGTGAGGTTCATAATGACCCCCCGCCTCCGGCATCCCTCTTAATTAATGGAGGACTACAGGGGGGTCGAATAAAGCTTCTAACTATGGAGAATCGGTATGAGCAATGAGGGCAATCTTGATAGGAATTGTAATTAGAACTTTTGCGCCCCTGGACAAGAAAGATTCTGTGTTGGAGATAACTGAGTTGCAGTTAAAGAACGTACAAATCTTAGAGGTAGAGGCGATTGACTGATGCTTTCTGCATATGATGGATTAAGGTAATCACGATATTCAGATTGACCAGCTACATGAGTTTTTGCAAAAGCCAAACTCATTGCTTTGAGATAGCGACGGGTAAGAGCTGGATTGGGGTTAGCTAACTTATCAGGAATAGGGAAAGCACTAGCAAATTCTTGGTTGTCATAAACGTGGGTTCCACCTTGAATCTTAAGCAAATACTTATTATCACTGGTGAGCCAGGTAAAGGGGCAAATTTGTTCCACTAAAGCAGGTGTGACGGCATCATGGCTACCTGCAACTAGCATGACAGGAACCCGAACTTGGCTTAGACCTTTTTGCCCAAAAATACCACTGATGACAGGGTTCATGGCGAAGACTGCTCGAATGCGCTTGTCTTGCAAGGGATAGTGTGCTTTATCGGGCAAGTTAAGCGCTAAGCACTGAAGTAACAATGAAACATTTGCTGCATTCAAGTTGAAATTATCAACTCGGCACTCTTGCTTAAGTTGTTCAAAATTCAGTTTTGCTCCCGCTAAAGCTAGTGCAGTGTAGCCACCAAACGAGTGCCCCAAGACACCC
Organism: Scytonema sp. NUACC21; assembly: GCF_054684315.1. NCBI lineage: Bacteria > Bacillati > Cyanobacteriota > Cyanophyceae > Nostocales > Scytonemataceae > Scytonema > Scytonema sp. NUACC21. The sequence goes on along the minus strand of NZ_BAAFZH010000088.1, from coordinate 107,187 downwards.
ACTTGTTGCAGATTCAACCGACCTTGGATTGAAGGGCTGGATTGATTCAGACGTTGAAGTTCATCCAGCAAATAACTAATATCTTGAGGTCGGTTAATGAATTCTTTGGCTTCAACGGCTTCCTTTACCGCGCCTTTAAGCAGACTTTGTAATTGCTGGTTATTGCTCCCTGGATGTTCAACGGCAGCAACGGCAAAACCATGAGATACCAGATGTTGTGCTAAATAGGCAAAATCTTTGCGGTCAGATCCGAACCCGTGAGAAATGACCAGTACAGGAGCAGGAGAAGCCTGTTGAGGCAGGTAGAGGTCAGTTACAAAGGAGCGGCTCCGAATATGGTCTTTAAATGCAAGTGTTTCTTTTCGCCATTTCACCAAACCGGGCAGCTGCAAGTTAATAGGTTGGGCAAGATTGACAGATTGAGATGCAATGGCTTCAATTTGCGATTGTTGTTCAATCAGTGCAGTTGCTTTATCAGTTTGATGAATCAGCGAATCAAATACATCCACAATTTCAAAAGCAAGAGTAGAGTTGATGCGAATTGTCGGAGAAGGCAGTTTTTTAAGCACGTTGACCAGAGTTAACCCTTCTGGATCGGCTGCAGCGAGAATTAGCGAGGCGCGGAGTGCATAAAAGCCATTTAGTCGAGAATCAGTCCTAATCAATTCACCCAGATACTGTAACAACTGTTCTCCCATTGAAGAATAGAGGAGTTGAGCAACCATGAGTGGGGTTAACTCAACTCGATATCCCAGAACGGAGCGTAATTTCGCCAATTTTTGTGGCGGAATATGCTGAGCGTAGAAACTTAATTCCCCGTCCTTTTTGCCTTCTCGTGCATAAGTTTCTAAGGAAGTGACAGAAATAGAGAACTCTCCTAGATTGGAGGAGAAAGAGACTCGCTCAGCCCCCAAGGCAGGGATAACGGTTAACACTGTAGACAAACACCCTAATGCCAATCCTTGCAGCCAACACTTTTTACTGATTGTACTTTGCTTGATGCAAAGCCAGTGCTTGTACCAATGACAATGGTTCATAATGAAAGAAAGTTTGAATGGCAACTGGTTTGTGCTGATTTTTGCTGAACTACGACAGAAGCCAACAAGAAGGCTCAAAACTTAACAGGCAGAGCTTCGAGACCACGGATATTCAAACCAGGACGCCAACGTAATTCTTCCGGTGCAACAGCTAGTTTTATATTTGGAAGACGACGCAGCAGGGTGTTAATTGCAATCTGTCCTTCTAAACGTGCCAGTTGTGCACCCAAACAATGGTGGATACCGTAGCCAAATGCAATGTGCTGATTGTTTTGACGAGTAATGTTGAGTTCATCAGGTTTGTTAAAGTGTTTTGGGTCATGATTAGCAGCACCTAGCACCACCAGTACTAACTCACCTCTAGGAATGATTTGCCCGTCAATTTCCACATCTTCTTTAGTGTAACGTGATGATGCGGTCTGGACAGAAGCCTCGTAGCGCAAAAATTCCTCAACTGCTGGCTTAATGAGTGACGGATTATTCTTGAGTAGGGCAAGCTGGTCGGGATGTTGTAGCAACGCTAATACACCATTACCAATTAAGTTGATGGTGGTTTCGTGACCAGCAAGGATCAGAAGATGAATCATTGAAATAAGTTCGTCTTCATTGAGCTTGTCGCTTTGCTCTTCTGCCATAATTAAAGTGCTTATCAAATCGTCAGCAGGAGTCTTACGCCTCTTGTCCAACAATATACGAATGTATTCAAAGAATTCTGCCGCTACAGCAAGGGCTGTTTTATCAAAGTAAGGGTCCATAACATTTATTCCCTCAACCAGTGCCTTCGACCAATTGTGAAATTTATCGCAATCTTCATCAGGAATACCAAGCATTTCCGAGATGACATTCATGGGCAAAGGAAAGGCATACTCTGCAATCAAATCCATCGAGCCTTTGTCTTGTACTGCATCCAACAATTCTTCAGCAATCTCTTGAATGCGTGCTCCAAGTTGCTCAATTCGTCGGGGTGTGAATGCTTTAGAAACAAGACCGCGCAGCCGCGTGTGATTTGGGGGATCGCTGTCAAGCATACTACGCTCTAAAAGCGTTAATGTTGGTTCATCTGGAGGCAATTCTGCAAGTTCCTCCGGCATTATGGCGTTACGGAAATCCTTTACAAAACGCGGATCTCTAAGTACTGCTATAGCGTCTTCATATCGCGTGACTAACCATAATGGTCTACCATTTGACTGCATCACTTGATAAATTGGAGCATTTTTACGTAAGTAAGCGTAAGTAGGATAGGGATTTGCTTGGAACGCAGAGCTAGATAAATCAATATTTTCGTGTACTCTCATAATGCGCTTCCTTTTTGTACAAGATGGTTATAGTAACGGGAAAAGAATTACAGGATTGAACTTGTCAGAGGGTAAATTCTAAGCACTTTAGCAGACGGTTTTAGACTATCGCCATCTGTTATAGCAACAGGGAAAAGAAACAGCTTCTAACGACAAGATTTTTAATTTGTTTGAGTTTGATTTTTCGACTAAAAAACGTCGGCAGGGTCAGCAGAGTGCAGTTTTCGCATGGCGATCGCTCCCGAAATAAAGCACATCGTGAGTGTTAAAATAAACACGGTTACACCCCGTTCAACAGTCATAAAAATTGGGAGCATGGTAGCAGTAGCTGTTAGTTGATAGAGCCCAATTGCAAAAACAAAAGCTGGCATATAGCCCAACACTGCTAGTATCAGGGCTTCTTGGACGATAATTCCCAGCAAGTAATTATCCGTATATCCCATTGCTTTCAATGTAGCATACTCAGGTAGATGATCGGCAACATCGGAATAAATAATTTGGTAAACAATTACGATTCCGACAATAAAGGAAACCATGACACCCAAACCAAAGATGAAACCAATGGGACTGACTCTTGCCCAATAGTTTTTTTCCACCTCTGCAAAACCTTCAAGAGTCAAAACTGTCACATCCTCAGGTAAAGCAGCCCTTAAATTTTTTGCTACCAGTTCTGTGTTTGCACCTGATTTTAACTTAATCAAACCCACTTCAATGTCGTTGGGATTGCGATTGGAAAAGACGTGCAAAAACGTAGAATCGCTTGTAATCAAATTGCCATAGGCAGCAAAGGATGCACCCAAGGTAAATAAACCGCTGACTCGAACATTTATATTATTTAATTCGGTTTCAACAGTTGCATGTTCTTTAAAGAGAGTGGCGATAGGTCCAAAATCTGGCAAAGATGCTTGGTCAAACAGAACTGTATTCAACATTTGCAGTTGATGGCGGTTTTGATTGACCTCAGGAAACTTAAATGCCTTAGTTGAAGGGTCAGTGCCAAACACTAAAATTGTCTGCGTGCGGAGATTTTCAGGGTTTTTCCATTGTCCGGAAGCAATGTACAACGGGCTTACTGACTGTACGCCTTCAATAGCTTGCGCCTGATACAACCGCTCTCTTAAAAAGCTTTTTGGCGTAAACATAGTCTCAAAGTGAGGGTTCAGCACTACCAAATCCGCGTCTAAGCTCTTTTGCGGAGCCATCGAACTTTCATAAAGAGAGGCTTCAAATCCCATCTGAGCAAATATAAGAATATCTGCAAAAGCAATCCCTGCCACTGCCACTGCCAGACGAGTTTTTTGTTTCATCACCTGCCGCAATGCTAACGGCGTTTTACAAAGCCATTTGCGAAACATAGTTGAACAACCTTGAATGACCTTTGATGAAGAACAGTTACTGTAAGCCATCGGCTTCCAGATGAAAATTTTTTATTCTCGTTTGAGTAGATAAACTCTATAGCTCAATCGCTGTCTGCACCTGCAAGTTAGTCAAACCAGCTACTTGCTTGCTGTGTTCTGGATTCAAGCGAATTTTCACTTCGACTACTCGGCTATCCAACTTTTCCCCTGGCTGATTGCTGAAAATGTTTTGTCGGTCTACCTGCAAGCCAATCTGTGTCACGACTCCCTGCAATTCTCCAGTAAAAGCTGGACTTGTTACTTTTGCTTTTTGTCCGGCTTTAACTTTACCAATGTCAGTTTGATAGACTTCTGCTACTGCCATCATCTGGTTGGTTTGTGCTAAGTCAGCTATGCCAGTTTCACCAATCCTTTCTCCAACTCGCGTATGAATTTTGAGAATCTGTCCTGCCATTGGTGCGCGAATGTGAGTTTGCTCTAGATTGGTTTTTGCCTGTTTTAGTGCAGCCATTGCGTTTTCTACTTCCTCTTGCGCTATTTGTACATCCACTGGTCGGACTTCGGCAATTCTGTCTAGGGTAGCTCTAGCTTCTTTTATTTCTTGTTGTCGGGATGCTTGGATGCGTCGGAGGTTGGCGCGTGCTTCGTTGAGTTGTTCCTCTCGAGATGCTTGGATGCGTCGGAGATTAGCACGTGCTTCGTTGAGTTGTTGCTGCGCTGTTTCAAAAGCTAAGTGTTTGCTATCCCGCAAGGAAGCAGAAATCGCTCCCTCTCGATACAGTGTTTGATAGCGTTCATTTTCCACTTGAGCATTTTTTAATTGTGCCTCCATCTGCATGATAGTCGCTTTTTGTGCCTCAATTTCCGTGCTTTGTTCTGCTTGCAGGCGAGCAATAGCTGCTTTTTGAGCTTTGATTTCTGTCTCCTTTTCTACCTGCAAGCGGTTTATAGTTGCCTGTTGTGCCTGAATTTCCCCTGCTTTCGCTCCGGCTTTTATCTGTGCAAGTCTAGCTTTGGCAACGTTAACTTGTTGTTGCGCCTGTAGCACGGCGTCTTGTAGTTTATAGCGGGAGTTAAGAATTGCCACAACCTGTCCGGCTTTTACTTCGTCACTCTCCTTAACTAGGAGTTTCGCAACGCGATCGCTCTCCAAATCGATTGGTGTAGACAGGCGAATAACTTCAGCTTCTGGCTCAAGTCGCCCTAATGCGGTCACTTTTTTTATAAGTGGTTCAGTTGCTATAGGTTGAGGAGAAGGTTTTTGACCTACTATACCAAACTGAGAAATGCCATAAACAATAATTCCACCCGTGATGGCAGTACTAGTAACGATCAATCCAATCAACTGACGATTTGAAGGTTTGGACAACAGTTTAAAAGTCATAGCCTGTGCTTTTTGTAAATTGTTTGTGCATTAACTAAAATTACAAAAGTATTCCTTGATTAGTATTACTAATTGCTAATTTTTCAATGAACAATTAGTTTTTCCCTATTCTTAGAGATTCCCTGCTCTAAATAGGCTTTTAGTATTTTCTTGAACAAAGTACATTGCTCGGGAATTGAAACCCTCTCATTCCCCCGTATATGCTCAATAATTAAGCCATTAATAAGGGAAAATGTAAAGGAGGCTAGCACTGGATCTTCAATTCCTAAAAAATCATGTATTTCCAGTAAAGAACGCTCAATAATTTGCTGAGAAATCTTGCTGTTTAATCCCTCATTAGAATCTTGACATCGATAAAAATCAATCAAGATATACATCCTTTTAATAAGAGATTCTTTCTGCTTAACTAAGAAGGTCTCAAAGGTTTCCAGTCGTTCTTCCCAAGTTTGGTGTTTGTCGAAGTCGAAAGTTACTTTTAACTCATCTTGCTGACTTATTTCTTCTACCAATTGCTCAAAAAGTGCTTGTTTACTGGGAAAGTAGTGATATAGCTTTCCAGTAGAAACACCTATAAATTGAGCAATTTCACGCATTGTGGTAGATCTGTACCCTTTTTTAGCAAATAAATCAAAGCTCTTACTGAGTAGTTTTTTGCGATATTGCTCACAGTCAACGGTCTTAGGCATAAGGCAAGAGAAAAGAATATCAAATTGCACTAGCCTTGGAATTACTGATATCAAAAGACATTTTTCATTACCTAACTTTTTAGGTCAAAGCTAAAAGAGCTTCCATAACCTTTTGGCGTGATGATTCGTCAGGCGCTGCCAAGCCGAACATATCTGCCATCCATAAACCATCAACAGCTAACCGAATGATTGTGGCAACCACAGGATCGGCTCCACTTTCCTCAATCTTTTGTTGTATTTGATCGAAGTCAGCACGTACAGGCTGAAGCAAATTTGGGTTGACGGCGATGGCAGCAAGTAAACCTGCACCAATTTTCACCAGTTGGCGATCGCAGGGGAAGTTGGCACGAATATAAGCCCGCAGCAAACGTTTAGATGTGTCGCTATCTCGATCCTGATTAAACTCTAGGGAGAGCTTAGCATTCAAGTCGTTGATGATCTGACTAATCATCCCAGCAATCAGTGCTTCTTTATTTGGAAAATGGTAGAGCAGACCGCCCTTACTAACACCAGCTTCACGGGCAACAGCTTCCAAAGTTAGTTTGTCAGTCCCACTGGTGAGAACTATTTGACTGGCTGCTTGAAGGATAGCATCACGAGTTTCAGAGGAGACTTTAACTGTAGGCATGGCAACAATATTATTTAAACGCTGCTTGAATTTACTATACCGTCCGGACGGTTTTATGTCAACTCTATCCTTTCCCGATTAATTATTGTCTCAATACAACGGTATCCGTATCTCGGCTCGACCTCTAAAGGACGCTCACGGCTTTCATCCCTTGTCTGAAGCACAGATGTAGCTCGTAGCGTGGCGGAGAGATACATCTTCAAGGGTTTTCAGCCGTTTTCTTTATAAAAAAAAACCAAAATTTTACTGCAGATTGAGTGAGGACATTTACACTTGAGAAGTGTAAAGCCCACGACTGTTTGTTGGAAAAAGTTAACAACTTTCAGCCTTGGCTGGAGCAAAATTTGGGCTTGGGGCGTTTCTGTTCCACAAAAAGCGCGGTTTCAGTCAAGGAGTTTTGTAGATAAGCGCTTGTGCTCGTGAAACTTAGGTGCGTGTAAAGGGCTTCGTTCGTCTTGCCCTGTCGCCCGCTATTTAAGCTTACACGCAGGTAACTTAGGAGGTCGTACTCAGTCAATACCTGCTTAAAATATCTTTACAAACCTTTTTGAGTTCATCGTTAGCTTAACTTCCGGATCAACTTCCCGATGTGCAATAGGCTAAAATAGTTTTATGATGGTTGAATATATATCAAGATGGTTGTATGTAAAGTCAAGTCAAAGATACACATCTACGACCTGCTAGAAACTTTGTTATTCAAAAAGATGGAACAATACAACCCCACCACCTCCGAAACGTTAAGTAAAAAGGACGAACCCTATAGAAAAGACCAATTTTTCTAATAAGCCAAAGGTTACGGACTCACAAAAGTTCGGAATTGCTTACTGCGTCCCCAGATGTTTACAAACCCGAAGCAGTGTTATGTCCAATTCTTTCACCTTATCTTGGTCTTTTTTCTCTTATTTTCAGAGTGAGCGAACCGTTTTGAACCAACTACTTAAGAGTATAGCATATCTTAGGGACAACGTATCAAGATTCATCTATACTACAGCCCATGTCTTGCTTCTACGGCGTTTGCTGCGCGAGAACATGAGTTTGTTTACCATATTTAACTTCTAGTGGAGATGAACTGAGCGGAGCATTGATGGGCTTACTCTCATAGCCATAACGCCTGAGTAAGACCATTATCGGGCAGCAAGAGTGAACAATTCAATATCGGATTTGGGTTAGAAACAGGTAACACCTAACTAGTCGTTTAAATCGTAAGTTACCAGTTCACACAGTTTGTGCTTTCTTCTATCGTCTGGGCTTGTAATTATTCAAGCTTAATGTTGTAGTGTCAAAATAGTTGCAAATCGCACCATGAATTCTTTAGTTGATATGCAATCAAGATGTATTGCGGCTAATAAAATAATGGTAACGACTGTCAACAGCAGTGGGTTACATCGACTCAGTTCCGTAAAGAACAGCGCTTTCCTCAACCAACAGAAGGTCAGTGTAGACAGTGCAGCAACGACCAAAAAGCTATTGGATGGAGCCATAACATTTGCCAGGAAAGCTGTATTGCCGAGTAGTAAACCACCTGCCTTGACTCGGTTGCGCTGGGTATGGAGACTTGCCGCTTCCTACCATCTGTGTCATTCCACCCCTCGACTGATGGAGGAAGCGAGAGAACGCTTTGCAAAAGCAGGACATAGAAGTTTAGCGCAGTGGGCTGCACAGAAAGCTATTGAGGAAAAAGGACATGACCAACTTGCTCTACTTGATATTCAAGCAATGGGATATCAAGCACAAGCTGTGGTGGAAGTACTCGTTCCTCCTGCCGCCATAGCTTTGATGGATTACTTTATCCGAAGTGTGCAATTTCCTGACCCAATAGCTTGTGTTGGCTATTGCTATACGATGGAGCGTCTATCGTTAGGTATTGGAAAAGAGTACATTCAGCGAGTGGAAGCTTTACTTCCTCCAGGTACTCATGCTACTCGTTACCTGCGCGTACATAGTGGTATTGGCAGCGATGTGGAGCACGTGGAGGCGATAGTTGAGGTTGTTGCAGGGCTCTCTCCTGAAGAGCGTGCCCGCGTAGCTATTGCTTGTTACGAAACTGCACTATTGTGCTTTAACCAACACAAGGATGGCTACATATCAGAAGAAGAACTCCAGAATGCGTTAACACCACTAAAGTCCCATACTCGCCAACAGGCAATATCTGATTTTCATTTGAAACGCAAAGTAACCAGAGAGCTTTAAATAGCTTATCTCAAACATTTTTGATTGTACCGTTGAAAACAACTATAAACTATAAGGAGAATACAATGATGACCACAACAATTACAGCTATCGGACAACAGTTTTTGAGCCTGGATCTTATTAGTCAGTTCAATAGCATGGAAATTGACCTGGAATGGATTTTAGCCAATGAATTCGAGCAAGGATTACCAACCGACCTCCTTGCTGGTGTTTGATAATTTCCGGTTCTTCCTGTGACACTCTCCCACACTTACCGCTTGCGGTAAGTGTGGGCTTCTCAGACAATCCGGCTACTGCTGTGCGTAGACTCTGAGCTTTAAGAACGGTATGCCCTTCCGCTCTTTTTCTTATATTGATCGCTGCGTTATGATCCCTGTCCAAGCTACATGAACAATGAGGACATCTGTGTCATTTTTCATGTAGTTTTTTTGGAACTTTAGCACCACAACCAGAACAATCTTGAGATGTATTTTTGGGGTTGACAGCTATTACCAACAAACCAGCATTTTCGCTTTGTTTGCAAGAATTGATAAGAAACTCGACCAAGCCGCATCATGTATTGATTTTGCCAGCTTAGACTTTGCCAATCCCTTAATATTCAAATCTTCATGTGCTATCACGTCGTACTTTTTTAGCAGCGCATTAGCAGTTTTGAAATGAAAATCTTTTCTCTTATCAGCAACTTTTTTGTGTTGCAATGCAAGTTGTTTTACTGCCTTGGCTCTATTTTTACCTCCTTGTTTTTTATTTGTTGTACTCATGGTAGCATAAATGAGGAGATATTGAGGAGATTTTATGAAAGATGATTATTTAAGAATACGGATGAGTAAGAAGAGAATGGATAAGTTAAGATTATATGCAGCGATGAAGGATACGACGATGACCCACGTAATAGAAGACTTGATTGATTCATTAAAAATATCGGAGATAGACGGAAAGTCTGCCGGACAGAATCTTCTGTCCGGCGAGCTTTCCAAAAAGATTGCTAATCCCGCTCCCGCATTAACTGACAGTTAATATAGGTAAGCAGTGCGGTGGACGGATCTCCCGGCATAAAGCAACTGCTTACCCGGAGGGTCGGGGATTGCAATCTTTTTGTCCGGCTATTCATCCCACACTTCCCTACGGGTAAGATGTGGGATGAATAGCCGTTCAAGCTAAATGACCAAACCTAAACGGTTGTCTTAAACTGCTCCCAGCGCTTTTAACGTAGCAATAGTTGCTTCAGTTAAACCTGTAACCCCCATAATGTTCATGCGCTCATAAGGTTTCTCAGCTTTCAAAATTTTTAAGCACTCACCTGTTGTGACATCCCAAAGTCTGATTGTCTCATCTTCGCTGCCACTAACCAGAGTTTGATTATCAGAACAAAAGTTGACTGACCAGATCCAACCTGTGTGGCCGTGCAAAGTTCTTTTGCACTCACCAGTGCTAACATCCCACAATTTAACTGTGTAATCTTGACTGCTAGTAGCTAGCGTCTGGCTGTCGGGACTAAAGGCAACAAATTGTAACCAACCTGTATTTATCTGCAAAATTTTTTGGCATTCACCAGTGCTGACACTCCATAACCTTAACGTTCTATCCGGACTGGTACTTGCCAAAGTGTCGCCATCCGGATTAAAGGCAATAGACCAAGCCCAACTTGTATGCCCCTCTAAAGTTTTGTTACACTCACCAGTGCTAACATCCCACAACCTTATTGTTTGATCCAAAGCGCCACTGGCTAGTATTCTCCCTTGAGGACTAAAGGTAACAGACCAGATTGCGGCACTGTGTCCTTGGAGAGTTTTCAGGGCTTGACCTGTACTCACATCCCACAACCTTATTGTTTGGTCTTCACTACTACTCGCCACCATCTGACCGTCAGAACTGAAAGCAACTGACCAGACTACAGCAGTATGTCCCTGGAAAGTTCTCAAAGCTTGACCCGTACTAACATCCCACAGCTTCACCGTTTTGTCTCCACTACCACTGACCAGGGTATTGCCTTGTGGGCTAAAGGCAACTGAGTATACCCAATTAGTATGCCCGTGGAGAGTTTTTAAGGCTTGACCTGTGCTAGCATCCCACAACCTCACCTTTTGGTCATGACTGCTACTGGCCAGTATCCGACCATCAGAACTAAAGGTAACTGAAAGTATCTGATTGGTATATCCCTGGAAAGTTTTGATACATTCCCCGTTATCAACGCTCCACAGCCTCACCGTCTGGTCACGACTGCCACTAGCTAATATATTACCCTGTGGGTTGAAGGCGATTGAAAACACCCAATTAGTATGTGCTTGGAAACTTCTAATACATTCGCCACTGTCAACACTCCAGAGTTTTACTGAGAAGTCATGACTGCCACTAGCCAACATATCACCTTTTGGGTTGAAAGTAACAGACCATACCGCATTGGAATGTTCCTGTAAAATTCTTTTGCATTTACCCGTACTGACATCCCACAACCGGATTGTATTGTCATCACTACCACTAGCCAGCGTTAGATCGTCAGGGCTGAGGCTGATTGACCGTACCCCATCGCGATGTCCCTGCAAAATTCTTTTGCATTCACCAGTGCTGACATCCCAAAACCTGATTGTGTTGTCATCACTACCACTAAAGACTGTCTGTCCATCCGAGCTAAAGGTAACTGATAATACCCAGTTCGTATGTCCCCGCAATACTCTTTTGCATTCACCAGTCCTGACACACCATAGCCTCACCGAAGTATCATCACTGCCACTGGCTAATGTATTACCATCCGGACTAAAAGCAACTGACCAAACCTCATTCTCATGTTCCCGCAATGTTTGAAGACATTGACCTGTACCAATATCCCACAGCTTCACAGTACAGTCAGTACTACTGCTAGCAAAAGTTCTGCCATCAGAACTGAAGGTGATTGATAAAACCCAGCTGCTGTGACCCTTACAGGTAAGAAGTTGTTCCCCATCCGCAACTTGCCGCAAGCAAATCTCTCCATTGGTATCACCTGTAGCAAAAACTTTTCCATCTGGGCTAAACGCTACCGATAACACCCCACCGAAGGTTTCAGCAAAAACAGATTTTGCCAAATCAGCATGAGCAAAATTAGCTTCTTGCAACTGTGCGTGCTTGAGGTCAGCTTGCCAAATCGTTAAATATGAGAAGTCATAGCCTCTCAAATTAGTTCCCTGTTGATACAGTAAATTAATAATATTACCAGCCGTGTACCCAGGTTCCCGTAGCGATGTCTGTCTCAGCCGAGCTACCACTTGAGTTAACTGTTCCTCAACACCTTGCTTGTTCTTCAAGTCGTTGAGTAGTCCATCAAGGACAGGCTGGAGGATAAGACGAACTTGTGCCTCTCTGACATAGTCCTTCCCCTGCGCCTTTATCAGCGCATGGCTCTTGAAAAGTTTGATATTTTGAGTAACAATCTCTTCACAAAATTGCTCTACAAATCGCTGAGTAACGTACTCCATGAGCACTGGTTGTAGTGTAAAGAGTAATTCGCTTCTCTCAACTAGCACTCGCCGTCCTAACGACTCCACAGCTTCCAGTAATTTTGGTAATGGTATTGGTGAAGCCATGTCTTTTTGCAATTCTGAGAGTGCGATCGGCTCGCGATTAATTGCTAGCCAGTACATGATGTCCTTTTCTAAATCTGACAAGCGATCGAACTGCTGTTCTATAATATCGCGAATGTCTCCAAAAACAGCCGTGTCTTGCCGCAAAAATTCAGTAACATTACCACCAAAGATATCTTGAATCGTTGTAGAGACTATCTTTAAAGCTAATGGATTACCTGCATAACGTTTAACCATGACTTCCCATTCGCTCTTTGCTGCAGATAGCCCTTTGACTTGAAAAATTTCCTGTCCTTCCTCCACCTTCAAACCTCCCAGTTGGAGTGAACGAACAGGTAGCCCTTTTCCTTCCAAGGATGCCACTTCTTTAGGTTTTTCTCGACTAGTCAATACCAAGCAGCTGGTGTGAGTTGCTTCTCCCACCCGTTTGAAGAACTCACCATATCCCTCATATCCCTCTCGATATTTTCCAGTTCTAGTGCCACTGCTTAAAATTGACTCTGCATTATCAAGTATAAGCAGACAGCGATGATTCCGTAGATAATCAAGTAATAGTGATACTTTGTCACTTAAGTTTTCTGGCAAATTAGCTTCTGAAACTTGCTCGTTGGACAAGAATTGGATTAGGTTAGCCAGGATAGCTTGAAGTGGCGGGGCTTCTCGTAGAGAACGCCAGATAACGTACTCAAAGCTCTCCTGAATTTGTTGAGAAAACTTTACAGACAGAGCCGTTTTACCAATGCCACCCATTCCCAATACTGCCACCAATCGGCAGCGCTCATGGATAACCCATTGCTCTAAAGTGACAAATTCTTCTGTGCGTCCATAAAAAATTGAGGTACAGATAGCTTCTCCCAAATCCAAGCGCGTATTAGAACTTAAATAGTCACTTTTTTCAAGTTTTAAATTAAAAGCTCTGTATAACTCCTCAATCGTCCGTTTGTCAACCCCTCCTTCACGATTCATTACTTTGGAGACCGTACCGGTATATAGCCCAGAACGGGCACTTATTTCTTCAAAGGTGTACCTGTTGCCAAAATTTTCTTCCGCTTCTGATTTACGCTTCGCCTCCTGAAGTTTTTCCAACCCCTTGGGGGTAAGTGCAACGCCACGTTTACGTCTCCAATTTTGTAAACTCATACATTAAAAGTGGGGAAAGATAAAGGATATAAACTTAGTAACTATTGAAAACTTCAATTAAGTTAATAAGTATTGCCAATAAACAGATCGAGGGAAAATCCAAACACACCTATAAGCATACATAAAACTTGAGCCTCCTAGCCCTACTACCCGACCACAGTGTCATTGCTAATACGCTACGAACCGCCTCGTTCTTGAAAAGCTGCTGACAACGTAAACGGCAAGCAACCAGGATTAGCAGCTGCCCACTCCAAGGCTTCTGCAATTAGGCTATCGCATCCTGAATCAAGGTAGAATTCCATTTTGGCAATCTGTAACAGACGCGATCGCTCAGAACCGGAAATCAATCTTCCCGCAATGATGCTGTACTCTCGCAAAACCTTGTTGGCTTGAGCCACTCCGCGAGCTGAAGCTACGCGGATTCGGGCAAATTTGGGTCTAGCTTTTCGTCCTTACTGACTATCTGGCTAGACTTTTTGCCTTTCTGGGATAACTGCTTTAAGGGAAAATGAGTCTTCCCGCTTATGCGCTGGCGCGCACGCTTCGCGAACGGACTTGCCTACTCGACTTGCAGTTTGGTTTTCATAACGCTTCCAGGCATCCACAAGGGACGGCTCCGTCCCCGAATACTGACGAGCAGCACTTTCCCATAGAAGCTGATCCTCATTAACAAGTCTACTCAAATACGCGCTGAAGAGGTCGCGGTGCATAACTGCTTTACCTGTTACATCTTTATGGACACGTTCTGATAGACTTTTCTTGATACGTTGCCCATTCAAATGAGTTTGTAATAGTGCAGTATATGAAGTAGAAAAGGTGATGAATTGACCGCCAGCAATTTCAGCTTTGCGTTGCAATTCAGATTGTACAAATCCTGGAGACTTTGCAGCTATTGCTTTACCATAATGTCACGCCCGATAAATCGGGTCGTGTCGGCATTCCACCCCAATATAAATAGCGTATCTCACATCTTGCACCTGTACGAGTAAACCGCAAATAAGCTTACTTACAGCACATAAATTTAAGACTAAAAGAAAGAACCGCAAAATTTGATGCTGAGTCCCTTCACCACAGTCAAATAACCACATCTGAGCCCGTTGTGGTAGTCTCAGGGCTACACTGGAAACATTGCGTGCTCGCGTAGGTACACCGGAACTCGTCCCTAGAAATGTTATCTGCACAGCTTTATTTTGCCTTCCTCTTGCTGAATTTAGCACCAATATTTATATATTGGCACTCACCGCACTAAACTGACGGCAATTTTCTGGTTGCATCATGCCAATGTGGATCGTCTTTGGACTGAATGCCAGAAAAATACCTAGTTTTGCACTCGAAATCGGTTCTGCCCGAATTGAGCTAAAAATCTCGTACCCGATGAGTCTGTATTGGTACCTGGTGGTTTTTGATTGCTAGGTGGTCGGTATTCGGCTAGCCCCACATGAGTAAAAGAAAGCACAATTGTCAAAATACAAGTTGTTAACAGCCCAGTATTTAACAGTTTGTGTAAAAGCCATTTCCTGTGAGTCATATTCACATCCTCCCCGGCATTACACTGAGAAAAAGTAATTTTTTTATTGTTTATATATACTTATTCTAATACCAAAATTAACTCACTAACTTGTTTTTTTTAATTCTTAATTCTCACAATTTACATAATATCTCATCAAGGATTTATTCTTTGTTCGTAATAAATATTCTCTAATTCAAGCGAGACTTATTTAAAGTAAGAACCATCAAACCACTCTTATTCTAGCGTTGAAGGAAGAACAAGTTTGTTGCAGAAATAATTAGCAAGAAAATTCTGATGGCTGCACAGTCTATCCATTACCATCGGTAAAAACTCTTAATAGGCCAAGATAACTCGCAGAGAGTACCTTTTGGAAAACGGGAAGAACGCCTAAATTTTCCTTTTAATTGTCTAGCCAAATTTCTAAACTGCTGTGTTCCCCTACCCTCTTTAGATGAGTTAATACCCAGACCATCATCTAGGATACTTAAAGTACACCAGCCCTCGTAGCTAGTGCAAGTGACCTCAAGACAGCTGACTCCTATAGCGTGTTTGCCAACATTGCACAAAGCTTCTTCCAAAAAGCGGCAAAGACTTAGCTTTTGCTCTATACTTAAGTAGCGATCGCCTATAGGATCGAAGGTACGGATTTTCACTTTGAGTGTTTTAAAACAGGGAAAGTCTCGTTCTAAAGTAGAGTTATAAACTTGATAGAGAACTTCATGAATTGGGTCTTCCAAATTGAGGATTAATCCTTTTCCTAAATACAGACAACTATCTTGAGTTATGGGTTCTTGTTGTAAAAATTCATAAATTCCTCTTAGCTCGTGATTTAATTTTTCCAGTTCTCTTTCTAGTTGTGCAACTAATTCGTTTGCTGGTAAATCCCTGTCTCTGACAAGCTTTAAAGTTTTCGCTAGAGTTTGTAGTGGTCCATTATGAATTGTTTCAAATGTGCGTTCTATCAAACTTTGGCGAGCATTCATTCTAGAACGCAAGGCTCGATCGTACTGATATAAGGCTGTCATCCCAACACCATTCAAAGCCAAAACAAGCATTGCTGGTGTAATCGGAACCCACAAACCCCAAAACAGAAGAAGTATATAACTGGCAAATACAAGATTAATGCTCGCAAAGAAAACAGCTAAAAGATTGATGAGAGGCGATTTCGTTAGCCTAGCAAAAGTAATTCCTAACAAACCCCAACACAGAATCCATATATATTCCCACCCTTCCGACCAAGTATGCAAGAAGGGTCTTCCGTCAAGTACTGTACTGATAATTTGAGAGGTATTATGTGCCAGGATTTCTACTCCATACACTCGTCCCGGTGCAGGTTTAGTAGATGAAATTGCGGAAGTTGTTATCAAATCTTTCACACTAGAAGCAACGACCCCAATAATGACAACGCGATCGCGTATCCAGTCCGGCTTAAAATTTCCTGTTTTAATATCCTGAAGAGAGAGAATTCTAAATCGTTCTTGACCACTCCGAAAATTGAGTAGTACCTGAACTCCACCATCATCCGCTTGAACGTAGCCTCCAGAGTTAGATAAAAATCTAGGTAATTCGGTATTGCCAAATCTAATAGTGTTTTCATCATGAATCCCGTTTTCTAAAACGATTCTTTCACGACTTAGATAAGCTGTAGCTAAATTAAGAGACAACGAGAATTTGTAACCTTTAGTCGTTGGTGTTGCTAGCAAGCTACGTCTCAATTTCCCATCATTATCAATAATTTGGTCGGCAAAACCAACTTGTTCTGTTGATAATTCCATTGGTGGAGAGACTTGTTCTGGTAAAACTTTTTCTATAGCAATCAAATCTTTAATCTCGTGAAATGCTGTAGCTAGTTCGCTGTATCCTGGTTCAACCGGTAAATTTCTAAAGATATCAAGACCGATCGCTCGAGGATTGAGATCGTGCAATTTTCTTAACAATATAGCCAGTTCTTTATCTGGTATAGGATAAGTTCCTATATCATTAATATCCTCTTCGTTTATACCTATAATAATAACGCGTTCATCAATAGGTTCTTGAGGTCGCAGACGAAGAAAATTATCAAAAAATAACCACTCTAAGGCTTGCATGCAACCTGCGAGACGGGTAGCTATTACCAACCCAATCACCACAATGCCAGGTAATGCGCCTACACGCCAGATGGTAATTTCTTCTTTTACTTTTTTCCAAAATTCAGGCTGCATAAATTTATGTTTTGAGTAGTAAGTGGTTATTGGTAAATAACTACTTACTACGAACTAATCAATTAAACCTTCTTCTCTAGCTCGCATTTCCGTTTGAATGCGGATGTTTTTTCCCTCTTCAGGATAAACATTTAAAGCATCTTGCAGCTTACTCCAGTAATGACGCACCATCCGTTCGGATAGGCACATTTGTTCGGCGATCGCTTTATCTTGTAATCCTTGCTCAAAAGCCAGAGTTAGTACCCTCAGCCACTCTGGTTTCACCTCCAACCCAGCGTGAATTCCTTTAATGTCTTTAGTATGAGTTAACCCCTGTAAAGCCCAATCAACTCTAATCAACATTTCTTTACTGGAAAGACTTTTATCTGCTACGGTAAACCCCCCTTTATGAGTATCAATGTCAGGTCGGATTCGCACCAGTGTTCTAGCGTGAACACTTTGGACAACAATATTCAGGGTGGGAAATTTTTTCATTAAGGTTTTCAGAAGTTGAACACCTGTATCAGGTCGTGCTAACATACCGGGGCTTTCTGGAATAGATAAATCCATAACAACAACATCTGGTGTTAAGCTTATAACTTGATTGAGGGCGTTCTTAGCAGTTAGAGCAGTCATGAATTTAGCCTCTGGATAGTGTTTTTGTAACACATCTATAGTTCCACTTAAAACTGATTCATGATCGTCAATAACTAAAATACTAAGCAATGCCTTGTCTGATATAGCTTGTTTCATATTTTTTACCTCCGTTGAAATTTCTTGTGGTACGGGCTTTTAGCCCGCCACTTATACAGGACGGGCAAGGACGCCCATCCCACATTCCGGGGTAATTTATTTGTTGGAAATCCCTTATATAAAACCCTAGAATCTATAAGCAAAATATGTATGTATTCTACTATTCCTATTGCTGCAAAAGATTCAGGAATTTAGTATATAATTCTTAACTTTTCAAGGGGAAATTTACTGATATTTAATTTTCGGCTTTGGTCTATCTAGAAAAGATTGAGTAAAGTCCTATAGACAACCTTGTTGCAAGCAATCGCCATCATTACCAGCAGAAGTACCAAGTTATGTTTAGACTTTTGTGAAGGTAAAAACATTGACCTGATGTTAAAATTCTAAAACTTTTACTAAGAAATTTAAATTCCAACTGACTATAATACAAGATTGATGTAGAAACAGATACATCGGGATAAGTCATTTGAACTATGAATTTAGCTCTATTTTTTCGTTCTTGTAAATGGATATAAATTGATGTTGGAGTTAAAACTTCTGGTACAGTTATTCTCAGTAACTCCTCTAAAGACCAGGCAACTATCAAGCTACGTTCAATTGGTTCGTGTTGCCACCTCATTGGTAAACTGATATTGAAGCATATATCTGGATGAGAGATAGCCCAAGTTTGTAATACGCCTTGAATTGCTAAAGGCAAGCTCCCTTGAAAGTACTCTGGAAATAAACGCTCGCTCAATCGAGTAAGAGATTGATGTAAATTATCAACTTTTTTTAAACATTCTTGAGTTTGATGGGCTGATAGCTCCAAATCATCACTTGGTAAAAGTTCTAAACTGCGACGTATTATAAAAGATTCTTGTAATAAGCTGTCCCGAATTGCTTCAGCTTCTAAAAAAAGTTTTATAGATTGTCTGTAAGACCACCAATGTAATGCCTCTTGGGTTTTATAGTAAGATGCAACAAAGATGATGAGGGTAATGCAGTAGATAATTGAAAATATAACGATCGTACACAATCCAGCCTCACAAAAAATCGATTTTTTCTGACCGACCTACTTAAACCCTAACAAATTTCTCATAAATCTGTGATTAATCTTGCTTTTCTCAGCATAAATTCTAGTACAGTTTCTTCTTTAGAAATAATGTCAGCTTTAGTATCCATTCCAGCTTGTATGTGGCAAGTAAGACGAGCGTTGCCAAAAGAGCGACTTTCCGGTTTGATTGTGGCTTCAAAGTAACTCACAACAGGAGCTGTAGAACTAGGTATGGGAGAAGATGTGCTGTTATTCTGAGGTTTTATGGCGTCTGGTGAAACAGCGGTGACAACACCTTTGAGAGTACCGTAATCTGGATAGGGACAAGCATCAACACGCAATTGCACGTTTTGACCGACTTCAACATTTTGGATATCAGCAGCAGGAACCATTGCTTTAATGACTAAAGGCGCATTATGAGGCACAATTTCAGCAACAGGTTCTGATGGTCGTACAACTTGACCGGAATTTCGCAGATTCAGCTTCAGAATAATACCGTCACTGGTAGCGCGAATTAGGGTACTCTGAAGTTGAAGATGATTTTTTTCAAGTTCTTTTTTAGCTTGTTGAATTTGGTTTTTCATTTCAATTCGCTTCTGAATTAAAGCATTTTTTTCACGAAGAAAAGCAGCAATTGTTGATTTTCCTTTGGCTGTTTCTTGGGAAATTTTTTGTTTGGCTATTGCCAGCATTGCTATAGAGGGATTGATAGCTGCTTTAGCAGATTCTAGATTAGCTTGGGCAATGTCAATCGCTTTTTCTTCGGAATTGACCACTGATTTTGCTTGCTCAACAGCTAATTGTCTTTGCTCAAATTCCCGCTGACTAATTGCTCCAATTTCTGCAAGCTGTTGGTAGCGCTCGCGATCCAAAAGGGCAAAATCTAAATCTGCCTTAGCTTTTTGTAAATTTGCTTTTGTTTTTTGCAAGTTGGCTCGTGCTGCTTGTAATTCACTTTGAGTTTTAATTTGCTGTTCTTGATAGTCTCTTTGATGGCGTGTTAAATCAGATTTAGCAGAAGCGATCGTCCATTCTATGACTTTCTTTTCCGCCTCAATTTGATTGTTTAGATCTGTAATTTGGGCATCAATTTGAGTAATTTGTAAATTTCCTTCTTGGAGATTATCGTGTAGTTGACCATTTTTAATGTGCAGTTCTAAATCATCAAGACGAGCAATAACATCGCCTTGTTTGACAATCTGATTTTCTTTAGCAAAAATATCTTTAATAGTGCCATCTATTTCCGGTTGGACTAAACGGATATCACCTGCAGGACGAACTGTAGCTGCAGCCTTCACAGTGACATTGTATTTAACATAAGAGGAGAGAGCAACCGCTGCACCCACAGTTCCCATGAGAGATATTCCAGCTAAAGAGGTCCAATGACTGACAGGAGGAAGAAACTCGTCGCAATAAGTACCGGGAAGAAGTTTTTGCGTGTGGGTATAAAGCATAACTCGCACCTAATTATTAATGGCTAATTGTGTTTTTGACTCTACAATTAGCTGTTAGCTAAGGAATTAAAAAGTCTAAGTGTTCTCCTGGAATGGAGCGTAACTCTTCTAAAGAACCCTGGATTTTCAATTTTCCCTGCTCCAAGACAACAACCCAATTGGCTCTATTAATAACCTTAGGTCTGTGGGTAATTAAAATTGTGGTTTTTCCACGGCGATGTTGTAGCAGTCTATCCAAAACTTGCGATTCACTGACTGGGTCGAGACCAGAGGTAGATTCATCCAAAATGAGAACTGCTGGGTCAGTAACAATCGCCCTTGCTATGGCAAGTCTTTGGCGCTGACCACCAGAAATATTTGCTCCAAATTCTCCTAAAATAGTTTGATACTTATCAGGAAGTTTGCTAATAAAATCATCAGCATTACTCATTTGACAAGCTTTCACTATTTGCTCAAAAGTCACATAGGGCGCTCCCATACGAAAGTTTTCAATAATAGAACGACTCCAAAAGTGAGCTTCTTGTGGCACAAGAACTACCTGCTGTCGCAGACAATCAAGAGCAAGGTCATTGAGGTTGTAAATTCCAATACGAATATTCCCAGATTGGAGTTGATATAACCCCGCAATTAATTTTGCTAAAGTGCTCTTTCCACATCCAGATTTGCCTATGAGAGCAATCACCTGACCTCCGGGAATAGTTAAAGAAAAGTCTTCTAATAACTCAACCCGACCAGCATAGTGAAAATTAACATTGGTACAAACAATGTCAGCATCGCTCACAATTTTGGCAAAAGGTTTTCTGCCATCACCTTCATTTTCTGGTGTAGCATCGATAACTTCTGTTAAGCGTTGAATTGCAGTCTTGGCATGAGTAAATTCGTCTACAAAAGTGATAACAGTGCCAATGAATCCTAGAAAATTGTGATTCATGGAATTAAAGGCAAGCAGTTGCCCTATACTTAAATGTTCAATTGGGTTAATGACCAAATTGCCACCAAACCAAAGCAAAAAAATGCTACCAGTTGCAGAAACAAAGCCCGAAAAGGTATTGTTGATAATACCGATTTGAATTGTACGTAACGTCAGGTTAGAAAGACGACCAAAACGACTTTGAAATTCATCCCAAAACTGTGGGGCTGCTGTCGTGGTTTTTAGGGTGAGCGCTCCTTTAAAAGTTTCCACCAAAACGCCTTGGTTTTCTGCTTCTGTAATTAAAACATCGCGAGTTTTTTGCTGTAAAGTGGGTTGGAAGATAACTGTAGATAATGTCATTACGCAAGCAATGAATAAAGCCACTACCGTTAGCTTCCAACTGTAGAAAACCATAAAGCCTAAAGAAACCAGCGCAATAAAAAATTGGCTGGGCAAACTGACGACAACTTGAGCAACTAGTTGATTAATTTGGTTTATGTCTCGCAGGCGGCTGACAATTTCTCCACTGCGACGAGCTTCATAGTAAGAAAGAGGTAAACGCAAAATTTGCCGTCCAAATTCCAGAACTAGTCCCAATTGCAGTCGTTGTGCAAAGTGAGCAATTAGGTTAGATTGTACCCAAGAAAGACTGCTGCCAATCAAGTTCATCACTACCACTGCGATCGCAACAGTTGTCAGTAACTTTGTATCACCCCTAACCAAGACATCATCAGTCAAGATTTGCAGTAGGAATGGTGAAGCTAAGGACAGTACCCCTAAAATCAGGTTTAAAGGTAAAGCCTGCGCCAGAATAGTCCTATATATCCAAATCCGCTTTAAGAAACGCCAAAAACCTCCAACCTTATCATTTTGTTGGTCAAAAAAACGTATTGGATCGGGCTCTAGTAAAAGCATTAACCAATCTGTCCAACCCTCTGCTAAATCCTGTCTGGAAAGATAGCGGATGCCTACAGCAGGATCGGAAACGACACATTTTTTACCTTCTTTGCCGTGTAAAACGACCCAGTGGTTCCCCTTCCAATGAATAATGGCGGGTAGGGATGCTTCATTCAGTCGATTTAAAAGTTCTGGGGACGTTTTGACTGGGCGAGCATTAAAACCTAGTGTCTCCGCTCCCCGTTTTAACCCTAGTAAAGTTGTTCCAAGTTGTCCGGTTCCTACTGCTTCACGAACACGATTCAGGGTAAAAGTACGTCCATAATGTTTGGCGATCGCAGCAAGACAAGCTGCACCACAATCTTCTTCGCTATGCTGTAAAACGTGAGTGTATTTCATAACATACCCAGTATGCTTGTTATTATTTCCCTGTTACTCCATCAGGGCTGAGGCAAACTTAAGGCTATTTTGTGTATTTCACGTGTTGCAGTTCTGCCAAACCACCAATTTATCGTGGGCTTTGCCTAAGCTCTATCCATCAAAAAGCGATCGCGATTACCACCACAGGAAGCGTTTTTTTCTTCGAGACTTTGGCCGTTTAGAGACAAATGATTGCTCCCAAGCAAACTGAATTTCTTCTGAAGTAAGCCCAGGGTTGCCAAATAAAAGACCAGCCCCTAATATAAACAGATAAGTATTAACATCGAAACTAGCCCGAGAACGTCCTCCACTGACGGCAGCAGATTCTTCAGAACTTAGTTCTGTGAAAAGTGGGCTTTTTTCTTCTTCCATCGCTTGCTAATTATAAATGAGTTTAACGATGAACTACCTGACAACCGAGGGACACGAGTTAAAAGAGCGATCTGCTCGGGCTTAAATAAAAAGTTGTCTCACTCTTGTTGTTGATTTATCACCCATGATTTTGGCTAATAGGGCCAGGGACCTATATGCAGTTGAGAATTTAAAATTTCAACAGTCTGGGTAGGTTCTGATAATTCCACAAATGTAAACTTCCCTGTCCCAAAATTGGGGTTCTTAACAGCTAAATTACGTCGGATACCATCAATGGGTATTGCAGATGAGTCTCCACCACGAACAACAGCAGATTCTTCAGTTGTTACTGCTGTAAAAAGTGGACGTTTTTCAATTGTTACCATTTTTCCCTCCTCGAGCTGCGTTATTAACATTTAAAAATTTTTTCCGGTCATTAATCTAAATACTGGAACATCTTTAGATGCCCCAGTATTTAGCAAACTCATATAGCACCTCTACATGACTTGTCAACATTTGAATTAAGCCCAGGTATAGGACTTAAGCCAGTTTTATACTATCCAACTCCTCCTACAAAGGAGCTTTTTTCGACTCAGATAAAAGTGCTATATTTACGCAATAATCTCTAGGGTAATTTCGGAAAATCCTAATAATGCTCCTAAAAGTACGTTCAAAAAAGTACTTTGGAAAAGACCACTATAAGGCTAAACCAGAATCAGGATAAATTGAATTTTCCCAGCCATACTGGATTTCCGTTGGTGTCAAACCAGGGTTACCAAATAGAGTACCAGCTCCTAAATAGAAAATGTAATCATCAAGGTGAAATGAAAGATCGGTCTGACCTCCGCTAACGGTAGCAGAGTCTTCAGCAGAAACTTCAGTGAACAACTTTTTCTTTTCGATAACTTGCATAATTTTCTCCTGAATTGATAATTCCTTCAAGATGTCGGTGAACGCAAACACCCTGGAAAATTTGACTACAAGCCTATACCCACAGTCATTGAACCTCCATAAATTGAATTTTCCCAGCCATGCTGAATTTCGTCAGATGTTAGACCAGGATTACCAAAGAGAGTGCCAGCTCCTAAATAGAAAATATAATCATCGAGGTGAAATGAGAGATCGGTCTGACCACCGCTAACGGTAGCAGAGTCTTCAGCAGAAACTTCAGCAAATAGTTGTTTCTTTTCGGTAACTAGCATGGTTTTTCTCCTCAAGTAACATTAAGTGAAATTAACCGTAAGCAAAAATTTGATTGTTTCTTTATAGCCACTCAACTTTTTGCTTACATTTATAAAATATCAAGCAGTAACTAAGTAATCATTTACATTTCCTGCAAACTTAATTACCTAGTTAAGAAAAAAATTTGTAGAATTGGGAAGCAATCTATTTCCTAAAAATACATATAAGTAGAAACCCAGTTTCCAAACCAAGAAACTGGGTTTCTGACAACAAGCATCTTACATTTAATTTGGTTGCTCTACTTGATTGTGCAACCTTACTTACCATCTGCCAAACGTCAAGAAGATTGTGGAAATTTTTGACCAAGTTATACAAATTAACCAATTACTGCCTTGCTGAGGATAGACCCCTCAAAAGCCGATCGCGAATCATCTTCAATTGCTCCTGGGTATCAATTGGGCATCGGGGCGGTGGCAATTCTGAATTAGGCCAGTTGGTTAAATCAAAGCAGGGGCAAGCCAACGGAGGCATACCAACATTTTTAACAGGTATTGGCATATTGCAACGAGCACAGGGAGAGACGTCCCAAGCTTGTGTCAGTAACTCCGCTATTGTTTCATGAGTCCCCTCCAGATAACAGTCACCTGCATCTGGCGAGGTAATTCTTTGCCAACATTTTTCAAACTCATCACTGTAACGGTCATCTTTAATGACCTCTTGCGGCTGCAAGGTTGCAGCACCGTTGTCTATGACAACTCTCTTGCCTAACTGAAACCAGTAGGCTAAGTATCGTTTAACGTCTTCTTTTGATGCCATAGTACAATTTTACAGTTTGTATCGGGTTTTTTTAATTGAGAATCTTGAATAAACAATTAAGAATAGTTGTAAATTATTAGAGATTATTCATAAATCAAAAGCATCAGCCCTAGGTAAGTAGATAGGTAAAAATAAAGTTAACGGGTTTTGGTCGTCCTTTGTCATTTGTCATTAGTGAGTCCAGGGAAAGCAGGTAGTGAGTGAACGTGCTGCAGGCAGTAAGCCCAGTCCGTTCCCTTGTGTCTGGCACCTTTGTGCCATAGGAAGGTTAGCCCGATCCTGGCGACTGGCGTATAGTCCAAAAGGCATAGTCTACGGCAAGAGCCCAAAGGCCATAGCCTATGGCTGACGCCACGGCTAGCGCCTATCGGCAACGCGTATAGCCCCTCTTCTGTCACTCTCCGAGAGGGCAATCTCTAGAAGCTTTATCAGTCAATCAATAGAAGCTATCCTATTACAAAAACTTGGTTGTTGTATTTGTTATTAGCAAAAAATCTTGCGATTGCTTCGTGTACAAAAGCTCTAGGTTCTAGTATAAAATCTATTAATGAAGGGATTATGTTCTTTAACTATTGCAATTTTGATAGAATCTACAATTTTTGGCAGTTTTTGATTTCTTTATCAGAAATTCGGCTCTTAGTGGCGTGCCACCCGATTACACTCACTTGCGGTAATTTGTCCATTGGAGGCTATTGAATTAATGAAAAGCTTTTTCCCTCTAGCTGCAGCGCAGGTAGCAACTAGTTTGGTACTCTGTACGACTTCCATCATTGCTTTTACCAATCTGGCTCAAGCTGCTGATTTAACATTTTACTGGAAGGGTGATGCTGGTTATTCGGCTTCTGGGTCGTTCAGCTACGATGAAACCACCGCCCCAGCTATAATTTCCGAAAGTGGTGCGGGATCTACAAAAGTCTTGGAATCACTATCTGTTTCTTTTTTCAATCCATCAAAGGAGCTAATTGGAACTAACAACGAGGTTGTTAATGGTGTATCAAGCAATCAGTTTTTTGAGTTTAACTTTGACACGACTACAGGCAATTTCTTTGGGGCTTTTGATGTAGGCACTGGTACTGGCATAGGTGATTTTTTTCTCAGCAATGTTGAGGCTCCTGGCCGTATCTTCATCTCTCCAGGAGCAACCTATTATCTTTATCAAAATACTACAGCAGACTATAGTCAATTACTCGATTCGAGCACCAATCGGGTTAAAGCATCTGCGATTCCTGAACCGACAACTGTTTTGGGAATCCTGGTAGTTGGTATGTTGGGTGTAACACTCAGCAGCAACGGAGTGGCATTCTTCTCAAGGAAGCTAAAGAAAATTCAGAAGGCTGTGCTGACAGCGTTATACCTTTAGCATAATTTTTGAAGACTGGGCTGGGGGCTCTAGCGTTGCTTATTAGGTAACGGAGAACCAACTAAAGTTAGATTGAGAACATAACCCCCAGTGACCAAGTAAACAGTATCGGAAATTGCTCCTAACTGACGTACTAAAGAACCCAACCGATCGCGAAATATTCTGCCCGCAGAATAAGCAGGTACCACACCCCAGCCTGTTTCCTCTGCAACAAAAATCATATCAGCCGCAACAAGCTGCACGGTTTCTAAAAACTCTTCAACGGTATTTTGCCAGTTCCACTCATCCCGGTCTAAAAGATTAGCAACCCAAGTTCCCAAAGAATCTACCAAAAGGCAGGTATCTGGCTTGGTTTGAGCAAGTGCGACAGACAATTCATCAGGAACTTCCAACGTGACCCAATCTTGGGGACGGCGTTGTTGGTGCTGTTGAATGCGTTGCTCCCACTCTCGATCGTCTGCACCAACAGTTGCCGTTGCAATGTAGACAACTGCTTTCTGGGACTGCGCTGCCAGAGTTTCTGCCCATTCACTCTTACCAGAACGTGCAGGTCCGGTTACTAAAATAACTTTACTCAAAACGATTTACCGCGTATCTTTTACTTTTAAGGTTGTACTGTTTAAAAAGCTATCAGCTATTTTCCAAAATTTTTCATTTCAAGACTGGTATTTTGTTGCCCAGATCACTTTAAATAGAAAGATTGGGCTTATCTGAAGGTTGAAGTGTGA
Source organism: Scytonema sp. NUACC21 (assembly GCF_054684315.1). Lineage (NCBI taxonomy): Bacteria > Bacillati > Cyanobacteriota > Cyanophyceae > Nostocales > Scytonemataceae > Scytonema > Scytonema sp. NUACC21. The sequence continues at coordinate 80,315 of NZ_BAAFZH010000088.1, read as the reverse complement.
AGTATGAAGTGTAAAATCATTATCCTTTTTGCTTGATTCTTCATCCTTATACCCTTGATACTTTACCCTTATCAAAGAGATCTTTATATGAAAGCAGGAGTAAAACGCATAGAGGCAACTCTACACGATCTGGGAACTCGCAGCACTGCTTCCACCGAACCAGATAGTACAACAAAGAACTCTCTATCGTTTCGGATTAGCGTTGGGACATCAGAGTCATCTTCTGGAAAAGAAAAACCATCTCAAAGTGAGGTAACCACACAACAGGAGCAGAATGTACCTCCCCAAGATAATTGCGTACAGACTTTTCCAGCACAAGAGAACGGTTGCAAAGCGCCAAGTCTACCAAAGTTAAAAACTCCTAGCTTTACAAGCCATCGGAATGCAGCTAATCCGGCATTGGCTATGAATATATTGCAAGACATCGAAGAAATAGTTGCTTCTTGGCAAAGAGAATTACAAAAAATTGTTAAGCAAATTCAAGATATTTATTTAGCAGGACCCATTGTCAATGGTTGGTTGGAGTCCCACGATCGCGAACCGGATGCAGGAGGAACTGCAACACTGCGTCATGCAGAAGTCGATCGACTGATGGATTATGTGGAAGAAATTTGTACGGATAAGAAAGTTGCCTGTCAATCGCCCCGCACAGGATATCGTCTGTGTGGATTGGATGCTTCTGGTCAAGTGTGGTCGCGTCCATGCCCAACAGAACAGGTTGCAAGTGTTAGTATGGCGATCGCACGTTACCAAAAGTTGCGCCAACTCTTAGGACGCAAGCAATATTTAGAAACCCGTCTTGCTCAACTGGCAGAAACTCTTGTGATTTTGCACGGTCACATCCAAGGACAATAACACAAAAGTTGAGGCTTTCCGGTTCTTCCCCCGGAAAGAACTCAAAAGTTTAATTAACGTTTGCAAACACCGTTTTTCCAAGCAAATACCAGAAAAATTAAGGATTATCTCGATTTCTCCGAAAAAACTCGGTTGGTGAGTTGGAAATCTTTGGTATAGATTAGCTCCAGAGCAGGCTAAAACAGTAATCAGTAAACAGTTACCAGTCATGACTGATAACTGACAACTGATACTGATAACTGATAACTGATGACTGATATGCCACAAATGCCAATCTCTGCCGTTATTTGTACTCATAACCGAGACCTGTATTTAGGGGCTGCCATAGATAGTCTTTTGGCACAAGATTTTGCTGGAGACTTTGAAGTGGTAGTTGTGGACAATGGATCGAGCGATCGCACCCGTGAAGTTGTAGAACAACGAAGCCACGATCCCCGACTCAAATATGTTTTTGAGCCAGTTCTTGGACTTTCTGTCGCTCGTAACACTGGAGCTAAAATTGCTAGTGGGGAAATTTTGGCATACCTGGACGATGATGCAGAAGCAAGCCCGCGCTGGCTGCAAGTTTTGTGGTCGGCGTATCAAGACAATCCCAAATTAGCAATTGCTGGTGGCAAAGTCACCCTATTGTGGCCCAAAGGTCATTATGCCCCACCTTGGCTGTCAACGGGATTAGCCGCTAACTTAGGAGCATACGATTTAGGCGATAACATAGTTTACATCAGCGATCCGGGATCGACCCCTAGAGGCTTGAATTACTCCATACGTCGTAGTTTCCTAGAAGAAATAGGGGGTTTTGATACTAATCTCGGTCGAATTGGTACAAAGTTACTATCGCATGAAGAATTGCAAATGACTGAACTTGCTCTTGAAAGAGGAATGCAAGTTGCTTACATTCCAGACGCACTTGTGGCTCATAACGTTGCTCCAGAGAGGCTTCAGCGCTCATGGTTCCTTAACAGAGGCTGGTGGCAAGGTATCAGTGATTGCTATCGGGAAGAACTAATTGGTAAAGCTGGTATGGGTCAATTGCTGCGTGGCAGCGAGCGCTTTCTGCGTGGTCTGTATAAATCATTACAGTATTTTTCCGACCCGGCAGAACGCTTTGATAAACTTGTATATGCCTATGGTCAAATTGGTTATTTAAACGCTGCTATCAAGGGTCTTCTATCCACATCCAAAAAAGATCACAAGTAACAATTATTTATTATGTACTCAAAAATACCAGTAAGCGTACTCATTCCAGCAAAAAACGAACAAGCCAACTTGCCAGCCTGTCTGGAAAGCGTCCAAAGAGCAGATGAGGTTTTTGTTGTTGATTCCCAGAGTAGCGACAAAAGCGTTGAAATAGCCCAAAGCTACGGCGCAAATGTTGTGCAATTCTATTTTAATGGACGCTGGCCGAAAAAGAAAAATTGGTCCATAGAGAACCTCTCTTTCCGCAACGAATGGGTTCTCATTGTCGATTGTGACGAACGTATTACCCCCGAATTGTGGGATGAAATTGCCCAAGCAATTCAAAATCCTGAATACAACGGTTATTACCTCAACCGCCGCGTCTTTTTCTTAGGTACGTGGATTCGTCACGGTGGTAAATATCCTGACTGGAATTTACGGTTGTTTAAGCACGAGAAAGGTCGCTACGAAAACCTCAATACTGAGGATATCCCCAATACAGGTGATAACGAAGTTCACGAACACGTTATTTTGAATGGCAAAGTTGGGTATCTGAAAAATGACATGTTACACGAGGATTTCCGCGACCTCTACCATTGGATAGAAAGACACAACCGTTACTCTAACTGGGAAGCCCGTGTTTACCACAATCTGCTTACAGGCAAAGACGACAACGGTACTATTGGCGCAAGTCTCTTTGGAGATGCGGTACAACGCAAGCGTTTCTTAAAAAAACTTTGGGTGCGATTGCCATTTAAACCGTTTTTGCGATTTGTTTTGTTCTACATCATTCAACGCGGTTTTTTAGATGGCAAAGCCGGATACATCTACGGACGCCTTTTAAGCCAATATGAATATCAAATTGGTGTTAAACTCTACGAATTACGCCAACACAACGGTCGCTTAAATAATGCATCCCAACCTGTTCCACAATCACCATCCCCGACCAAACAAATTACAGTAACACAGTAAAGTCAAAAATCGTAGAGATGTGCCATGTCGCGTCTCTACAAATGACCAATGACTAATGACCAATGACCAATGACTAATGACTCACCTTTTGTAGATTTACGCAAATACGACCAGTGCAAGAGCAAATGCCAAGCAGGGAATTGAAACTGCTGCTCATCAATGCGGCTATGGAGATGACCTTAACACCTTTGCGCGAGAATTGCGACAAGCGTGTGAAGAAATGAATTTACAAGTTAAGGAACTCTCAGATTTGATTACTGACAGAGACATGATATTGACTATAGGTACTGGTGAAGTCGTTGCCCCAGATACGCCATCAGAACTTTAAGCGTGGTTAGTGGTGAGTCCAGCCCTTTAGGCGGGTTTTCCACCGTAGGGGGACTGGCGAACCCGGAGGGTTAATGGTTAGTGGTAGTCTGCTTTGACAAACTGCTAACTCACAACCACTAACTACAATATTTTCATATTTTCAAAATAACCCGAGCCAAATTAAAGTAAATCAAAACACCTAAAACATCGACTGCTGTGGTGATAAATGGTGCTGACATCAATGCCGGATCTAAACGGAGTAGGCGGAATAAAAATGGCAATGCAGAACCGGAAATAGAAGCCAAAATCGAAATGGCTATGAGGCTTGTTCCTACTGCAATAGCTACCTCTAAATTCTGTTCTAGCACAAAAGCCCAAATGGTAGCGATGATGCCTAACATTCCCCCAAGCAAAGCACCAGCCAGCCCTTCCCGCCCAACGACTTGCAATGGACCAAGGGAACGAATTTCTTCGGTATTCATCCCGCGAATGACCACAGTAGATGATTGGGCACCGACATTACCACCCGTACCAGTAAGCAAGGGAATAAATGCTGCCAAAACCACCACTTGTGATAAAATATCCTCTTGGGATTTAATGATAGTCCCCGTCACCGTATTGGTAACAAGTAAAACCAGCAACCACACAACCCGTTTGCGGGCAATTTTGAGTAAACTTGACTGAAAGTAATTGTCACCTTCAGATTGCACTCCACCACCTAAGGCATATATATCCTTTGTAGTCTCTTCTTGCAGGATATCAATCACATCATCTACAGTGATAATACCAACTAAACGCTGTTCTCGATCCACTACAGGCACAGCTAAAAAGTCGTATCTTTGTATCAATCTGGCAACTTCTTCCTGGTTTGTATCAGTGTAGACAAAAACCGCCTCACGTGTCATAACCTCACCAATCTGTTGCTGTGGTTGGGCTGTGACTAACTCTCGTAGAGACAAAATTCCTGTTAAGCGCCTTGCCCCATCAGTCACATAGAGGTAATAAATCATCTCACTTGCATTAGCCAAGCGGCGAATTCGCTCTAGGGTTTCAGTTACCGTGAAATTCTCTTTAAGAGAGATTAATTCTGGGGTCATGATGCGCCCAGCTGTTCCTGGTTCATAACCGAGTAGTTGAGCTGTTGCTTGCCGTTCTTGCAAACTCAGCTGTTCTAGCAAACGATTGACAACTTTTGCTGGTAGTTCATCAAATAACCTAGCGCGATCGTCTGGTGACATTTTATCGACAATATGAAGAACTTCCTGACTCTTTAATTCCTCTAGCAGTCGTTCTTGAACGCTGTAGTCCAGATACTCATAAACTTCAATAGCCTCGTGTTTGGAAAGCAAACGGAATGCCAAAGCGTGCATTGTTTCTGGCAACCCTTCTATTGCTTCGGCAATATCCACAGGCTGTACGGGGACTAGAATAGATTTTGCTCCCTGCAAGTCTCCTGCTTGTAGTAACATTTGCAGTTGCACTCTAACTAAATCTCGTAGTTCCCTGCGTGACATATTTTGAAGAGTAGAATTTATAACGTTTTGCGATTGCATAGAATATATTGAAAGTGGTACTTTGAGAGTGTACTTTACCTAAATACAATGAGGTAGAGTTAGCCTTTTCTTCATCCCCAAAAAGAATTGATATTGAAAACAGCAACTGGTTTTCGTCAATTACCAACTGACATTAATATATAGAAAAAGTTAGTTTTGATACAGAATTCCTTAAGAATTAGGTGAAATAGACAAAACCGCTCCCGAATCTTAGTGGGCACCACTCCTCAACTGCAAAAATTTCTCACCAAAGATAGAAGCAATGTAGCATATATATCTATTACCATTATCAATTGGGAAGTCAAGCGGTCAGATTTTTTGTATAATTAGGCACGTAATTATAACCAGTTAACTGAAGGATAAAGTATGAAGGATGAAGTATGAAGTAGATCCCATCAACAAATTGAGGAGGCAGTTCGTTGGCTTGTTTCCCAAAGATTAAAGCAACTGCCGTGGGTAAGTATCCATCTATCAACTTATTTTTTATCCTTTATCCTTCATCCTTTATCCTTTTTTGTTGTTTGCCTTTAGCCTTTTCTTCAGATAAATTGCTTAAGTTTTGCAGGCTTTGTAATGGGATAGGGATTTTCTAGTGAATATAGACTTAGAGACAGACACATTCACGCAACGCGCCCAAGGAATGCACAGGCGGCTAACAAACTTGTATGAAAGTATTAGCAGCACTACACCTGTAGCACCAAACCTTGTGCCAAAAGCACTTGTTGAACTGGGTAATGCTTCTGAAATGGTGAAGCTTGCTACGGAAGAAATATACCAGCAAAATGAAGAACTGATAAAAACACGAAATTTACTTGAGGCAGAACAGCAACGTTATCAGGATTTATTTGAATTTGCACCAGACGCCTATTTAGTAACCGATATGACTGGCATCATTCAAGAAGTCAACCATGCAGCTAGTCATTTGTTTAACGTTCCACAACAGTATTTACTGGGCAAACCAATAATTAACTACGTGGCATTGCAAGAACGTCAAAATTTTCGCAACTACTTGTTTCAATTAAGCAAATGTGACAAAGTCACAGAGTTGGTACTATCTTGGCAAAAACGCAATGGAGAGTTTTTTGAGGCTGCAATTTCGGTGGGAGTTGTTTGTAATGAAAAGAGGAACCCAATAGCTTTGCGTTGGCTAATACGGGATATCACAAAACGCAAGTTGACGGAGTTAACTTTTTCTGAGGAGAAATTTGACCTCAGTCAAGGACGTTCTATATATAAGTATTGTAAGGGAGAAACTATCCCTCTTCACCCAGGAACAATTTTGTGCGTTCAACAGGGTTTGGTTAAGCTGAGTACGTTGTGTGAGACAGGTGAAGAAGTTCTCGTTGGGTTAGCAACACAAGGAATGGTTTTTAGTTCGAGCCTAACTTCACTGCATACCTATCAAGCAACAGCCTTATCTAATGTGGAGTTAGTATCAATTAATTTGACAGAAATCACTGCTTCACCAACTATTTGTCAACATATATTACCAAAAATTAATCAACGATTACAACAAACCGAAGCTTTTTTAGCCATTGCAAGTAGACGACGGGTACAAGACCGATTTCACGATTTGTTACAACTATTAAAAAAAGAAATTGGTCAACCAGTTGCTGAAGGAATTCGCTTGAATACCCGTTTTACTCATGAAGATTTTGCCAGTGCTTGCTGTACTACTAGGGTAACAATTACTAGAATCTTAGGTAAGTTACAAAAGCAAGGTGATATCCTTTTGGATTCCAAACATCACATCATTATCAAATGCTAAGTGCAACACACAAATGTAGAGTAGAGACGCGCCATGACGCGTCTCTAGGTTAAGAAAACTTTTTCACCCAAGCTAATAATCCTTTGGTAGTTGGTGTAAGGGCGGTAGAGAGATAATAAGCATCTGCTGCTTTCTTAATCGCTTCAGCTTGAGTTGGATAAGGATAAATGACCTGATTTAATTTACTCAAACCTATCTTGTTAACAATTGCCATCGTTATTTGTGAAATCATCTCACCTGCATGACGAGCAACAATAGTCGCCCCTAGAATCGTATCGGACTCTTTAGGAAGAAGAATTTTGACAAATCCTTCTTCCTCACTGTCAGTGAGTGCTCGATCTACATTAGTCAAAGGAATTTTAATTGTCGCAACATCAATACCCCTTTCCTGCGCCTCATGTTCGTACATCCCTACATGGGCAATTTCAGGATCTGTGTAGGTAACCCAAGGCATCACTAGGTTGCTCAGTTTTTGACGCCCCAATCCAAATGGGGAAAACAGCGCATTTCGGATGACTATTCGCGCAGCTGCATCAGCAGCATGAGTAAATTTCCAGTTCATGCAGATATCGCCAGCTGCATAAATTCTGGGATTTGTGGTTTGAAGATAATCGTTCACCTTAACACCTTGGCGGGGATCGTACTCTACCCCAATGGCATCTAAGTTCAGCCCTTCTACATTTGGAACCCGTCCCGTACCTACTAGTATCTCATCTACTGAAATAACATCCTGCTTACCATTACGACTGAAGTAAAGGGTTTTGCCCTCAATAGTCTTTTCTACTTCCTCTATTTTTCCCCCCAACACTAAGCGAATTCCTTCTCTAAGAAAAACCTTGTGCATAATATCAGACGCATCAGTATCTTCTTTATTCAGGATGTGAGTTCCTTGGTGGAAGAGGGTGACTTCGCAACCAAACCGTCGAAAAGCTTGTGCTAATTCACAACCAACTGGACCACCACCAATCACCGCTAGACGTTGAGGCTTTTGGATGAGGGAAAAAACCGTTTCGCTTGTGAGATATCCTGCCTCTTTAATTCCTGAAATTGGGGGTTGTGCGGCTCTAGCTCCTGTTGCGATCGCTGCTTTTCTGAAGCGGAGAGTCTTATCGCCAACTTCCACAGTATCATCGCTTGCAAACCGAGCACTACCTAAAAAGACATCCACCCCCATTTTTTGAAAGCGTTCCGCTGAGTCATGATGGCTAATGTTAGCTCTTATACGCCGCATCCTTTCCATGACAGCCGGAAAATCTACGTCAACGTATTTTGGTGCATTAATGCCAAACTGTTTGGCATTCCACATTTCGCTAACTACGCGAGAAGAACGGATGATGGACTTGGATGGTACGCAGCCAAAATTCAGACAATCCCCTCCCATAAGGTGTTTTTCAATAAGAGCAACTTTTAAACCCACATTTAAAAGTGCTGCACCTCCTGCTATCACTAATCCCGCTGTACCGGCACCAATGACTACTAAATCGTAACAATCGGCAGGTTGAGGATTGACCCAAGTTGGTGGATGGACGTAGGATACCAATGTCTGGTTGTATTCATCCATCGGACGAAGTGAAATTGGGGGTAATTCTGACATTGGCGATCGCTCCTTGATTCAAAAATGCAAAGTTAACTTTTTGAGTGTCGCTTTTGCAGGGGCAAAATTAAGAATGCTACCTTTTAGAGATACCAATTTTTTGTCTGTAAGAAAATGGCTCACTCATGAGTAGTTCATACTAAGATATGTCACGAATATGAGAAGCTGCTGAACGGCGTTCTAAATTTTTACCTGAGATTGTTGTAGGAGCATTGTTCAAGATTAAGGGGATATCGCATGGAAGTAACGGAGGTTCTTACCTCGAAAGCGTTGAGAAAACTAGAAGGGCATTTGCGTGGTTTGGTAGGACAAGCCATTCACAATTACAACATGATTGAGGATGGCGATCGCGTTATGGTATGCGTATCTGGAGGTAAAGATTCATATACTTTGCTTGACCTACTGCTCGCCCTTCAGCGCAAAGCCCCAGTGAAATTTGATATTCTTGCCGTGAACTTAGACCAGAAGCAGCCTGGGTTTCCAGAACACGTACTGCCAGAGTATTTAAAATCTCTGGGAGTGCCCTACAGAATCATAGAAGAAGATACATATAGTATTGTAAAACGTGTTATTCCCGAAGGGAAGACCATGTGCGGTTTGTGTTCGCGCCTGCGCCGTGGCATTCTCTATCGAGTTGCTAGCTCTGAAGGTGCTACGAAAATTGCCCTTGGGCACCATCGAGACGATATTGTGGAAACCCTGTTTCTCAATATGTTCCATACTGGAAAACTCAAAGCTATGCCACCCAAGCTGTTGAGTGACGACAGAAAACACGTAGTCATCCGACCATTAGCCTACTGTTCCGAGAGCGACATTGAGCAATACGCCAACCTCAGAAAATTCCCGATTATTCCCTGCAGTCTTTGTGGTTCACAAGAGAACCTGCAACGGGCACAAATAAAACAGATGTTGCAAGCTTGGGAAAAAACCTACCCAGGGAGGACTGAAAGTTTGTTTCGCAGCCTTCAGAATGTTTGCCCATCCCATCTCGCCGATCCCCAGTTGTTTGACTTTGCTAGCTTAAGTACTGAGCAAATTGCTCATTCAGGTCATGCTGAACAGCAGTAGGATGTGAATTGGTTACAAGTTCTAAAAACTCTCAATGAAGCGCAAGGTAAAGACTTGGTTAAAATCTGTTTTCGGCGTTCTGCTTGTTCTTTTGCTAACAGGATGCTGGTTTTGTGTGAATACTCCCGTTGTTCTGGCACAGGAAAATACCGTCAACTACACTCTTGCTGACTTACGATATCAAGACTTTTCCTACAAAAATTTAGAAGGAACCTCCTTGGCGGGTGCTAATATGCAGGAGGCAAACTTCCAAGGGGCAAATCTTACAGGAACGATTCTGACTAAGAGCTCGTTCCTCAAAGCCAACTTGAGTGGAGCAAATCTTAGGCAAACGTTTGCCGACCGCGTCATCTTTGCTGAAGCCGATTTAACGAATGCCATTTTCACCGATGCCATTCTCACAAGCAGTCGCTTCTACGATGCAAAGATTACGGGAGCGGATTTTTCCGATGCCATTCTCGATACTTACGAGGTGAAGTTGATGTGCGAGCGTGCTGATGGGGTGAATCCCGTTACAGGGGTGGCAACTCGCGATAGTTTGGGGTGCCGTTAATGTGTTATTGCGTTAACTACGAATCACTAATTACTCAGTCATGATTGTACCCCATTCCCATACCGCAGACGTTATCCTCCTAGATATTGAAGGGACAACTACCCCAGTTGATTATGTCTTCGGGGTGTTATTTCCGTTTGTTCGCGATCGCGTTGCTGATTTTCTCACAGCCCACCACCAGGATAGCGAGGTTCAAACTGACCTGCAATGGTTGAGACAAGAGTATGAAAAAGACTTGGCGCAGGGTTTGCCAGTACCCAATTGGCACTCTGGAGTTACGGCTGCAGTTCCTTATATCGATTATCTGATTTCCATTGACCGTAAATCTACAGGGTTGAAATCGTTACAAGGTAAAATTTGGAATCAAGGGTATCGGAATGGGACGCTGCGATCGCAAATCTTTGCAGACGTTAAACCTGCCTTTCAACGCTGGACAAATGCTGGCAAACAACTGTTTATCTTCTCCTCTGGAAGTGTTCAAGCACAACAACTTCTGTTTCGCTACAGTGAAGAGGGAGACCTCACGAGTTTTATCACCGGTTACTTTGACACTCAAACTGGGAATAAACGGGAAGCCGAGAGCTATCGTAAAATAGCCAATGCCATTGGATGTGTGCCGGAAAAAATTCTTTTTATCTCTGATGTCACGGCTGAATTGAAAGCAGCTCGAACTGCTAGGATGCAAACGCTCTTTTCCATCCGCCCAGGAAATCACTCATTTGAGGCTGAAGGGTTTACAGCAATTCAGAGTTTTGATAGCGTTTGAGGATTTGCCGCAACTCATTCATCAAATAACACATGGCAATTAGCAGTAAGCTGTTTATTTGTGGCGTTTTTCACGATCTACTATGGCAACTATTAACGATAATTACCTCAAGCTGAAAGCAGGTTACTTGTTCCCTGAAATTGCGCGACGGGTGAATGCCTTTGCAGAAGCAAATCCTGATGCCAAGATTATTCGGTTGGGGATTGGTGATGTTACAGAACCTTTGCCGGAAGCTTGCCGCACAGCTATGATTAAAGCCGTTGAAGAAATGGGCGATCGCTCTACCTTCAAAGGTTACGGCCCAGAGCAAGGTTATGCTTGGTTGCGGGAGAAAATAGCTGCCCGTGATTTTCAAGCACGGGGGTGCGAAGTTCAGGCTGACGAAATTTTTATCTCTGACGGTTCCAAATGTGATAATGGCAACATTCTCGATATCTTTGGCGATAACAACGTTATTGCAGTAACCGACCCCGTTTATCCTGTATATGTTGACACTAATGTCATGGCGGGTCATACTGGGCCTGCCAACGATAAAGGGGAGTTCGAGGGCTTAGTTTATCTGCCCGTTACTGCTGAAAACAACTTCACCGCAACAATTCCCTCACAAAAAGTCGATTTAATTTACCTTTGCTTCCCCAACAACCCTACAGGAGCAACCGCTACTAAGGAACACCTGAAGGCATGGGTGGATTATGCCAAAGCCAATGGTTCCATCATTTTCTTCGATGCAGCCTACGAAGCCTATATTACAGATCCAGAACTGCCCCACTCCATTTATGAGATTGAAGGAGCAAGAGACTGTGCGATCGAGTTTCGTTCTTTCTCCAAGAATGCAGGCTTTACCGGAACCCGTTGTGCGCTAACTGTTGTGCCAAAAACACTCACGGCAAAAGCAGGCGATGGTTCCGACGTAGAACTGTGGAAACTCTGGAATCGCCGCCAGTCCACCAAATTCAATGGAGTATCTTACATCGTACAACGTGGAGCAGAGGCAGTTTACTCAGAAGAAGGTCAAGCACAAATCAAGCAACTCGTAAGCTTCTACCTGGAAAATGCCAGAATTATTCGCGAAAAACTGACAGCAGCCGGATTGGCAGTTTACGGGGGTGTCAATGCGCCTTACGTTTGGGTAAGAACTCCCAATGGTTTGTCCAGTTGGGATTTCTTCGACAAACTGCTGCACACCTGTAACGTTGTCGGTACACCCGGTTCTGGTTTTGGTGCTGCAGGTGAAGGTTACTTCCGTATTTCCGCTTTCAACAGCCGGGAAAACGTTGAGGAAGCAATGAAGCGCATTACCGAGAAGTTTAAGGTGTAGGAATAACCGTTCTTCAGTATTAACTCTGATACATAAACGACCCCACCCGCCCTATCGGGCACCCTCCCCTTACTAAGGGGAGGGTTGGGGAGGGGTATTATCCGTGTGTTGCGTTCTTTTTTCAATTTAGTATTAGTGCCGTAGGGTGGGCACTGCCCACCACCCCTTAATTGAAAAGTTTCGTAGGGTGGGCACTGCCAGCCCTACGAAAAAATAAGCTACGAAAAAATAAGCTTTTTAGCCTATTATTTTCGCTTGGGAAATGGTGGTGCAAGATGTGAGTCAATAAACTTGAAAAGCCCAGTTTTTCTATAAAACCGGGCTCTTTTTATTATTTGTTAGTTATTGGCTCAAGGCATTGCGCCGCTACCTAAGCACCCATCTCGAATACAGCGCTACGGGTAAAATCAATGCGCTGTTCAAAATCCAAGCCTTTGATATTGTTCGCAAACTCTTGTGTTTGAGAGGGTAGTTGATAGTCGGAGGGCACTTGAATGACGGTACCATCTTCCATAGCTCTTCCGAGTCTGAGCCACAAATCCAATTTACCGCTGGAGCTTAAAGCTTTGTAGGCATGGCTGATATCGCTATTTGCACCACTAACGATATCGCGCTGTGCTTGAAGCTGCTGTTCTTTAGGCAGTGCGCGGATTGTATCGTATACAGCTGCTGCGGTATCTTGTGCGGAAGTCTGGTTTGCTGGTGTCAGTTGGTCTTTGATATCTAGGTAGCCAAACCAAAGAAGGGCGAGTTGAGTATCTGCATCAAAGCTGCGGAACTGTTGTACAAGCTGCTTTGTTTTTGCATCAGAAGTAAAAGTCATAATAATCTCCAATTGCTCAAATGCACGATCGCTTTTCAGTGTTTTCAAGGTGATTTACTATCACCTGCTTTACAATATTTAATAAATCCACCACGAGAGATTAACCCTGCCGCAGACAGAAAAAGCGATAATGGCGATCGCTGCTCAAGACAGATGCAGATAATACATTCCGAAGTAAAAAAATTTTCACATAGTGTTGGGTTTTGTTCTTCAACTGAATCTACGTATATTTTCGGAAATTTGAGGCAAAATTTGGTAAAGTTGGGTTTCGTGCCTCAACCCAACCTACGTGTGTTCTTACAAATAACAAATGACTAATGACTAATGTTATTTTTTTGTAAATTTTGGGAATTATAAATATGACCTTAGCAGAATCTCTGTTTGGGGTGCATCTGCTTTTTATATTTAGGTTAGCATGGCATCTAAATTCTAGATGCCTTTGCCCGGTAAGAAATAAAACTTTTAAGCGGCGATGTCTACAAGCTGGATATCGAAGACTAGGTCTTTTCCTGCTAATGGATGATTGGCATCTAAGGTCACATTTTCGCTTGAGACATCAGTGACTGTAACAGGTATGAATTGTCCGGGGGCTTGCTGAATTTGCAACTGCTGACCAACTTCGACCTCAAAGTCTGGGGGTAACTGGTTGCGCTCAACGTTGAGTACTAATTCTGGTTGATGTGGACCGTAAGCTTGATCTGAAGGAATTTCTGCGGTTTTTGTTTCGCCAACACTCATACCCAGAACTGCTTGTTCAAATCCAAGAATGATTTCTCCTTCACCGATTGTGAACTGCAAAGGGCTACCGTCTGTAGAGGCATCAAATACTGTGCCGTCGGATAGTTTACCCTCGTAGTGAACCATTACGGTATCACCATGTTTCGCCTGTGTCATTAGTATTCTCCTGACATTTTTTTATTGAGCAAGCATCGAAAGAGCGGTCAGATACCATCTTAGCGACCGATGGCTGATTTGACACAATTCTCAATGACGTTACAATTTTGGGATCAAATTTCGATGTAGCAATAGCAATTTTGGAATTTTGTATAGAAAATAACAGTCTTAGGAACAATCATTATGCATTCTCACAATTAGCTGGCTTCATAATGTGAGCGATCGCTTTCACCAAGATTTCCGGATCGACGGGTTTGGGAATATGCAACTGAAATCCTGCTGCTAATGCCTGCTGCTCATTGATTTCTCCTGCATAGGCAGTGAGGGCGATTGCGGGAATTTGCCCTCCTTGTTCTGGTGGCATAGCCCGCACATGGCGCAGCATGGTATAACCATCCATGTGAGGCATACCGATATCGGCAATCAAAATATCAGATTTAGCTTGATGGAGCATTTGCAGCGCATCTTCTGCAGAGGACACGGAAATCACACTGGCACCTGCTTGTTCCAGAATAAAGGTAATTAACTCCAAATTGTCTGTGTCGTCATCCACGGTCAGAACCTGAATCCCCTGCAAAGTGAGTGCGTCTTGCATAAATGCCACCTCCTGGGTTGTTGAAATCGGAGTCGGCACAAAAGGCAGCGTGACGGTAAAAGTTGCTCCCTTTCCTTCTCCTGAGCTTTCAGCTTTGCAATCAGTTGGACTTGTCACTTTGTGTTACGCTCGATGGTTTCGAGAGCTACTGCTGTATTACTAGCATCAAGATTACCGCTTCACAACAATGGTGTCCAACCTAAATTGGATTCGTTCGTATCCGCAGTTTCTGAGACACAACAGCGAAAAATGACTATTTGAATTTGGGGACTGCGCCGAAACATTTCCCATCGACTACCCCGCGTCCCCATGCTCGTCTTATTCAACCAAACCCGATATTGCTTAACGTTCCCGTCGCCGATTGAGAATTTCCCAAGTGGCTCCTCCTACAACACCATCTGCTTCTAAGCCATAACGTTTCTGTAAAGATATAACTGCAGCCGTTGTTGCTGAACCAAAGTCTCCATCAACAGCCCCTGCGTCTAAATAACCAAGTCTTTGCAGTCGTCGTTGTAACTGGGCAACTTCAGAACCACGCATTCCCGGACGTAAAATCGGCAATCCATCTGAAGTATACTGAAGAGATGCGATTTGCTGAGTTCTAGCGGACGAGCCAGAACGGGCTGATTGTTGGTTTCGAGTCGTTTGGCGAGAATTAGATGACTGAGAACTCGTGCTCTGTCGGCTTCGAGTCGCTTGTCGGGAAGAAGTAGATGAACCAGACCGAGTAGATGATGTTAGTCTTGAAGAGGGTTTGTCTGACGTACTTGTTGCAACTCTTGTTGTGGGTCTTGGTTCGGGCTTTGCAGTAACCGATCTGCTGGTAGTGGCGGTTACAGGTCTTGGCTCTGGTTTTAAATTCTCAGCTCTGTTATTCGTATTAGTGGTAGTCGTCGTAGTTGTTCTTTGCTCGGTGCTGGGAATGACAACTGTATTATTCCTTGAAGTTTGAGATGGAATGGGGAAGCTTTCAGAGTTAGAAGAAGAGACAGAAGACGATGCAACCGATTCACTGGGGAAAAGTCTTTGCCATGTGGTAGCATTAACAACACCATCTGGCTTTAAACCGGCGGCTTGCTGGAATTGAGAAACAGCGATCGCAGTACTTTCGCTATAAACCCCATCTACTGTACCTGTATAGAAGCCCAAAAGTTTGAGCGCTGCTTGCAGTTCTGAAACTGGTTCTCCCTGGCTGCCTACTTTAAGATTAGGGCGGTTCACTCCTACTCTAGGAGATGCTTGTGCAACGGTTTGTGTTGGTGCTGCAACTGATAGCGTAGGAGAAAAACCAAGGAGTACAGGTACAGAAATACACATTAATACTTCCATACTCAATCGGGATTTCGATCTTTGCTTGTGCTGGATTCTACAACCATTTACCAGAAGATAAGGGAATCTTAAGCCGTTTAAAAGACTTGTCTTGATGCTGCTTTTCATGAAAATTGCCCCTGGGAAATCTCATGTTTATATACTTATCTATATATTGGTGTAGAATGCAACTTAGAAACCAGTCTGATACAATCCCTCTTAAGGATTAAAGCGAACGGCTACTCGATTGCACTATAAACCGCTTGTTCTTGACCGACTAGAGACACATAAGGTTCCCGTAAATACCGACAAGCCGTTTCCATTGCGTCTGAAGCACTCACAGATGCAACCGCCTTCTGAAATTCCCTATCAAAATCAATTCCCAGCCCCAAAATTTCATACCAGCCATAAATCTGAGCAATTTGGGCGTTAGTTTGTTTACCCAAAGCGTACTGTCCCAGTATTTTGTTCTTAGCGGTTTGGAGGGACTCTTCGTCTAACAGACTTGCAGACAGTAAATCAACTTCTTTCCACAGCCCAGAAAGGGCTATCTTGGTGTTTTCTGGTGCTGTCCCCATGTACACAACAAATGAAGCAGGAAAAATCCTTGTTGGATAAAATGCAGATACCTCGTAAGCTAAACCCCGTTTTTCCCGCAGTTCAACAAACAAGCGACTGGAAAGACCGTTTCCTAAATAAGTAGACAGCAATTTCAACGCCGCATACTCATCAGAACTTACGGATGGACCTAAATAACCCAGCATGACAATGGATTGTTGTGTTTGCTTGGGTGTAATTTTCACCTGAGGTTCTACCTTAAGGTCTGGTAAATTGAGTACTGGTTGAGGTTGATTGGAAGGAACTTGCCAATCTCCAAAAACTTCTTCTACAAGCGTCGTTGCATCGCTTGCTGTAATTCGCCCAGCAATACTGATAACGATGTTATCTGGAC
Source organism: Scytonema sp. NUACC21 (assembly GCF_054684315.1). Taxonomy (NCBI): domain Bacteria; kingdom Bacillati; phylum Cyanobacteriota; class Cyanophyceae; order Nostocales; family Scytonemataceae; genus Scytonema; species Scytonema sp. NUACC21. The sequence goes on along the minus strand of NZ_BAAFZH010000088.1, from coordinate 63,811 downwards.
GAAAATGAGTTTCATAAAACTGCACTAAATTTCTACGAGTTAGGCGGCTCATAGTTGTTTCATCTCCCAATGCCGATTTAGCATAGGGATGATTGGAGTACATCACATACCTAAGTTGGTCAAAAGCAATTGTAAACGGCTGTTCTTGTTGGGAGCGAATATCTTGTAGAGCAATACGCTTTTCTAATTCCACTTCTGCTTCTGGAAACGTCGGTTGGCGCAAAATTCGCCCTGCAAGTTTCAGGATTTCTGCAAAATCTGATGTAACTGTTTTCAAAGATACTAGGAAATAGTCAGCCGTTGTATCTGCACTCAAGCTTGCTCCCACAGACTCTACTTTTTCAGCAATCGCCAGACTGGAAAGCCCATCACATCCCTTAGTAAGTACTGTTGATAGCAAATGCGCCAAACCAGCTTGCTCTTGGTTTTCATAACAACTTCCAGCACGTACAAAAATCCGCGCTGCAACAATATCCGCAGCCGGATTTTCTGCTACCAAAACCACAATGCCATTATTTAATACTGAGCGTTGGATAGAGGATTTTTGCAGCGAATTTGTCATTTGTTAGTTGTCCTTTGTCATTTGTCATTTGTTAGTTGTCCTTTGTCATTTGTCATTTGTCCGAATGACTAATGACGAATGACTAATGACTAACAAGGTTTCAAAACTGTTACCGCGTAATGGTTGGGAGAAAGAAATTCTTGTGCTAATTTTTGCAGTTCTTGAGTCGTGTAGGATTTTATTTGGTGGGGATAGGTTACAGCTAATTCAGCTTTTGCAATCGTGTTGTAGTAACCATACAGCCCTGCAAGTTGATTTGGAGCCTCGGTTGAAAAGGCGTAGTCGTTACATAGCAACCGCTGACATCGGACTAATTCCTGATTGGTAATACCATTGGTTTGCAAATCATTTAAGTGCAAGCGAATCAAAGCTTCTACACGCTCTAAATTTTCTGGTTCCAACCAAGCTGTAATGGTAAATAAACTCGAATCACGCTGTAGGGAAAAATTACTGCAAATACCTTGTACCAACTGCTGTTCTTCTCGCAGATCCCTCACCAGACGTGATGTCCTTCCTTCCGCCAAAAGGACTGAGAGTAAATCCAAACCATAAGAGGTTCGGAGTTTTTCTACTCCAGGTCCGGTCCACCCCATTAACAACCGTGCTTGTTCTAATCGCGGTAAGTGTAATTCTTGACGGCGAATTCCAGCTATAATTGGCTCTACAACTTCTTTCTGGCTTGGCAGGCGATCGCAATTGTGTTGGGCAACATCAGTAAAAGTTTGGCTGACCAAGTCTAAGGATTGTTCTTGGTCTATTCCCCCTACTATCACCACCGTCATATTTTCTGGTTGATAGTGAGTCCGGTGAAAACAGCGCACAATCTCTGGTGAGGTTTGCATCAATTCTTCCTCGCCCCCCAACACCGAACGTCCGTAAGGGTGATGTTGGTAGATACTGTTCACCAGACATTGAAATCCTATCCAATCGGGATCGTCGTATGCTTGACGAATTTCCTCGAAAACAACATCCCGTTCGCGAATAAATTCATCCTCTGGTATTGCTGCGTTCAACAGCAACTCTCCTAAGTAAGGTAACGTATCTTTTAAGTATGAAGAAGCTGTGGTGAGAGAATAATGGGCGTAATCATGGCTTGTCGCCGCATTAGTCACCCCGCCCCGGTTTTCGATCCTTTGGTCGAACACTCCAGGCGGTAGTTTTGCTGTCCCCTTAAAAATCATGTGTTCTAAAAAGTGAGCTATACCAAATAAGGGTTCTGGCTCAACTTTTGCACCAGCACGTACCCAAATATCTGCTACTACTACAGGGGTAGTAGGAATTTCTTGATGAATCAGTGTTAAACCGTTGTTAAGTTTAAAGACCGAAGCTGAAAACACGGAATCAATTACTTGTAACAATTTCTTACAGCTTTAACCATAATTTAACCTAATTCCTGCGATTCTAACGCGTATTTGTTCCCAAAATTAAGAAGAGCTTACACAAATTTTTCCGCTGAAGAGCGCAGCCACAATTTTTCAGAAGGTTTCGGTTGTTGGTGGTTAGTAGTGAAGTAGTGAGTGCCTCTATGGCTTGAGAAGCTGATATTTTGCCACTAACCAATAACTACTATCAGCCTTCACATCCAATATTTAAATTTAAATAATTAAGGCTCTCTAATCTCAATGGATTTCGAGAGCCCGTAATTTTGTGTCACCACAACGCCGTTTTACCTAAGTTTATGACCTGGATAAACCCAAGAGTACCATGTACCGCTACATGACTCAGGAATTAGCAGAAGAACTCCTGAAATTGGATGATGCGAAGTTGGGGGGCGATCGAAAAGAAGTTTCGATTTTATTTTCTGATATTCGAGGCTACACCACTTTAACAGAAAACCTAGAAGCAGAGGAAGTGGTGAGTATGCTCAACGAATATTTTGAATCAATGGTAGAGGCAGTTTTCCAATACAAAGGCACCCTAGATAAATATATTGGTGATGCCATTATGGCTGTATACGGTTCTCCATTGCCTTTACAGGAACACGCTTGGATGGCAGTCCAATCCTCTATAGAAATGCGCCATCGGTTGCAAGAATTTAATGCACGCCGTCACGCCGCTAACAAACCAAAAATCAACATTGGTATTGGCATCAACTCTGATATTGTAATCAGCGGTAACATTGGTTCTAGCAAACGGATGGAATTTACAGCGATCGGTGATGGTGTCAACCTTGGTTCTAGACTAGAAAGCGTTAGCAAACAGTACGGATGCGACATTATTATTAGCGACAATACCTATGAACCTTGCCGATCTCAAGTGTGGGCGCGAGAACTCGATTTTATTCGCGTCAAAGGGAGACAAGAACCAGTTGCCATTTATGAACTTGTTGGCTTGCGTTCCGATCCTATTACTAGTAAAAAACTGCAAATCATTGAGCATTATCATCTAGGTCGCGAACATTATATAAGGCGACAATTTACCCATGCTAGAAATGAATTTGCTAAAGTCTTAGAAATCGATAGCAAAGACCAAGCTGCAATGTTACATTTACAGCGCTGTCACTACTGGCTGCAGAAACCTCCGTCAGATAGTGATTGGGATGACGGGGTATGGACTTTTAAGGAAAAATAAATTCTGTTTGTCATGGTGCATCTACTGAAACTATTCCCAATACTTTCGTTAAAGTTAATACATAAATATTTGCCCTTACCCAGGATAGGTACTGCCCACCATCTCAGAGATTGGTGGGTCGCTAACTGACTTCTTTAATGCCAACCTCTAAAAAATCCAGATGGAGCTATAGAATCAAATCCATTATTGTAGAAATGTAACCTTCCATAGCCAAGAAATTGACCGTGGGCTTTGTCTCCTGGTGGAAACGCTGTCACTCCAAAAAGATAAACTCCGGAAACCATTGGGTTTCGTCTTGGCTTTAAACCTATGGTAACGGTTTTACCAGGTAACAAAGGTGGCTCGAACGTCAGCGATACTGTTTTTGTCTTGCGATCGCTACTCATATCTTTCAGTTCCACTCGCTGTCCTTTATTAGAACGGGTGCCTTCAAAAGCAACACTGTCTTTAAGGTCAAAGCGAATACGATCCACGCCCTCTCGTTGATTAATTGTTATCTTTTGTAGGGGTTCACCAGCAGTTTCCGGTAGGCTAACAGTGAAGTAGTATGTCGCACCCCATGCATTGACGTTCTTATAAGTTGTAACTGCCTCTACAAGGGATGGTGGTTGAGTGAAATACACCTTCCCATCCTGTAACTGAACTGCTTGACTCAAGTTTCCCGACCAATCACCAATTGCTACCGTACAAGCCATTGCTGTACTGAGTAAATATACAACGCGCATTGCTTCCTATCGTTTAGAGAGACAACAGGTTCCACACCCTGCTCGATACTTTAATATTTTACGTACATACACCTAATATACTAACACTTCCAGCACTGCAATCTACCAGATGCGAAGACTTCCCTGAATTTCTTTATAAATAAAATAAAATCTCGTTCCTTATCTATAGGGGCTCCCTGTTTCCTGTTAATAACAATATTTAAGTATTATTAAGAAGTTATTGAGATAAGGTACGGAATAACTAGAGATAACCGTAATTCTTTGTCAAATTGCTACCAATTGTAAAAGATAATTGATACTTGTTGTCAAAAGGATTTGTTAAGTTAGAGACTGGAGATATAAATCTATGCAATTTTCCTATGAATGCTATTTCTAACGTCGAACTCAAACGACCAATTTGGCAAGCAGTTGCTGTAATCACTTTGGGCTTTTGGCTCGGTGCGAGCCTTCTCTTAAGTTGGGTAATTATGCCTAGCTTATACGTTTCGGGTATGATGGGTCAGCCCGGTTTTGCATCAGCAGGTTACGTAATTTTCTGGAATTTTAATCGCATCGAATTATTGTTTGCCAGCTTGGTATTAACTAGTGTGTTAGCTTGGTGTAATACCGAAGCTAAATGGCGTCGGAGTGCAATTGTTCTATCCGTGGTATTACTAGCCATAGCTCTAGTTGATACTTATTTCCTGACTCCGCAAATGTCCGCTCTCGGTCTTCAACTGAATCTCTTTGAAACGGCTATTGATACTCCAGCAATTATGAACTTATTACATATAAGTTACTGGGTATTAGAAGCAGTAAAACTGGCGCTAGGTAGCATACTTTTAGGCTGGTTCTGGCGGCGTTAAGTCGAGCAAAAACTTAAGCATATTTTGTTTGGGGTAAGCATTGTGCTTGCCCTAAATTTGTGTTATTGAAACAGAGATGAAACCAATGCCAGATATAGGTGTATTCAGTCAGTGGGCAGGAATAAACAGAAATACATTACAAATTGTAAATATCTCTGATACCCTAACCCATGACAAATGGCTGAGGACTAAGGACAAATCACAAATGACTAATGACAAATGACAAAGGACGGTCCCTAACCAATGACGTTGTTTCTTACCGACCTACTTATTTCCTAGCTTGAATCACCTGCAAACTGCCACCTGCGTACAATTTTGGCTTATCCACGTTAAATCCAGTTTCTACCAATAATCCAGTCAAATCAGTTTTTAGCAATTGCCAAGCAGTCTCTGTCTCAAACAAAAGTAAAAATATCCATAGACCGGGTAAAAATAAGGGATTCGTGGGATTGTGGAAATCCATGAGCGTAAATACCCCTTTAGGCTTCAGCACCCGGTAAACTTCTCGAACAATCCGTCGTAGTTGCTGTGGTTCCATTTCATGGAGTGCTACACTCGTATGCACAATATCAAATTCATTATCTGCAAATGGCATATCCTCAGCAAAAGCTTCTACGTACTGCGCTTGGGGAACATTTTTACGTGCCCGTTTGAGAGACAATGGGGAAGCATCCAAACCAGTTACGTTTTGTGAAGATTTCACTAAAAATTGTGTTGCTTGTCCACTGCCGCAACATAAATCTAGGACTTTAGTATCTGAGTCAATTGCGACATCTTGTAAAGTCAGTTGCCGGAAATGCCTTTCCCCGCCTACACTCAAAGCAGCTACACGGGATATACCGTCATAGAGCCATTGGTACCGGTAACTCCAATCTCGTAAAATTGTTGCCACAGTTTCTTTCCTTGTTGTTAACTTAGCTATTCAATCAAGATATATTGTTAACATTAGTAAAAAAGCTGAAAAGATTTGGGGATAGTAACTGCTATGGGTCGCGTAGGCGTCTTACTTCTCAATCTCGGTGGTCCAGATAAATTAGAGGATGTTGGACCCTTTTTGTACAACCTGTTTTCAGATCCAGAAATTATTCGCCTACCGTTTCCCTGGTTGCAACGACCACTAGCCTGGTTGATTTCCTCACGGCGTACAAAGAAATCCCAAGAAAACTACAAGCAGATAGGCGGGGGTTCACCATTACGGCGAATTACTGAAGCTCAAGGGGAAGCCCTGAAAGAACAACTTCGCGTCCAAGGGCAAGAAGCTAATATTTACGTTGGTATGCGCTACTGGCATCCTTACACAGAAGAAGCGATCGCCAAAATCACCCAAGACCAAATAGAACATCTCGTTATATTACCTCTATATCCCCAATTTTCTATTAGTACAAGTGGTTCGAGCTTCAGATTATTACAAAGACTGTGGCAAGAAGATCCAGGGCTTCAGCGTATCGATCACACTGTCATTCCTTCTTGGTACAGACAATCAAGCTACCTCCAAGCAATGGCAGAACTGATAGCGCAGGAAATAGACCAATGTCCCAATCCCGATGAAGCTCATATCTTTTTTAGCGCCCACGGTGTTCCTAAGAGTTACGTTGAAGAAGCAGGCGATCCCTATCAACAAGAAATAGAGGAATGCACCCAGTTGATTATGCAAACCCTCAATCGACCAAATGCTCATACTTTAGCTTATCAAAGTCGTGTGGGACCGGTAGAGTGGCTGCAACCGTACACGGAAGATGCGATACAGGAATTAGGAACCAAAGGAGTAAAAGACTTAGTTGTCGTGCCCATTAGTTTTGTTTCAGAACATATTGAGACATTACAGGAAATTGATATTGAATATCGGGAACTTGCAGAAGAAGTAGGCATTCACAACTTCCGGCGCGTACCAGCTCTCAATACTCATCCAGTGTTTGTTAAAGCACTTGCAGACTTGGTAATTGATGCATTGAAATCTCCAAGTTTCAAGCTCTCGCAAGTTACCCAAATGAAGAAAAAGGTCAGAATTTACCCACCCGAACGTTGGGAGTGGGGTATGACCACAAGTGCGGAAGTTTGGAATGGTCGTATTGCCATGCTCGGCTTCCTAGCATTGATTATTGAACTCATCACAGGTCATGGGTTGCTGCACATGGTCGGCCTTTTGTAATCGAGGTATTTGGTAAGCATTTACGATTGGTAATTCGTAATTATTTGGTATTGCGAATTACCAATTATTTGCCAGCAAAAATCTATGTTTCGCAAATACAAATTTGTTTTTACATTTCTTCTGGGACTGTCTGTTCTCACAATAGTTTATTTAAGCTTACCTCTAAATAATTCCAACTGTAATATTGAAGCTATCTTTACATCAAAAACTGCAAAATACCAAGTGTACGCTACTAAGGTAGTCATTCAGCCGTGGCTTGGGGAACACCATGTGTATGGCATCTTTATGGTTCCAGATAAATACGAGCAAACTCCATTCTTTGTGTTTACAGTAAAAGGCGCAGGCAGCTACTGTCAAAAGCCGTTTGGCACTTTACAACAGATAGATGGAATTTCTGCCAAACCTGGAATGCATTTAATCAGGGATTACCTGAAAACTCGAACTGCTCTGAGATTAATTCTTCAAGGCTCATACAACCAATTAAATAATAAATACAACTGGATGCTGACATATCCGCTGAATTAAGACTCTCAGAATTGACCGTATAAAGGCACCCTCCCCAAGTCTCTCCTGATTTGTGATTTATGGGGAGGGTTTTATTCCATTAACTGGAAGCAAGTACATCTTGTAGCTTGGCGACCATTTCAGTACGGGCTGAAACTCCCAACTTACGAAACATTCTTTTTAAAGCTTGCTTAACTGAATTTTGTGTAATCCACAGTTGTGCGCCGATTTCTGCATTCGTTAAGCCCTTCGCTACTAGGGCAGCAATTTCTAACTCCCGCGCTGTTAGGCGATTAGCTAAAGGGGAGTTAGAGGATTTTGGTTTTGTCTGTGCTTGTAAAGTAGCAATTTTTGCGGATAAATGCAAGCATAATGCGCTCACATCGGCGAGATCGTTAGCATCAAAGGCGGGATCGCCACTAGCACGGGTCAAATTGAGTGTTCCGATAAGACGACCATCACAAACAATGGGTCCGCTCATCACGTGTTCGTGGTCCTGGCGCGAGCAAAAATGTTTCCAATCACCTGAAGGTAACACCAATTGCTCGTGAACTGGAGCATGACGCTCAACGACATACTGCCCTACTGGGTTGCTTGCTATACAAACATCTGGCATAACCTGAACATCAACCTCAGTAGTGTTTTGGTCATCCAACAAGTATAAACCCCAATGTTGTACGCCAAAATACTCGCCCACTGTATCCATAACAGCTAATCTTAGTTCTTGCTCATCGCGGGCGTTGGCGATCGCATGAAATAGGGTATGAAGAGAGTTAGCCATTGAACTATAAGTGTACCCACTTGAGGACTATGCATTCTTAATAATTATTTTCTATGCTAGCTGATAGCAGCAAAGGTAAAAACCGAACATAATTAGTAACTATAGGAGAAGCACGTGACTGTAACACAAGTTTCTGCCCAAGAACTCTTCCGGGCGGCTTACGAAAATCGCTACACTTGGGATAAAAATTTTCCTGGATATACTGCTGATGTAACCTACAAGCATGGCGAGAAAGTGATTGCAGGTAAAGTGCGTGTGAACGCTAATCTGAAGGCAGAAGTGTCTGAAGTGGATGACGAGCAAGCAAAACAGGTGATTAACAACCAGTTATGGGAGATAGCCATTCACCGGATTCGCCGTACCTTTGAGGAAACTCATAGTGCAAATACCTTTAGCTATGGTGCGACTGATGCGACTGGTGCCGTCGAGATTATTATGGGCGGTAAGGCAGAAGGAGATAAATATAAAGTCCGCAATAACGAAGTTTGTCTTGTTCACCGTCACATCCACGGCGTTGTTGTGACTGTTAATACCTTTAGCAGTCACGATACAGGTGAAGGCTATCTCTCTCACCGCTATGACTCTGTGTACCATGACCCAAAAACCGGCGAACAAAAGGGCGGAAGAAGTGAATTTGAAGATGAGTACGAAAAGGTAGGCAACTACGTTATCTTAAATCGCCGCTTAATTTCCACCGAAACCGAAGGACAGCTGTTGACTCAAGAATTGATCTTCTCGAATATCAAGCTCTTAGAACCTATTGCTGAGTAGTTATACTGCATACAGCATTTTGCAGGTAAATGAAGTACACAGATAGGGATTCTCGGCCGAGAGCCCTTACAACTGAAATATTGCAATTTAGAAAGCCCCGTCATAGTGCAAATTGTACTTGGCGGGATTTTCATATACGGTTTTATCACTGCAGTTTGGACTCGTACTTAATTGAAAAACTAATATTTACGCCCTCTTTGAGAGATCTACGTGTTGGTGGAAAGATTTTTTAGCATGGGAATAATACGGATAAATCAACTTTTTATCATCTAGAATTTTCTTTCTTTCGGAATAAATACTTTTTTCTGTGCTAAGATAAAAATCATAAAAGATAAATACCTTTAGATAGATGTCAGAAATAAGTATTCTTTTCAACACTATTTTTATGTAAAAGTATATTTTTTATCATTTTTAGATATTGTTGGTAATCTCAAGCAAACCTTATTTTTATTCATATATTGTTTAAGTAAAAATACTCTCTAAACAACAAGCAGCTAGTTAGGGTTCACTACCATGAGAAGAAATCGTCCCACAACTCTTAACAATCGGCTTCACGAAATTATCAATCAGCTTGAGCCAGTGGCAAATCAAAACTCTCTTAAAATCCTTGAGCCAAACTGTGAAGCGATCGCTTATTCAGCACCGTTAAAAATTGGCAAATAGCACAAAGCAAAAAAGCCTCACGACGTGAGGCTCTGACAAAAAAGAAATTCATTAAATTGATTATTGTGTCGATCGGCTATGCATCTGTTTCATTAATTGTTCTCGGCTAGAGTGGAATCGCAAAGGAAGCGATCGCTATCCTCCACTGCTACATTGCTTTTTAAATAATCTTGTACGAACTGGCAACCGTAAGCCAGGGCATCTAGGTTGAGAATTTGCTGTAGGTTCCACAGAATAAGTATATTGTCATCACCCCCTGAAACTAACAAACTACCATCGCGACTGATGGCAAGCCGTCGAATTGCGGCAGTATGTCCTTTGAGGGTTGTGAGTTCGGTACCATCAAGCTTCCATAGTTTCACAGTAGCGTCTACGCTTCCGGAAGCAATAATTTGTTTGTCAGGGCTAAACGCAACTCCCCACACAGCAGCTGTGTGTCCTTTAAAGGTTCTAAGCAACTTGCCGTCAATCGTCCACAACTTTACAGTATTGTCCCCACTTCCAGTGGCTACCATTTTACTGTCAGGGCTAAAGGCTACTCTCCATACCGATGCTGTGTGACCTTTGAGAGTTTTCAGCAACTCGCCATTACGCGTCCACAACTTTGCAGTATTATCAGCACTGACGGAGGCAACTATCTGACTGTCTAGACTAAAGATGACATCCCAAACTTCCGCTTGATGTTCTCGAAGATCGATCGGGACAGGACGATTCCTTGGCCATATCTGAACAAGGTTGTCAATATTTGCCATTGCAAATGTTTGACCGTCTGGGCTTACTAAGGCTGCTAAGAACTGAGTCTTAGGAGATTTGTAAGCTTTGACTGTGCCACCATCTGGTGTCGAAAGTTTTACTGTCTCATCACTAGTAGCAACAGCAATGAACTTGTTGTCATCTGTAAATGATACCTGAAATATTGTCGTGTCATCTTCAGTCAAAGTTTTGAGCAATTTACCTTGGCGGCTCCAAAATTTAGCAGTCTTCTCGTGGCTTGCCGTTGCGATTGTTGAATTGTCGGAGGTAATGGCTATTGACCAAATTCCAGCATTATGAGCGGTGATTGTCTTCTGAAACGGATTCTCAGTTTGCCAAAGTCTGACAACGTTTTCCGATCCGGCTGATGCAATAGAATTGCCGTCGGGGCTAAATATAACCTGCCAAACCGAGGCACTATGTCCTCTATAAGTCTTTAGCTCGGTACCATCAATGTTCCAAAGTTTAATTGTTTTGTCATGACTGGCAGAGGCAATCTTCTGACCATCAGGACTAAAAGTGACTCCCCAAACACCTGCACTGTGACCTTGAAAAGTTTTAGAGAGGCGATACCTCCCATTAGTGCCGTCTTGCTGCCAGAGTTTGACGGTCTTGTCTTCACTTGATGAAGCAATGCTTTGACCGTCGGGGCTGAAAGCTAATCCTACAACCCAACCTTTATGACCTTCAAGTGTTTGTAACAGCTTTGCGGTTTGCCAGCCCGTGGCGTCTCGCTTCCAGATTTTTACGCCTTGGTTTGTAGATGCTGCAGCAATCCTTCGACCATCAGGACTAAAACTGACTTTCGTAAACTCCGTAGCATAATCTTTAAAGGTTTTCAGTAGAGTGCCATCAAGCTTCCAGATTCTTACCGTTTTGTCAAAACTAGCAGAAGCAATGAATTGTCCATCTGGGCTAAAGGCGACTCCCCAGACTCCTCCAGTGTGACCTTGGAGAGTTGTAGAGACGTGCCATGAGGCGTCTGTAGTATCCCGTTTCCAGAGTTTAATGGTGCGATCGTCACCTGCGCTAGCAAGCATCTGAGCGTCAAAGCTAAAATCCACAGCTCTCACTGCTGCTTTGTGACCTTTGAGTGTCACCACCTCTGTCCCATTCACTCGCCAAAGCTTAACTGTATTATCTACACTTGCTGAGGCAATGAGAGATTTATCGGGACTGATATCTACTGCCAGAACAGCTGCTGTGTGCCCTGATAAACGATTGTATTCATTGCTGTTGTAAACTGCTTGGCGCAATATATTTTCCACTCTGTGGTTGATAGTTGGGTTTGCCTCCCCTAGCTTTTGCAATTTTTTTCTGGCTTTAATTGCTTCTACAAGTGCATCCAAGGGGCGATTTGAAGCAAACAACCCTTCAGCAGAGGATGTTAGAGCTTGAATTTCGCTATTTCTTGCTTGAATTTCGCTCCTGACAGCTTGACGGTATAGAACAAATACTTTTATACCCAATACGCTAGAAATCATTAACCCAATACACACTGTAATCAGCAGTAATCTTTGTGCTTTAGCCGCTTTGTTCTGTTGTTCGAGTTGTGCTTCTACTGCTTTTGTTCTTGCTGCCTCTAGTGCGACTTGTACCTCTTGTGCTTCATATTCCTGACTGGCAGCTAAAAATTTATAATCAAGGTCGCTCAGACTTTTGCCTTGCGCCCAGGTTTGAGCGTCTTTGAATGCCTGTCCTCGCAACAAACGCGATTTATCTTGAAAACTGGATTTAACCCAAGCATTGAATGTCTGTGAGTAAGGGCGGAGATTATCTAACTGCCTGATGACCCATTCAGGATTAAAGACATTGCGGTAGATAGGATTTTTTATGCGGAGATAGCCATTGCGCTTTTCGACTAAGCCGGAGAGCAAGAGTTCTGTTTGTTCTTGGCTGTCATCAGTTGGTACGAGAAGATCGGGAGCAGACGAAAGTACATCATTACCACTATCGACTTTTTGACTTCTCCACTTTTCTAGTGTCGTACTATCTACCTCTTCTGCTTGCAAGATGCGTTGATAAAGTCCCAATAGGCGTCCTGCTTTCCGTTCGTCAAAGAGGAGGCGATCGCGAATTGTACGCAGGTGTTCGGGTTCGTCTTGTGATTCCCAATGTTGGATAATGCGCGATCGCACGAGTTGCTCTACCCAAAATTTCTCTGAGCCCACAGGTAAAGCAATCATCTGGGTGTCAGATTCTAAGGCTATTTGACAGACTAACTGACAGAGTTTTTGGGTTAAAAACGGCTGTCCTTTAGTCCAGAAAATAATCTCTCGCAGCACGGCTTCGCTTTGGTTAACCACAGCTTCTAAGCCTTTAAGTAAAGGTCTGGCTTCATCTAATTGAAAGCCGTATAACTCAATGGCTTTACCAATGTTAAAAGGTGTTCGGCGTTTGTCAGAAATGAGACTGCTGGGACTGGCTACACCAAATAGGGCAAATCCAAGACGCCTAAACTTTGGGTTGTGCGATCGCTGATTGTAGCAATGACGAATCCAAACAAAAAAGTCGTTGCTAGGGAAATTCAAACTCAGCAAGCTATCAATTTCATCAATGAAGATGAAAATGCGCTGTTCTTGCACGTAACGTAGCAACACCTCTTCAACAAATTGATGTAATTTTTGTACGGGTGAAAGGTCTGTTTGCTGTTGCCACCAATCTTTGAAATTAATATGTCGTGCTAAGTCTAAAGAGTGAAATAAACTAAAAATCGTGCCCTTGTACCATTGTAATGGTGTAGTTTCATCGCTCCCCAATCTTGAGACATCTATGTAAACACAAGCAAAGCCTTCTTGTTCCAGACGATAACTGACTCGCTGTAATAAAGATGACTTTCCCATCTGACGTGAGTTTAAGATGTAACAAAAATCGCCTGCCTTCAATGCGTTATATAGTATTCCGTCTGCTTCACGAACAACATAGGTTGGATCGTTATGCAAGAGACTGCCGCCTACCTGATATCGCATAGAAAAATTTGATTGAGATAATGGGTAAAATAACAGATTAATTAATTATAAGTAAGGCAGTAGATTTCTGAAAATAAAAATTTATTAAATATTTGGTCACCCATAAAGTTAACTAGCTCAGACTGCCATTTTTCATCGACCGCGTTCCATCAATCTACTTAACTGTCTTAACTGTCTTAACTGTCTTAAAATTGCTTGAACTAAGTAAGCGGTCGGGAATCAACAAAACTAGATTGAAAAATGTAAAGACGTCGGTAATCCTTACCAATGACTTTTGACAAATGACTAAGGAGAATCTTCTCTAGTTAAGTTTTTTCATACTGGCATACTTAGTTCAGTTCATTAATTATCTGTCCATTTAACCCTGCTACTTGTTATTGCATTTTTAGGAAAATATTAGCAGGATAATTACGGGTTGGTATTTGAAGATTATGCGATCGTGTAGAATTGATGCATGGGAGGTTTTTAACCAAGCGCAGACAATTCACAATAAGTAAAATATATGAGTAAGAAAGATGCACCCCACAGTCCATGAATGGAACGTCTAGCCGATATCTACCAAAGATATTTGTTAAATTTGGAATTCTTATAGAGAACACAAACCAGGAAATAATAACTAATGCAACATGGATAGTTGTTTTTGAAAGTAGGCGCGGTAGAGTTCGCAACGTGGAATCAGACCCTCGCCTTCGTAAGCTACCAATCCTAAGCTGTGAAGCTTGTAAGCTTCAATGGGAGCAGTAACAATACTTTGCTTAGCTTTAACAAGCTGAGTATATAGTTGTATCAGTGCGGGTTGTTCTTGCAAAACTATCCAATGTTGCCAGAGATAGTGGCGGTAGACTCCCCCGTTAGCCAGCGCTTCTTGAATGAGTTCGTTTAAAGTGATTCCTTGACAACACACATAATATAAAGCAATCCTAACTAGCGCTGGATGTCCGCCTGTGAAAGACATCAATTGGGTAGCTTCTTTTCCAGAATTCCAGTTTAGCCCATGCCGTTGCGCTAATTCTCGGACTTGTTGCTGAGTGAATTCTGGTAGGCGTAATGGTAATCCAATATTGAAGGGAGAACGATTGATATCTAGGGCAACATAAACTTCAGTGGAGTAAACTACCACAAGTCTCAGTTTTTGCCAATTTGTATCCCGGCGTGCTTCTTCGTGCCACGAGCGCAATAAAGGAAAAAACTCTTGAGCAAGTTGAGGATATTCAAACAAGCAGTCAACCTGTTCTAAGACAAGAACTATGGGATTTTCGATTTGCTTGAGTAAGTAGTTTCTTAGATAAAAACTACAACTCAACTTACTGCCAATTTCTTCATCCCAGTAGGCATCTAAATTGGGTTCAATCCCTAATTCTTTTGCCATTCGCCAACAAAAACAACGCAAAAACTGATTGAAATTGTGCAAGTTGAATGCATCAATTTGCTGACAATCTAGCTTGACTGTACGGTAATCCTGGCGTTGAGCAAAGTTTAACAGACGCAACACTAGAGAGCTTTTCCCCATACCTTTTGGAGCTCGAATGCGGATGACACATCCCGGTTGAGTTATTTCTTGATAAGCTAAATTCTCAATTAGTGGGCGTTCTATATAAAGTGGAGAATCCAGGGGCACTGGACCATCGGGATATGAGCATATATCTTGATATCTATCAAAATATTTGCAAAGGTCAGAATCCTCCTTTGCTTGCAGTACACCTATCTCTTTTTCGTCCGCATCCTGTAAGAAAGTTTCAGTAGCATCATCCCCTTCTGACTCGTTCACAATGCTGTAGTCCTCTTTGCATAATTCTAGATTGAAGGCGCTAAAGCAAAGTTGAAGAGTTTTCCGATCCACACCATTTGAAGACCACAATCGACTTAGTGTTTTATTGGAAACTTTCACGCGATCGCTTAACTCATCTAAGGTAAAGCGCTCTCCATTATTCTGTGCCATTTCCACAGCCAAAATTGCTGCTTGCAACCTTTGTAACCCTATAGAGGTCAGCAAAACGCCCCGTTTTCTCCTGACTTTGGATTGTACCATGTTGCTCAGTATAGTATTTGCTCCCATTTATCTTAATTGTCTTAACTGCTTTTGTACTAGACTTTTTTACACTTAAAATTGTGGGAAACTTACACTCCAACTTTTGCCAAAGAGGTCAATTTTACAAAACTATGTAGGAAAAGTAGGAAAAGTACGTTCGTGTAAATTCCGAAGGAATTTGCACCAATTTGAGTCTTAGTAGACAAATTAGAGATGGGTCAAACTTGGCTACGATAGCTTCCCGTAATTTTTCCCGCTATGGCTTCCACAGTCGCCAGTGCTGTCACGGTCTTATCCGTCTCAAAAATTTGCTTAACTGTCTTAACTGTCTTAACTGTCCTTGAATTCATCCTATAAAGCTGAGAAGATGCTGAGTCATAACCAGTCAAATCAATAACCATTGAGATGACATAGTTTAGATTCTCAGCAAATGCATAGGTATAAAAACTTTGTTAATGCTAGGATTCTTTTTGAAACTGTCATTTATGCTCTAAATGGCCACTGCAAACATTAAAGGATTGACAATAATGACAACTACAGCAGCTCAAACAACTAATATCACGGATTTAGTGGTTAACAGCAAAAAGAACTGCTACCACCTGTTTTCGCAACGCATGACTGAGATTCAAAACACAGGAGTCAGCACAGAACTCAAACCAGGGGTTCACGTTGTTAGAATCCGGAAAGGTTCTTTTGATTACATCAAAGGTGATGTTCAAAAGGGCGAACCCATAGTCATGCTGTGGATTTATGGTGGTAAGTTCAAGAATTTAAAAACCAACGTAGAGGTTCCAGCAGGGTGGTCAACTTTGAACGGTTATGATGATACTCTGACCTTAGCGGTATCAGAAACCTCAACACTGTGTGCCTTCTTTTTTGATGTTGAAGTTGGAGATAACGATGGAGATGTGACAGTTTCAGTGATTAAGGTAGGTGAACTGAGTGATTTCAATTAAGTTTTTAACTTGGCTGTAACCTAAGAGATTGACAAAAAATGGGGAAGGTGGGGTAAATCGTGTGGTAAAATTACCCACCAAATTCCCATTAATCGGTTATCAAGTTAAATGTCAAGTGCCTGGGGAGCAAATTGCCTAGCTCCCCATCTTTTGCCGCTCTCTGTGTATTGACACACAACCAAAAGCTGTTCAGTTTATTGTATCGCTCTACTTATTCTTTTGCTTATTTTTATCAACTGTTTCTGCAGTTGTACGTTCTGCTAACCATGTAAAAAATGTAATGCCAAATAAATCAGCTAGTAAATCAAATTCATCAATACCTTGATGCCATGTAAATTTTTCCGTTATTTCATCTATGCTACAGAGAAAGAAAATGACAATTGGTGCTAGTGGCAGAGAAATTTCAAAAAAATTTAATTTGTATTTTTTTATTGATAAGTGAGCTATGTAAGAAATAAATCCAATTAAAATGAAGTGCCCTGTTAAATCTATTGGCTTAAACTTTATAATTTTAGGTGGAATAATACCTGTATAGACTGCAAGAGATAGAGTAGACAGTATTCCAAGATAGAAACAAAGGACAAAAATCCAAGAGCGGTAAGATTTCATGGAAACTTCATTTAATTTGTTAATTATAAATTCAAGAAAAAAAAAGAGCATTCCGTAATGTAAATGCCCTTGTTTGAAAAAGTTTATATAAATTTCATAAAAGAAAATAAAGTCTATGCATGAAGGTTGGCTTGCTCTTGTAACCAAGGATCTACTGGTGTACCATCTTTGCGGCGCAACTCAATTTCAACAACCATGACTTCTTTTGAACCGGGAGGTGCAGGTTTTTGATGGAAAATAATGTCAAAATCTGCAGGATTTTGCTTCCGTTCTTTCAACCATTCTTGTACTTTTGTTGTCGCGAACAAAGATTGCCCCTGCTCAAACATTCGAGTGATTTGCATTTGTAGCGTGTAGGGATTTAAGCGACCCATTTTTTACCCCCTTTATGAACACAATGAAGTATATTAAATGTCATCTGTCATTAGTGATTTGTCATTAGTCATTTGTCATCTGTCTTAAGAAATAACCAAGGACAACTGACACTGGACAAATGACGGGTATTTAACCTAAAGTTTTCACTAACTCAGCTTTTGCTGCTTCTAACGCTTCTGGCAATTTACTCGCATCGCGTCCACCTGCTTGTGCAAGGTTTGGACGTCCGCCGCCACCACCACCGCAAATTTTGGCGATCGCACCAATAAATTTACCAGCTTGCAAGCCTTTCTTATTGACCTCTGAACTAAAAGCCGCAACTAAGCTGACTTTATCTGCTTCGGGAACAGAACCCAGTACAACTGCGCCGTTACCAAGTTTTTGCAGCAAACGTTCTGCTGCTGTTTTCAAAGACTCGGGATCGACGTCTTCCATTTTGGCAACAAGAATTTTATAGTCGCCAATAGATTCGACTTTTTCTAGCAAACTGTCAGATTTGGCAATAGCTAACTGTGACTTGAGAGTTTCCAGTTCCTTTTGGGCAGTTTTCAGTTCATTTTGCAGAGTGGTGATTCTGAGCGGGGCATGATGGTGCTCATGAAAGCGATTTATTTCTACCGTGGCACCGTGAGTTCATATCGAGATTTGAAAAAGCTTTGCAATCAGTAGACCCCAGAGTCACAATTCCTTACTGGGATTGGACAGACCCTAACGCGCTAGCGGTAATCTTTCAAGATGACTTTATGGGACCAAATGGTCAAGGAGTCAGCTTCAACATTCCAAACTTGGGTACTGCTCAAGGGGGACCCGTTGTCTCCGGGCCTTTTTCCGTAGCAAATGGATGGGTTTTAAATCCAATCTTACACTTCAAACCATCGGGAGAATCGTTTGGTGAGTCAATCCTCCGCTTCCTGCAGGTACCTCCCACAAATAGTTATCCTGTTCCTAAAGAAGATGTGGAACAACTCTTTGGCATAAATGATTATCAAACTTTTCGTTTAGCGTTGGAAGGTTTCATCAAACCCAGCCCCAATGGACAACCAACTCCTGGAGTTTTTCAGCATAACTATTTCCATAGCTTTGTCGGTGGGGCTACTTTTGACCCTGCAGTAGGTCGTCCCGAACCTCTGGGTACGTTGGCTGACCTTGCTTGTTCTATTAACGATCCAGTATTTTGGCTGATTCATTCCAATGTAGATCGCCTATGGGCTGAATGGCAGGCGAAAGGGCATAGTGGTAGCGAATTTTTCCCTGCATCAGGTGGAAAATACGGTGAGAATCTCAATGACCGATTGTGGCCTTGGGATGGAGGAGAGTCTACGCCTGCAAACTGGGGTCCAGGAAATCTCTTAGCTTTACTGCCTGCTTTTTCTCCAGATGATATTGTTACCAATGCTGACACTCTGGATTTTAGAAAGTATGGTACCTATGACACCCTCAAGGTTACGTCTCACAAGCCGGTTAAAGGTGTTATGAGATTAGCAGCTATGTAAAGCAGTCTGGTTTTTGTGGGGGAGGCAACAATGCCTTCCCCAAATTTTAAACATTAACTTGTTTAGTCATCAAACCACTTGATAAACGAAACTTAAACTCGCCCATTTATTTACAGCCAATACGTAAGAGTCAGAGGCTGTACCATTCATCTCACTAACTGCACTGGCATTATGTAAATCTTGCAGTACAGCTTGTACAACTTCCAAAGGATTTGCTACTGGCTGAATGCGTTGTTGTTCTCCTCTCGGGTGCTGAGCAGTTTCTAAAGCAGTCCGAGTTTGGGTAAAGGGAGCAGTGCTAAAAATGAGTTGGGTTTCAGCTAGGGAAGCTGGTGCTTGCACTACCCATTCAAAACCAGAAGTTGTTTGAGGGATAACACGTGTTTCCCCAGGAGGAATAATCACATCTACAAGCTGTGGTTTGGCTTCTGAAGTTTCTGTTTCACTTATTTTGTACCAAGGAAACAAAGCGATCGCTGTTTTACTACTACTTAAACCTAGCAACATTAAATAGATTGGGCGATTGCTTGTGTTTTCCACCCTATACTGTATCCGACTGCCGATTGTTATAGACGGGAGGATTTCGGTTTCTGAGTTGTGTGGCTTCTTAGCTAACGGTTCTGTCTTAGCAGTTCTCAGTGTTTCCTTTTGCATTAACGTTCGAGGTGTCAGAGTGCCAATGATTTCTAATGTTGCTTTAACACCCAATAGTGATGAACCCTCATTCCCTGTTAGCCGCCATAATTTTGCTGCTAAAAGGGTTTGCAGTTTTGGCACTAGGCGCAGGGCTGCTACTTTCACGGCTTCCCCTGCTTCCCCAAAGGTAGTGGAAATTTGCTCCCCTCCAGGAGAAAATAAACCATAACTACTGAGAGACACAATTGTTGAACTCGTTGTCGCCGCGTCCTTATTCCTTAATTCTGGAAGTTTGCCAAATACATAATCCGCTGGTTGTTCTCCTGCTACCACATTGGACACCCGAGAAACTGTTGCAAAAGCACTAGTTGCATCAACTCTCTCAATTCTTTCCAGTTTAGTATCCAAAGCAATTGTTAAACCAACATTCCTGGGTAACACCCTTACCGCTTCTTGAATCAGTTGCCCAACTTGCAGGGAAGCACCGCTTTCAACATTGAAAGTGTAAGCTTTTGCCGTCAACCCTGAACGCGATCTGATTTGTAAAGACGCGATCTGTTGCGTTTCAAGATTCGCTCCTTCTTGTGTTACCAAAGTGAATCGGGAATTCACTCCTAAATATTCTATAACCTGTGGCGGAATCCCCCCCAACCAAAGTTGAAGAGTTTTTCCATCGTCTTCAATTGCCGTTACGAATCCTTCAGCTCCTTTGCTGACATTTGGAAGAAAATAATCAGTAATGAATGTACGTGTGAGTTCATTATTTTTCTTATTTATTAAGATACCTGGCTGCTGTTTTGTGCTTCCCAATTGCTGTAAGGAACTAGCCGCACGAGAGATACAAACTTGAACTGTTGTTGTAGGCGTGGTTTCCCATAGATATTGTGTTAGAGCATAGGTAAATAAGCCTGCACTAAAGCCAGAGAATTGTGCCTCTCTTGCCAATTGTTTGGGATTAGAGGTTGCCGTTAACACAACAGCTGCTGATTGGTCAGAAGAAACCCTTTCCTTCAGTTGTTTTTGTAACTCCAGTTCTTCTGCTGCAACAACAACTTCTTCTAACATTGGACGAGCGCGAGTTCGCAGCCCTCTTGCTAGAGATGTTGACGAACCGTAGTAACTGCTGTCTAGTACTGCGATCGCACGATGTGTAGTCAGCAAACTCAACAATAGTAGTAGCGTTTCTTCTAATAAATAGTTGGCGTTTTTAGTATTTTGTTGGGCGTCTTTCTCCAAAGCTGGAATCAGAGCATTTTGCACTGTGTCTTGTACGGCGTCCAACTTTACACGATTGCCGTAACCACTGAAATGGAATACAACCACGTCATCAGGTTGAGCCTGTTTGACGAGATGTTCTGAAAAAGCCGTCTCAATGTTTTCCCGCGTCGCTTTCTCTTCTGTTAAGCAGAGAATATCTGACGATTGAAAACCAAAGCGGTGAATTAAAAGTTCCCTTTGCAGTTGCACATCTGTCAGACAACCTGTCAGGGCTGGACATTGTGGATATTGATTAATGCCTATCAATAAGGCTAACTTTCGCGGTCTGGTTTGTGCCAATGCATAATGGTAGCGGTTTCCCAAGGTCAACCACTCGGTTTCAGTGACACCCAATAGCGCGAGTATAGAACCAAACCTTTGTAAAAACGTCCGCCGCTTCATAATTAGCTATCAGCCCTCAGTCCGTCAGTCCTTCGGTTTGCCAGTTGTTAGGTAGGGATTACCTTCCTACAGTACTGGATTCACTATCAGCTTAAAGGGCTGAGGTCTGTAGTGTAAAGTAAAAGTTTATACTTGCTTCTTGTACCTAAATGTGCCTTACGCTTGTACTGGCACTCGCATTGCCCTTGCCAATTCGGCTGCCACTTCTGGACGGGAAAATTCTGGTGGGGGTAACTCTCCTCGGCGCAGCATTTCCCGCACTTTTGTTCCTGACAGATGAATGCGTTCTTCTGGGCTACTGGGACTCGTTTTACTTGTCGCCATTTGCTGAGTGCGCTTACAGTAGAAGGCGTGTTCAAACTTCATCGGTACGATACCCAATTCTTCAGGCTTAAACTCATCAAAAATGTACTGGGCATCGTAAGTGCCGTAATAGTTTCCTACGCCAGCATGATCTCTTCCCACAATGAAGTGAGTGCAGCCATAGTTTTTGCGAATTAAAGCATGGAAAATTGCTTCCCTAGGTCCAGCATAACGCATTGCAGAAGGATTAATTGCCAGAATGACTCGGTCTTGGGGATAGTAGCCGTTCAGCAAAATTTCGTAGCAGCGCATCCGCACATCAGCAGGGATGTCATCTTCTTTTGTTGCTCCTACCAACGGATGTAGAAATAAACCATCCACAACTTCTAGAGCGCACTTTTGGATATATTCGTGGGCGCGGTGGATGGGGTTGCGAGTTTGGAACCCGACAATAGTTTTCCAACCCTTTTCTCGAAACATTTGGCGGGATTTTACCGGATCGATCTGATAGGTTGGAAAATCGGGATGGGGATCGCGTTGTAGTAACCAGACATCACCTGCAAGATGTACAGGTCCTTGTCTGTATAACACCTGCACCCCAGGATGGTTGGAATCGTCGGTGCGGTAAACATTAACTGCTTCGCGATTCTTGTCGTAACGATACTTTTGTGTCAGTTCCAAAACCCCAATAAATTGACCTACTGGGTTATCTAAGCGAACTAAACCGCCTTCTTTTAAAGCGTCTGCGACTTCTTCTTCTACAGACAGTGTGACTGGAATTGACCAAACGGTACCGTTGGCAAGCCGCATTTCCGTCACAACGCGATCGTAATCTTCCTGATTCATAAAACCAGTCAGTGGGCTAAAGCCACCAATCGCAATCATTTGGAGATCTGAAACCGCTCGCTCGTCCAGTTGCACCCGTGGTAAAAAGTTTGCTTTTGACAGAAATACTTGCCTTTGCTCAGGCGATGCGATGCGATTTACCAACTGCCCACCGTGGGGAGTAATACCATCAAGATGATAACTCAAGGTCGTCCCTTCTTTGCGATAACTGCATATTTTTTTAAGCTATGTAATTAAATTACCAAATCAGAGGGACGCATAGAGCAAAGATTATGTATAGTTAGCGGTTAGTCGTTATGAGTTAGTGAATATTGCAAAAAGTACTAACCACTAACTACTAACCATTCACGACTCTAACTAAATTGCTCAATAATGCCACCGCCCAGGACTTTTTCCCCGTCGTACCAAACGGCTGCTTGTCCGGGGGTAATGCTGAACTGAGGTTCGTCAAAGACAAGGCGGACACGTGAGTTTTCCAGAGGAATCACTGTCACGGGTACGGGTGTTGAACGGTAGCGAACTTGTACTTCGGCACGAATGGGGCTGGATGGTTCGGCAATGGACACCCAGTTGACTCGTCCTACTGTACATTCAGGTTGAGTCACTTTTGCGCGATCGCCCACTACCACAAGGTTATTAACTGCATCTAAAGCAACAACGTACAGTGGTTCAGCCGCTGCGATCCCCAAGCCTTTGCGCTGTCCAATCGTGTAATGATGAACACCATCATGCTGTCCCAGTACTTTGCCTGTGGTATCTACAATATCCCCTTTCTTGGGTGCAAGATATTTATCGAGAAATGCTCTCATGGAACCGTTACTTTCCACCAGGCACAGGTCTTGACTTTCTGGCTTATCTGCAGTTTTCAACCCGTATTCGGCAGCAATGCGACGAGTATCTGCTTTTAACAATTCTCCAAGAGGAAATACAGAATTTGCTAGTAAATCTTGAGATAAATCATAAAGAAAGTAAGACTGGTCCTTATTGCGATCGACAGCTCGCAGCAGTTGGTAACGTCCAGTCACTTCATCATATTGAATGCGAGCGTAATGACCCGTGGCAATGCGATCGCACCCCAAATTTTCCCGTGCATACTGTAACATAGGACCAAATTTCACAGTTTTATTGCACTGCGAGCACGGTAAAGGTGTAATCCCTGCACTATAACCAGTTACCAGATAATCGACAATATTTGTCTGGAAAACGTCTCGAATATCAACAACGTGATGGGGTACCCCTAGCTGTTCACAGATATAAGCCGCGTCTATCATACCTTCAGAGCAACATTGACCCTTCCCTTTCATTAACCAAAGGGTCAAACCAATAACTTCATAGCCCTGATTGTGCAACATGGCTGCGGCGGTAGAACTATCAACGCCACCAGAAAGACCTACTACGACTTTGTTCATCTCCGTAAATTTTGCTAGGGTAATGACCGCTTCCGACGGATACAATGAGTGCATCCTGTGCCGGGTTCTCTGGGGAGTTTACCCACAATGTGTCAAGCGATAACTCAAGGTTACCAAATTTAACGGTTTCTCGCCCACTCTACATAGCACCTTCCGTTTAAAATCACTTTGTTAGAAAAGTCCACTAAAAAAACTTTTTAACGGGCATCGCGTCATTACCATGTCAAAAGCAAAACCAAACGGGGCGACAGCATTTATCGAGCGTAAATACTTTTTCTTGATTTTACAGTTACTTTTGGGAGGATGGCTAGCTTCGCTACTGCCATTAAACCTCGTGAAAGCTCAGCAGTTCGATTTACCACCACTACCTCCAGGCAATGTTGAAGAATTTGTAGCACCCCCTGAAACACAGTATCCTGGTTTTCAAGACAACAGGGAGTGCTACCGTGTATTGGTTAGCGAGGGCTATGGAATAGAGAATGTCAGGCGAGTGGAACCAAGAGCTTTCAGACCAGTTAATCCAAGGGGTACCATTCAGGCGGGTCAATTTTGCAACAAAGAGTCCCTTGACCGACGCGTTGAAGAGCTAAGAGAGTATGGAATAGACAACATCGGATACGCCTCAGTCTCTACGGGACAGTTTGTAGCTTATCCTTACCCTGGTAGACCTTCCCGACCGGGCAGACCTTCTCGACCGGGCAACTCTTACTTACCGGGTAGATGTTATGGTGATTACGAAGAAAAACTTTACTATGTAGTTGTTCCTGCCCTTGATAATAATTTATCCAATCTCCAAAACAGAATTAGGGAAACTCTGGGATTTAGGAGAGATGGTGGGTTTATATGTACCAGTAATGAAAGAGGACCTCATGTGAGAGTAGGACCTTTTGACCAACGCTCAGAGGCAGAATATGTGAACAGGGAACTGCGAGACAATAGATTTCGTAACTCTAGGGTTTACTATGGCAAGTAAAAAGTACTGAGTTCTAAGTTCTAAACGCTAAGTAAGATGGAACTCAGAACTTAGGACACAGGAATCGAAACTGATGCAGGACAGGCAAGAACTGATTTCACAAGTAGTAGTCACCGCACAGCAAATGCGCGATATTGAAGAGCGTATGTTTGCAGCCGGAATGCCTGTAGCGGCTTTGATGGAAAAAGTGGCGGGTTTAATTGCCAATCGCATTCAGAGAGGATGGGGGGACAGGGAGACAGGGAGAGGGGGGGTATATAATCCTCATCTCCCCCACTCCTTACTCCGCATTGGAATCCTAACGGGTCCCGGTCACAATGGTGGTGATGCTTTGGTCGTTGCTCGTGAATTACATTTTCGCGGGTACGAGGTTTGGGTTTATTGTCCTTTTTCCAGACTCAAGGAATTAACTTCGCAACATTTACAATACGCTCAAAGTTTAGGGATTCCTTGTTACCAATCCATTGAGAAATTGCCCGATTGCCATCTGTTAATAGATGGTTTGTTTGGATTTGGCTTAGAAAGAACTATCACCGATCCACTAGCCACGGCAATTGCTCAAATTAATGAATGGAATAAACCAGTCATCAGTATTGATTTACCTTCTGGGTTGCATACAGATACTGGTGAAGTATTGGGCACTGCCGTGCGTGCTACCCATACATTATGTTTGGGCTTGTGGAAGCTTGGTTTATTGCAAGACCATGCTCTAGACTACATCGGCAACCCAGAGTTAATAGATTTTGATATTCCTTTAGCTGATATACAGGCAGTACTAGGCAATTCACCAGGCATAAAGCGCATCACAAAAACAACTGCACTATCTACTCTGCCTTTACCCCGTCCGCCAGTCACCCACAAGTATAAGGAAGGGCATTTACTGCTTATTTGTGGTTCGCGTCGATATTCTGGAGGGGCTATACTCACGGGATTGGGAGCAAGAGCAAGTGGTGTGGGGATGCTTTCTATAGCTGTACCGGAATCTCTCAAATCTCTAATGGTGGCACAGTTACCGGAGGCTTTGATTATTGGTTGTCCGGAAACAGATTCAGGAGCGATCGCACAACTTCAACTACCAGAAAATACTGACCTCAGTAAATTTAATGCTATTGCCTGCGGTCCTGGCTTAACAAAAGACGCAAATCCAATTTTACAAGATGTATTAAATAGTACTAATCTCCTAGTTCTTGATGCCGATGGTTTAAATATCCTGGCTGCAATGGGAACTATTCCCACGTTACAAAAACGGCAGGCACCAACAGTACTTACCCCTCACACTGGTGAATTCAAGCGGTTGTTTCCCGATGTTCCTGATGCCAGCCAAGATAGAGTGAAGGCAACGCGAGCCGCCGCCGCCCACAGTCATGGTGTCGTGTTGTTGAAAGGAGCAAGAACTGTTATTGCCAATCCCGAAGGAACAGTTTGGATTAATTCCGAAAGTACCCCAGCTTTGGCGCGTGGAGGTAGTGGGGATGTGTTAACCGGGTTACTTGGCGGATTATTGGCACAAGCTGCTTCTAAAAAGATTCCTGTAGAAGATATCACTGCAACTGCGGCTTGGTGGCACGCTCAAGCAGGGATTTTAGCTGCACAAGAAAGGACGGAATTGGGCGTGGATGCACATACACTGACACAGTATTTAATGCAGGTCTTGCGTTAAGCGGCAATTTGAGTAACTGGTGCGATAGCTTCGCTACAGCATAGCAGCAGATCGCTGCCGTAGTTTTTTACCAAAATAAGAAAATAGCACATTAGGAGAAAACAATGCTCACCAGTCTTAAAGAACTGATTGACTCTTCAGAACTTAGTCATATTGAAGACTTAGAAGAGATACTGACGATTAGTAGTGTTGATTGGGAAATTTATGAGTCCTTGCTAGTTAAACTAGAAGGTGATTCGCATTATCGCATTACCTATTTAGATGGAATATTAGAAATTGTGTCACCCTCAATAAGGCATGAGAAAATCAAATCCCGTTTGGGCTTCTTAATAGTGTTCTATCTTTTTAAAAGAGAAATTAAACATACTCCTATGGGAAGTACCACCTTTAAAGATGAGCTGAAAAAAGCAGGTGCTGAGCCCGATGAGTGTTACTGCATTGGAGAAGAGAAAGATATACCAGACCTAGCTATAGAAGTGATTGTCACGAGTGGCAGCATTAGTAAACTGGAAACCTATAGACGCTTGGGAGTTACAGAAGTTTGGTTTTGGGAAAACAATCAGCTCAAGCTCTACCATTTACGAGAAGAAACGCCAGCAAAATTTTTATCAACTTACGGATACGAAAAGATTACAGCTAGTGAGTTATTACCAGAATTAAATATCTCTCTACTTGAAGAATGCACTTTAATTTCTGACCAAATTCAAGCCATTAAAGAATTTGAAAAAGGCATAACTTGAGTTATATTAGCGCTACGATGTTTTTCTGCTTCATCCATAAAGATAGCCTTCACGAACAATTTCTAGTGATTCGAGTGGGAGGAGGTGGTGGGCTCTCACTCCCTCACTCAAGAGAGCTACGGTAATGAGAGGGGGCTGCTCTGTACTTACTTATGCCCCACCTGTAGCAACCAAATAAACTTTCTTCAACAAAAAATCAATAATTGTACTTAAAAATTAAATAAACTTAATAATTAAAATAAATTCTATTAATTAATCCAAAATATTAATAATATTTAAATTTTTTATCGTTACAACCCACCCAATGCTTAAACAACGCCTGTCTACTGGAGTTTCAGGTCTAGACGAAGTTTTGTATGGAGGTCTCCTGCCAAACCGGGCTTATCTTATTCGGGGCGGTCCCGGTGCAGGTAAAACGACTCTAGGATTGCACTTTCTAGCGGTTGGGGTTGCGGAGAGTGAACGCAGTTTATACATCACCTTAGGAGAGTCACCGGAGCAAATTCGCGCTAATGCCAACTCTGTTGGTATAGACGCTGAAAGCATGAACTTTCTTGACCTTAGCCCCAACACCGAATTTTTTACTCAAGTCCAGACTTACGACATCTTTTCCCCAGCTGAAGTAGAACGGGAACCTACGACCAAAAGAATTATTGACGAAGTAGAAGCTATAAAACCCCAGCGCGTTTTTCTGGATGCCGTCACTCAGTTCCGCTATCTATCTAACGACAATTTCTTATTTCGCAAACAGGTGCTGTCATTCATCCGCTTTCTCTTGTCACAAGGTGCGACTGTAATGTTCTCCTCAGAAGGAACAGATAACACCCCTGATGACGACTTGCAATTTATTAGTGATGGTGTTATTCACCTCAACCAATCTTTGATAGGTAGAAGTATTTGTGTTACTAAGTTTCGTGGTTCAGACTTTCAGCATAGTTTCCACTCCATGCGATTGACAAAAATTGGTATGGAGGTTTTCCCTCGTTTGCAACCGGAAGCTCACAGGAAGGATTTTGTCGCTCAATCGATTCCTTCTGGTGTGCCAGAATTGGATCAAATGTTACACGGTGGATTGGAAAGAGGTACAGTCACGCTAGTCACTGGCGCGACTGGTGTCGGTAAAACGACTTTGGGGCTGCAATTTATGAAAGAAGCTGCAAGCAGAGGGGAGCGATCGGTCATATATACTTTTGAGGAAGCAGCAGATACTTTGTTGCTCCGTTCTGAGTCCGTAAATATTCCCGTTCATGTGATGAAACAGCAGGGGACACTTTCGATAGTGGAGGTGGAACCGTTACGATTAACACCTGACGAATTTGCTCGTTTGGTGCGGCATGAGGTAGAAGTAAGGCAAGCCAGAATAGTTATGCTTGATAGTATTGCAGGCTATCGGGTGTCTTTACAAGGGGAAGATTTAGTCAGGCATCTTTACGCTTTGTGTAAGTATTTGCAGAACATGGGTGTAACGGTACTTTTAATTAATGAGACAGAGCATATCACCGGAGAGTTTTGTGCTACAGAGATGGGCATTAGTCACCTAGCAGATAATATAGTTTTTTTGCGTTATATGGAAATTCACAGCCAAATGCGAAAGGCTATTGGCGTACTTAAGAAACGGTTATCTGATTTTGAAAAAACCCTGCGAGAAATTGAAATCACTCGTCACGGTATCAAGGTGAGTCAGCCACTCCACAGTTTGCGGCATATTTTTAGCGGTACACCAGAGTGGATAGGCAATGACAAATGACTTGTTTTTCATACCCAAACTATTAAGTTTGTGGAGAGGAATCAAAGCATTTATGTTAAGGAATGTAAAATTTATTATAAGTCTTACAAATGACTAATAACAAATGACAAAGAACTATCAAAAACCGTTAACTGTATTTGTATTACCTTACTTAATTTCAGCCTAAATGAGAATCTCCATAATTTGAAACTGCTGGTAAAATAGCAAGCAAATGAGGGATGGAAAACTATCAAGTGCCTCTTATTGTCTGGCACTTGTTTAAGTTTCAGGTAATTTTGTAACAGAAATCAGCCTGGTTTTAGTGGATACATCTAGTAGTCCGCTACATTAATTTTGATGACCTGCAAGCTCCCCAACTGTTTTAAGAATTCGGGATTCCGATCGCCCTAGTGTTGCTTTTCTTACCTTTTATGACAAGAGAGCCACTCCCATTACCCATAACAGTTGGCTAACAGCGTTTGCAGTATGTTACTACAACTATTAGTGTTACAAAAATTCTAAGAATACATCGCAGTTTGCTAGGAGAGTGACTGTGAGCCGCATTTTGCTACTGCTCCACAACAAAGAAAATCGTCGCTTAATGGCGCAATGGCTGAAAACGCGTTATGAGGTGATAGTACCGGACATTGAGACAGGTAAGGGAGAAGCATCCACTCTGTGGGATCGGTCTTTCGATTTGTGTATTTTGTGTGGTGTCATCTTAAAGCGCATTAGTCAGCAGGTACAAGAGAGAAGAAATGCTGAGTCTCCAATTCTGCTGCCGTTTCTTTTAGTGACTCCACGACAGGGAGTGACGATGGGAACTCACGATTTGTGGCAAAATATTGATGAATTAATTATTACGCCAATTGAGAAAGTAGAATTGCTCTCAAGAGTAGAGGCGCTGTTGCGATCGCGTCTTCTCTCAAAGCAATTAGCCGTTGCTAACAAAAAACTTTTGATGGAGATTGAGCAAAGAAGATGTTTGGAGGCAGAAATTCGAGCTTCTTTAGAACAAGAAAGAGAACTTAACGAACTGAAAACTCGATTTGTTTCGATGGTATCTCATGAATTTCGCTCTCCTCTACAAGTCATCTTATCTTCGACACAGATGATCGAACTCTTCAGCCAACAATTATCACAAGAGAGAAAGCAACAATATTTCCAACAGATAAAACAAACGGTGAAAAAAATGACCCAATTGTTGGATGATGTATTGGTAATTGGACGTGCTGATTTAGGAAGATTTAAAGCAAGTCCACAACTTGTAAACTTAGCAGAATTGTGTCGGGATTTGGCAGAAGAAATTCTTTTAAGTACGAATAGTAAGCATACGATCGCTTTCGTAACTTACGGAAATTGTACAAATGCCTGTGTAGATGAAAACCTCTTACGCCACATTTTGCTCAATTTACTTTCCAATGCTGTTAAATATTCATCACCTAGTAGCACTATTCACTTTGTTCTTACATGTTTGGACAATGAAGCTGTCTTCAAGATACAAGATCGTGGTATTGGCATTCCTTTAGAAGACCAAGAAAAACTCTTTAGCTTATTCCATCGTGCTGCTAACGTCAAAGATCTTCCCGGTACTGGATTGGGATTGGTTATCGTCAAGAAATGTGTAGATTTATATGGGGGTACAATTTCCGTCGATAGTGAGTTAGGTATGGGAACAACTTTTACTGTCACACTCCCATTACCACAACTTGCAGTTATTTGCCGTTAATTCTTAGCTTTCTCAGTTTGTTCCCATAGCCACCGTTTGACAAGCAAGCCAAAATATATAAGGAAAGCTGTAAAGGGTACTTTTTTATGTCTATGCAAGCTTACGCGATTTTAGCCGGCGGTGGAGTCAAGGGTGCTGCATTAGTAGGGGGTCTCAAAGCAGCCGAAGAACAAGGCATAAAATTTATAGGATATGGTGGAACATCTGCAGGAAGTATTGTCGCCTTACTAGCAACTGTAGGATATTCTCCAGAAAAAATAAAAAAAATCATGGTAGAGGAAATTAATTTTCATGATTTTTTGGATGATGCAGAAAAAAAGTTGCAACGTTTGAAAGAGCTACCCAATGCTTTTTCTAAAAGTCTTTCAAAAGATTTAGTTTTATTTAAGAATTTAGATTTAATAACCGAACTTAAACAAAATTTAGGTTTTTGCAATGCCAATAAACTGACTAAATTTCTTTTAAAAAAGATTCAAGATAGCGACAAAGTAGAAAATAGCCCATCCTATCTAAGACAACAAATCAAAGAAGCGACAGACATTACTTTTCAAAATCTCAAGGATATTGGGTGCTATCCTTTAAAGGTTGTTGCTTCAGATATCAAAACTCATAAAGTTGTTATATATCCTAAAGATGAAGGAGAGGAAGCTTTAAATTGTTCTGTTATTCAAGCAGTCAGGGCATCCATGAGTTACCCGTTTGTGTTTACTCCAGTGACGGGGATCGATGATAGTATTGTAGTAGATGGTGGATTGAGTAGCAACTTACCAATATTTTTATTTAAGCAAGAACAGAAGAACAATCAAAAACCTGTCATAGCATTTGACTTATACCAACAAGAGGATATCAAAATTTCCTCTAGTGCTAAAACAAAAAAATATGAATTGAGTACGTTCTGTAGTGATATGCTGGCAACTGTAATAGATGCAGGAGATGACTTACTCAGAACGGTTATAGATAAAGTTTATCATGTACGCATCCCTATACCTACAAGCATCAAAACACTTGATTTTTCTATAAATGCAGAACAACGAGAAAATCTTTTTTATAGAGGATATACTGTAACCTCTAGCTTCATCGCATTAAACTTATCTCAATGGAAAAAAGTTAACAATTCCATTCAAAAAATGCAGGCTTTGCACGCCCCGCCCTATCTAGTTAAACCAACACTAAAAATCGTTATTAAAGAATTGGAAGAAACTAGAATTTTGAAAAATTGCCGTTCTTATGTCATGCTGCCAACTGAAGAAGATAAATTTGCGATCGCCTATCAATACAATATGGACGAAGACGCCGATATTGATTGGGAAATAAATATGAATAACAAAGGAGCTTGGGGAGAAGCATGGAGAGAGAAGAAAATTTTTTTAAATCAAGTTGAAAATTTAAAGCAAGACCCTTCCCTATTTAACCTAACCAAACCTCAAGTAAATAAAATACCTAAAGAGAGAAAAACTATAATAACTGTACCAATTTTAAATTGGAAAAATATTATAGAAATGACTGAGGAAAACTTTGAAAAATGTATAAAATTTAAAAATGCTTTTAAAAATATAATTGGAGAATATGAATTAATTGGACTTTTTACCATTGATACTACCACTGAAATCCACGAAATTCTCCAGTCAGAAAGCGTGCTAAATCAAATTTATCGAATTATCATGGTAGGAGCTAGTATTTTGTCAGGAACATTAAAGTAAAATTAAGTATGATCGAGCCAAGTGGAATTCGACCCTTGAACAATAGCAAATTAATGGTTAAAGAGGTAAAGCCAGGTTTATACACGATTGACAATGCCTATGAAGGTGTTTATGAGTATTTTACAGAACCTTCCATTGTGCAACCAGAGCCTACGATTTCTGAAGAATCAATTGAAGATTGGCGACAAAAATTTGGAACAGAAACCAGAGTTTCTTTGACAAAATTACCAATAGAAGCTTTTGATACTTCAAAAAAAATAGCAGTCAAAGTACTTAATAATATCGATCCCGCTATTCAAAATCCTGGTAATGATACAAATAATGAGATTGGGGAATAGAGATGCTGCCAGCTCTAATTGATGCGGATATAGTACTGGAATGGATGCTCAATCGCAGCCCTATCATTGAAGAAGTTGAAATTTTATGGTATCTAATAAATAATCGTGTCATAGAATGTTATATGACAAAAATAGGCTTAGGCAAAATCCATATTGTTCTTAAGGAATTTAATGAGCCTGAGGCAAATCGTTTTGTTTCTTATTTGGAAAACATAGTTAAGATTTGCTCTGTAGATTTTAATCTTCTCCAAGAAGCACGTAAGTACGAAATAGATTTTGAAACAGCAGTAGAGATAGAATGTGCAAAGCAAAAGCACTGCTACTACATAACTCAAAAACCTCAAGAATTAATTAAAAGATATTATGAAAAAGTCCCACAGTTAGGAGAACTATGGGATTTACTAGGACGAGAATTTGCAAGAAAGATGAATGCTCTTATTCGTTTTAAGACAAACAATCAAATGGCAGTTTGGGCAGCTAAACAAGGATTGGGAGAAATTACTAAATGGAATCGGCAGTTTGAAGAAGGATACTATATTGTGTCTGAAGAGCAAAAACTTAATTTGTGAAATTCTCTCCTGTATTACGGTCAAGTAATAATCGCAAAATGGATAAACCTAAAATTATTAAAAATAACACGAGCCCAATTGCACAAGCATAGCTAATTTCCAAATTAGTAAACGCTTGCTCATACAAATAGTAAACTATTGTCTTTGAGCTATTGCGCGGTCCTCCTTGGGTCGTTCTACATCCCTTCATGGAAACGTTCGCTACCACCGCAGTCAAATTGTCGGGTCAAACAAGCAGAATGTTGGTTGGTTTTTGTCGATGAGTATGGGTTGGGCACTCGAATCGTGAAGCAACTGGAGCTTGAAGGTCATGATGCGATCGCCGTCAAAGTTGGGGAACAATTTAGCAATAGAAGCAACCCACAAGGGGAGCAGTTTAGCAAGCGTACATATACAATAAATCCTCAAAAATGGGATGATTACAACACCCTACTCAAAGAACTTCACGCTCAAAATTTAACACCAAAAAGAATTATTCATCTGTGGAGTGTAACACAGTCAGAACTGACGGACTTTAACACAGCCCAAGAACGAGGATTTCACAGCTTGCTGTGTTTGGCACAGGCGCTTGGAAAACAGAATTTTACTGATGAGTTACAGCTTGCAGTTATTTCTAACAATACGCAAGCAGTAACCGGAGTTGAAAATGTTTGTCCGGAAAAAGCGACTGTACTTGGACTTGTTAAAGTTATCCCACAAGAATATTCAAATATTAAATGTCGCAGCATTGATGTTATTATTCCCTCACCAGGAAGTTGGCAAGAAGAGAAATTTGTGGAGCAATTGCTGAACGAGCTTAGAGCCAATTCTTCTGACTCAGCAATCGCTTACCGTGGTTTGGAACGGTGGGTGCAAACCTTTGAGCCTGTGCAATTGGATGCAAGCGTTCCTGAAACACCAAGGTTAAGGGAACAAGGAGTTTACCTGATAACTGGTGGACTTGAAGAGATAGGACTTGTGGTAGCCGAACATCTAGCAAAAACAGTACAAGCAAAACTGCTGTTTTTGGAGCGGGAAGATTTTCCCAACCGAGAGGAGTGGGAAGAGTGGCTGGTAACTCACGATGAGCAGGATAACATCAGCTGCAAGATTCTCAGAGTGCAGGAACTGGAAAAGCTGGGGGCATTAGTCTTAATCTTGAACGCCGATGTGGTAAATTTAGAACAGATGCAAAATGCGAAAGCAAAGGCACAAAAGCAGTTTGGTGAACTCAATGGAGTGTTTCACACAGCTAAAGTACCCGTAGAGAAGTTATTTAGTCCTATTGTAGAGATAGACTGTACTGAGTACGAGCAGCAATTTCAAGCAAAAGTGCAGGGACTGTTAGTCTTGGAAGAGGTTTTGCAGTCCCAAAAGCTTGATTTTTGTCTGTTGATGTCTTCGTTAACCTCTGTTTTAGGAGGATTAGGCTCTGTTGGCTACTCAGCAGCAAGTCTTTTGACGGACGCTTTTGCTTACCAGCACAATCAGAAAAATCCTGTTCCTTGGATGAGCGTCAACTGGGATGTATGGCAATTTGGAGCAGACAATCAACAAATACCTACAGGTACAAGTTTAGCGGAATTTGCTATCAAACCGCCTGAAGGTATCAATGCTCTTGACCGTCTTCTTTTGTGGAGTCAATATCATCAAATAGTTGTCTCGACTGGTAATTTACAATCTAGAATTGACCAATGGATTAAGCTAGAATTAAGACAAGAGAAAAATGCTTTTCAACAAGCCAATTTATCTTCTCGTCACTCAAGACCGAATTTAAAGAATGCTTATGTTGCTCCTAGTAATTATGTAGAGCACAAACTCGCTAACATTTTTCAAGAGTTACTGGGTATTGAGCCGATTGGTATTCATGACAGCTTCTTTGCATTAGGAGGGGACTCTTTAACGGGAACTGTACTTATTTCCCAGCTTCGCAAAAATTTTCAGGTAGAACTACCTGTTCGTTCTCTCTTTGAAGCGCCTACTGTAGCTGAGTTAGCTTTGGTTATTGAAGAAATTCTCATAGAAGAAATAGAACAATTATCTTCAGACGAATTTAATTCGACTTGGGAAAGGGATAAAACTCCTGATATGCAATTGTCAAATTAGATAGCAAAGGTCGAGCGATTCAGGATAAAAATCATGAAAATTCAAGTTGTCGGTGTAGTCGGAGCAGGTGTGATGGGAATTGGGGTAGCCCAAAATCTCGCCCAAACTGGTCATCAAGTGATTTTAGTAGATATTTCCGAAGACATTTTAGAGAATGCCAAAAAGGAAATTAGGAATAACGTCCGTTTTCAAGGTTTTTTCCAGAAAAAGGAGCAAGCAGAAAGCCCTGACAATATTCTGCATCGAATTAAATTTTCTACCAACTACAAATTTCTTGAATCAGCAGAATTTGTTATTGAAAATGCCACGGAAAAGTGGGATATTAAAAAGGGGATATACGCACAGCTAGATGCGATTTGTCCTGAGAAGACTGTATTTGCAGCCAATACTTCTGCCATTTCCATTACTCGCATCGCTTCAGTAACTAAGCGTGCTGATAAAGTTATTGGGATGCATTTTATGAACCCAGTACCAATGAAGCCGATGGTGGAAATGATTCGCGGGTATCACACATCTGATGAAACAATCTCGACAGCAAAAGAATTGTTGGCACAGATGGGAAAAGAAGGCATTCTTGTCAATGATTCGCCAGGTTTTGTTTCTAATCGAGTCTTAATGTTGACTATAAATGAAGCGATTTTTCTGATACAAGACCAAGTTGCTTCAGTGGAAGAAGTGGATAGAATTTTCAAAACTTGCTTCGGACACAAAATGGGACCGCTAGAAACTGCCGACTTAATTGGATTAGATACGATTCTTTTCTCCATCGAAGTTTTGTACGAAAGTTTCAACGACAGCAAATACAGACCATGCCCAATACTTAAAAAAATGGTAGATGCAGGGCTGCATGGTCGCAAAAGTGGACAAGGTTTTTATACTTACAACGGAGCTATTTGAAAAGATTCGCCTTTTCCCACTCCAAAAAATATTTACAGTTGTAAGGGTGCAAGGCGTTGCGCCCCTACCAATGTACTTCATTTACCTGAAAAATGCTGTATGAATTAACTGTAGGTTTGTGGAAAATACAGAAGAGATAAGGGTCGGAAATAGCTAAGTTGAGAGCAGAGCGGGAGTCAAGATTTTTCTAGTTGTCCTTAAGACGAAGGTGAATTAAAAAATGCAAGAAATACAAACAAAAATCAAGGGATTTCTTTCACGTTTTTTCCGTAATTATGATTTACAGCTAGATGAGGATATCTTTTCTCTTGGTTTTGTCAATTCTATGTTTGCCATGCAACTTGTATTGTTTCTTGAACAAGAATTTCAAATTACGATTGAAAATGAAGATTTGGATTTTGCAAATTTTAGAACGATAAATGCTATGACTCGTTTGATAGAAAGCAAGACAACTTTAGTTGCACAAAAGTAAGATTATCAACATTTGTGAATCTTTTTATATAGAAGTCAAAAAATGAGAATCGAGTTGACTGCTCAACAAAAAAACGCTCAAGCTGAATTTAGAGCTTTTGTAGACGAAGAGATTGTTCCTCATGCAAATTTTTGCGATCGAGAAGAGCTTACTCCTCCAAAACTTATTAAAAAGTTATCTAATATCGGATATTTGGGTGCCATTTTACCTAAAGTTTTTGGTGGTAAAAATATAGATATTATTACTTATGGTCTTCTTAACGAAGAAATTGGGCGGGGATGTTCTTCGTTGCGGAGTTTGCTCACAGTTCACAACATGGTTGCTCATGCTCTTTATAAATGGGGGAATAAGTCTCAAAAAGAATATTGGCTCCCCAAATTAGCATCTGGTGAAGTCATAGCTGCTTTTGCCTTAAGTGAACCTAATGTAGGTAGCGATGCCAAAAGTATAGAAACTACAGCAACACTTTCTGGTGACTCTTATGTCTTAAATGGTCAAAAGAAATGGATTACCTACGGACAAATTGCAGATGTCTTTTTAGTGTTTGCCCAATGTTCGGGGAAAGCTAGTGCTTTCTTAGTTGAAAAGAACAGCCCAGGACTTTCGATACAACCGATTTCTGGAATGTTGGGTGTTCGGGCTTCCATGCTCGCTCAATTGCACTTTCGCAATTGTCGGATTCCCCAGGAGAATCTGGTAGGTAAGTTAGGTTTTGGTTTTTCCTACGTGGCTTCTTCTGCACTAGATTATGGAAGATACAGTGTTGCATGGGGTTCTGTGGGTATTGCTCAAGCCTGTTTAGAAGCTTGTATTCAGTACACAAGCGAACGACAGCAGTTTGGTGTTTATCTTAAAGAACATCAATTAATTCGGCAGATGATAACTGAAATGATAGCTAATGTGAAAGCAGCAAGATTACTGTGTTATCAAGCTGGCTATCTCAAAGAGATTAGCGATCCAAACTCGATAATAGAGACTTCTATCGCCAAATATTTTGCATCCACAACAGCAACCAAAGTCGCAAATGATGCTGTCCAAATCCACGGTGCCAATGGTTGTACTAGTGAATATTCTGTTGCTAGGTATTTGCGAGATGCCAAAATTATGGAAATCATCGAAGGAAGCACGCAAATACAACAGATAACCATCGCTGATTACGGTTATCAGGAGTATATGTCACAGCCTGCTCCCACTGTATCTCAAAACTTATTGGCAAGGACGTGAGAACATGATTACCACAAAAGCTGAACTTTCAAATAATAAACAAGCCGATAAAAAAGCTATTAAATGCGTGGTTTGGGATTTAGATAACACGCTTTGGAATGGTGTTTTGTTAGAAGATGACCGCGTTTCTTTGCGAAACCAGGTAGTCGATATTATCAAAATATTGGATAGTCGCGGCATTTTGCAATCTATTGCCAGTAAAAATGATTACGCTAGAGCAATGGCGCAACTCCAAGAGTTTGGTTTACACGAATATTTTTTGTATCCCCAAATCAATTGGAACTCTAAATCTAGTTCAATTCACGAAATTGCTCAGTCCCTCAATCTTGGAATCGATACATTTGCCTTTATAGATGACCAATTATTTGAACTGGAAGAAGTCAATTTTTCACTTCCTGAAGTCCTTTGTATTAATGCCGCTGAATTAGCACATATACTAGATATGCCAGAAATGAATCCTCGTTTTATTACAGAGGATTCAAAACTGAGACGATTAATGTATATTAGTGATGTAGATAGAAATAATTCCGAAAAAAACTTTGTTGGAACTCAAGAAGAATTTTTAGCTACACTCAATATGACTTTTACTATCTCTTCTGCCCAAGAAGAGGATTTGCAGAGAGCCGAAGAATTAACAGTCAGAACCAATCAATTGAATACAACTGGCTATACATACTCCTATGATGAACTAAATCATTTTTGCCAATCGGATAAGCATAAACTGCTGATTGCCAGTTTGGATGATAAGTACGGCAGTTACGGCAAAATTGGCTTAGCTCTTGTGGAATGCCAAGAGCTAGTGTGGACTATAAAACTTTTGCTGATGTCTTGTCGCGTTATGTCCAGAGGCGTCGGCACAATTATGCTGAACTATATTATGACATTGGCTAAAAATAACAACGTCCGTTTGCGTTCTGAGTTCGTCTCAAACAATCGTAATAGAATGATGTATGTATCTTATAAGTTCGCTGGTTTTAAGGAAGCTGAGAAGAGAGGTGATTTGCAAATTTTAGAAAATGAACTTACACGCATTCAACCCTTTCCTGAATACGTAAAGGTCAACATTCGTAATTAGAAGGCATCAAGAGTGCTTGTAGTTTAATAGGGGCGTTATGGACAACACAAAAGATAAACTTTTACAACGACGGTCAAAACTTTCACCCACTCAGCAAGAGTTGCTAGAAAAGCGGCTGCGAGGTAAATTTGAGTCTAATTCCCAATTAAAAATTATTCCTCGACGTTCTCAAACCGAGCCTGCAGCTTTATCGTTTGCCCAGCAGCGGCTGTGGTTTCTGCATGAATTTGCTCCGGATAACGCTTTTTATAGCGAACCTGTAGCTGTAAACCTCAAGGGTTCGCTGAATGTGGTAGCACTGGAACAGAGTTTCAACGAAATTGTGCGCCGCCATGAAATTCTACGCACGAGTATCCAGACAGTAGAAGGACAACCAATTCAAGTCATCGCCCCAACCTTAAGAGTGACGCTACCATTGGTGAACCTGTATGAATTGCCAGCATCTGAGCAAAAAGCAGTAATTCAGCAACTGGCAATTGCCGAAACTCAACAAGCTTTCGACTTAACCAAAGATGTGTTACTACGAGCTAGACTTATACAGCTTTCTGAAGCAGAACACGTTTTGCTGTTAATCATGCACCACATCGTCTTCGATGGATGGTCGCTGGGGATTCTCGTCCGCGAACTAGCTGACTTTTACACAGTGTTCGCCCAGGGGCAACCCTCGTCCCTATCAGAACTGCCCATCCAGTATGCCGATTTTGCTGTCTGGCAGCGGCAGTGGTTACAGGGAAAGGTGTTAGAAAATCAGTTAGCTTACTGGAAGCAGCAGCTGAAAAATCTCCCTCTTTTAGAACTACCTACCGATAAACCTCGGTCAGCAGTAGAAACCTTTAAAGGTGCAAAGCACCTTTTTGCGCTGCCCAAGCCAGTACTTGAAGCACTCAAGACCTTAAGCCAGCAGGAAGATGTGACGCTGTTTATGACCCTGCTGGCGGCATTCCAAACGTTGTTGCACCGATACACAGGTCAAGAAGAAATCGTTGTCGGTTCTATGATTGCTAACCGCAATCGCCCAGAAATTGAACAGTTGATCGGGTTTTTTATCAATAACTTGGTGTTACGCACTAACGTTTCTGGGAATCCTACCTTTCAAGAGTTACTAGCACGGGTGCGCCAAGTAACCTTAGGGGCTTATGCCCACCAGGACTTGCCATTTGAAAAGCTGGTGGAAGTTCTTAACCCAGAGCGAAACTTGAGTCGGATGCCGCTGTTTCAGGTTTTGTTTATTTTCCAAAATGCCCCATTGCCACCCTTGGAAGTGGAAAACTTGACTATCACCCCATTAGAGGTAGATAATGGAACAGCAAAGTATGATTTGTTCCTAAGCCTTAAAGATACAGAGCAAGGACTGACAGGATGGATGGAGTATAACACCAACCTGTTTGACGCAGCTACGATAACTCAGATGCTGGGACATTATAAAACCTTGCTAGAAAGCATCGTCACCCATCCAGAGCTGCACCTCAGCGAATTGCCAATTTTGACAGAGGTGGAACGTCAGCAACTGCTGGTGAAGTGGAATAACACCAAAACAGACTACTTACATAACCAGTGCATCCATAAGCTATTTGAGGCTCAGGTGGAGCGCTCACCGGATGCTGTGGCAGTGGTCTTTGAAGATGAACAGTTAACGTACCGGGAGCTGAATCGGCGGGCTAATCAATTGGCGCACTATCTGCGATCGCTAGGAGTGAGACCAGAGGTATTGGTGGGAATTTGTGTGGAGCGATCGCTCTCTATGCTCATCGGGCTGTTGGGCATCCTTAAGGCAGGTGGAGCTTATGTACCGCTAGATCCTGCATATCCACAATCACGGTTAGCTTTCATATTAGAGGATACGCAGATATCGGTGCTGTTAACTCAAGAAAAGTTAGTTGCAGCTTTGCCAACACACAAAGCGATGGCAGTGGGCTTGGACACCGACTGGGAGGAGATTACCAAACAGAGCGCTCTTAATCCCATCAATCAGGCAACCAGTGAAAACTTGGCATATACAATCTACACTTCTGGTTCCACAGGTAAACCTAAGGGTGTACAAATTCCCCACCGTGCATTGAGCAACTTCTTGCATGCTATGCGGCAAAAGCCTGGGTTAAGCGAGCGAGATACCTTGCTGGCTATCACCACCTATTCCTTTGATATTGCCGCATTGGAACTTTTCTTGCCAATTATAGTGGGTGCTCGCCTGGTAGTCGTTAGCCGGGAAGTTGCTTCGGACGGAACGCAGTTGTCAGCTTTACTCACTCACTCAAATGCTACAGTCATACAAGCCACACCAGCGACATGGCAACTACTTTTGGTAGCAGGCTGGCAGGGAAACCATCTATTGAAAATTCTCTGTGGCGGAGAAGCTTTATCTGGACACCTAGCAAATCAATTACTCAATAGGTGTGACTTCCTGTGGAATATGTACGGTCCTACAGAAACCACCATTTGGTCAGCAGCGTGTCTAGTAGAAAAAGACACCAGCGTTGTACCAATTAGTCACCCGATTGCTAACACACAGTTTTATATTCTAGACCAACACGGTCAATTAGTTCCTGTTGGTGTACCAGGAGAACTTCACATAGGTGGCGATGGACTAGCACGAGGCTATTTTAACCGTCCGGAACTAACTGCTGAGAAATTTATTCCCAATCCCTTTAATAACAAACCGTCAGCAAGATTGTACAAAACAGGAGACTTAGTTCGTTATCGAGCAAACGGAGAGATAGAGTTTTTGGGACGAATTGACCATCAGATAAAAGTCCGGGGCTTCCGCATAGAACTCGGAGAGATTGAAGCCGTACTGAGCCAACACCTAGTAGTAAAACAGGCA
Source organism: Scytonema sp. NUACC21 (assembly GCF_054684315.1). Taxonomy (NCBI): domain Bacteria; kingdom Bacillati; phylum Cyanobacteriota; class Cyanophyceae; order Nostocales; family Scytonemataceae; genus Scytonema; species Scytonema sp. NUACC21. The sequence goes on along the minus strand of NZ_BAAFZH010000088.1, from coordinate 22,194 downwards.
GTGGTCTTGGCGCAAGAGGATCGCTCGGGCAACAACCGCTTAGTGGCCTATATAGTTCAAAATTTACAACACCAGAGCTTAGAAGAGTTAGTACCAGGGGCATCCAGTTATGACGAACAGGTTTCGCAATGGAAGCTTGTCTGGGATGAAAATTACAGCAAAACCTCTGTGCATCATGACCCAACATTCAATTTGATTGGCTGGAATAGCAGTTATACGGGTCAGCCTATTCCCGTTGAGGAGATGCACGAGTGGGTGGAGCATACAGTAGAGCGCATCCTTACCCTTAAACCGACCCGTGTACTGGAGATTGGTTGTGGTACAGGTCTACTACTGTTTAAAATCGCTTCCCACTGCACCCAATACTGGGGCACGGACTTTTCGCAAGAAGCTCTAGACTATATTCAACAGCAGTTGAATATAAAGAAGCAGCAGCTGACACAAGTTACTCTTTGCCAAAAAGAGGCAGACAACTTTGAGGGAATTGAAGCGGAAACATTCAACGCAGTCATCCTCAACTCTGTGATTCAGTATTTTCCTAGCATCAATTATCTGCTTCGCGTATTGGAAGGCGCTGTAGCTCGTGTACAGCCTGGAGGCTTTATTTTTATCGGAGATGTGCGTAGCTTGCCACTCTTAGAAGCTTTTCATAGCTCAGTTCAGCTGTATCGTGCACCCTCCTTTTTATCCAAAACCCAGCTACAGCAGCGGGTAAAACAAAGCATTGCCCAAGAAAAAGAACTGGCGATCGATCCAGCATTCTTCATAGCTCTGAAGCAACATCTCCCGAAAATCAGTCATGTCCAGATTTATCCCAAGCGTGGTTATCATCAAAATGAGCTTACTAAGTTCCGCTATGATGTGATTCTCCATGTAAACGCTGAAGTAAATTCCGCTCAAGAGTTCCCCTGGTTGGATTGGCAGGAGCAAAAGTTAACAGTGACTTCTGTCCGTCAACTGCTAGAATCAACAAAACCCGAGATGCTTGGGCTACGACGTGTGCCAAATGCGCGTCTGTTAGCAGAAGTCAAAACAGTAGAACTGCTTGCCAGTGACTCTGGATCTGAGACAGTAGGCGATATAAAGCAAGCCTTAGAGTCAATTGATACTGGATCTGGTGTAAATCCAGAAGACCTATGGACCTTGAAGAGCGAATTACCGTATGCTATCGACATCAGTTGGGCAAGTGCTGCTGTCGATGGCAGTTACGATGTGATATTGACGCGATGCCCGATGGCGGCAAGAAGATTAAAACAAATATTTCCTGCTTTCCCTGGTGAAACAGTTCGCCCTAAACCTTGGACTTTTTATGCCAATAATCCTCTAAAGGCGAAATTTGAGCGTGAATTAGTGCCACAACTACGCAGCTTTTTACAGGAAAAACTACCTGAGTACATGGTTCCTTCTGCTTTCATGACGTTAGAGGCATTGCCTTTGACGCCTAATGGCAAGGTGGACAGGCGATCGCTATCAGCGTTTGCTTTTACACAACTTCAGTCCGGAGTCAACTTTGTAGTTCCTTCTACCCCCATCGAAGAAATGCTAGCTGGGATATGGGCAGAGGTTCTCGCTATTGAGAAAGTAGGCATTCACGACAACTTCTTTGAGTTGGGGGGACACTCCCTTCTAGCGACTCGTGTCATTTCCCAAGTGCGGCAGGTTTTTCAGGTAGAGCTTCCCTTGGGTCGTCTGTTTGAGAAGCCTACAATAGCAGAGTTAGCCCTAAACATTGAAACAACTACCAAGGCAGGTTTAGGACTAGAAGCACCGCCCATTGAGCAAATTTCACGGCCGCAAGAGTTACTTCTATCTTTTGCACAACAGCGACTGTGGTTGCTAGCTCAGTTACAGCCAAACAATCCTTTCTACAATATGCCTGCGGCTGTTCGCCTAGAGGGACAATTAAACATAAGAGCATTACAACAAAGTTTCAACGAAATTCTGCGCCGTCATGAAGCTTTGCGAACGAATTTCCAGACCGTAGAAGGACAACCCGTAACAGTTATCTCATCAGCAATACCGCTACTGTTGCCTGTATTTGACCTTAGTGAATTACCTGCAAATCAAAAAGAAGTTGAAGTCAGGCAACTGGCAGATAAAGAAGCGCAACAACCGTTTGACCTCAAAAGTGACCTAATGCTGCGGGTAAAACTACTGCGCCTTGGTGAACAAGAGCACATAGTACTACTGACCATGCACCATATTGCCTCTGACGGTTGGTCACTAGGCGTGCTAATACGTGAGTTCGCAACACTTTATCAAGCCTTCTGTAATGAACAACCCTCACCGTTAACTGAATTGCCAATCCAATACGTGGACTTTGCTGCTTGGCAGCGGCAATGGTTGCAAGGGGAAGTCTTAGAGACTCAGCTTTCCTACTGGAAGCAACAGCTTGACAGCTTGCCCGTGTTGCAACTGCCTATTGACCGTCCCCGACCCACAGTTCAAACTTTCCGGGGTGCCAAGGAATATCTAACATTACCCCCGGATCTAGCAAGAAACCTTAAAGTCTTAAGTCAGCAGAAAGGAGTGACATTGTTTATGACACTGCTAGCGACTTTTAAGACTTTACTACATTGGTACACCAGCCAAGATGATATAGTTGTAGGTACTGATATTGCCAACCGTGACCGAGCCGAAATTGAAGGTTTGATTGGATTTTTTGTCAATCAACTGGTATTACGCACAGACTTATCAGGTAATCCCACTTTTCAAGAGTTGTTGGGACGGGTGCGAGAAATGACATTAGCTGCTTATGCTCACCAACATCTGCCATTTGAGAAATTAGTAGAAGTTCTCAAGCTAAAGCGGACTCTAGATCTTATGCCGCTATTTCAGGTCAAGTTTATTATCCAACCCCCACTACCACCCTTGGAGCTTTCGGATCTAACTCTAAGGCTGTTGAATAGCGATACCGGGACAGCAAAGTTTGACTTGTTTGTAAACCTTACAGATACAGAGCAAGGGCTGATTGTGGACTTGGAGTATAACTCAGAGATATTTCAAGCTTCCAGCATGACCCGGATGCTAAGACATTTTGAAACACTTCTGCGTACTGTTGTTACACAACCCCAGATCAACCTGAACGCCCTAAAGAAAGTTCTCACTGACGCAGATAGGCAACAACAGATCGCTAAAGAAAAAGAACTAAAAGAAACTCGCCTTCAAAAATTTAAAAATATAAAGCGTAAAGTTAGTGAACCAAGAATTTGAATTATGAATGGTATTGACGCTAATAAGAAAAAGAGCTTGCAGAATCAAAGTCAAAGAAAAATCAGTATGTTTAATTGATGAATGAAACAATAAAACGAATGCTAGAAATGAGTTGTTAATAAATTAGAGTATTCGAGGTAGAGACGTGCAAAAGGAAATTGTTGAGGGTTATCGACTCTCTCCCCAGCAAAAGCATCTATGGTGGTTGCAACAGACCGAGCGTAACCAAACCTATCGTGCTCAGTGTGCTATTAAGATTGAGGGAAATCTTAATACAACAAATTTAAAGATGGCTCTACAGGATGTAGTCAATCGACACGAGATCCTTCGCACCAAATTTCATTGTCTGCCTGAAATGATACTCCCAAGTCAGGTTATTGCTGATAGCGCCATACTATCGCTACAGTATCAAAATTTGAAAGGTATAAATCCGCAAGAACAAAACGCGAAGATGGAAACGCTTTTTGATGAAATTAGCAATCAGCGTTTTGACTTGAGGCAAACACCACTGTTGCATATAACTTTGGTTGAACTGTCATTGTCTCATTATCTGCTGTTCTTAAGTTTGCCTGCCATCTGTGCAGATACAGCAACACTCAATAATTTAGTGCGTGAAATTAGCCATTCATATGCAGCATATTTGTACGGTAAACCTCTATCAGATGAACCAATACAGTACGCTGATGTTTCCGAAATTTTTAATGAATTAATTGAGTCCAAAGAAACAGAATTAGGAAAAGAGTATTGGCGTCAACAAGATATCTCTGCTATTTCTAATTTCAAATTTCCTTTTGAACGTCAACCTGCCGAAAAGCAGAAGTTTACACCTAAATTTATAACCCGGACAATTAATCCAGAACTGGCACTGAATATTGAAGCGACAGCACGGACGTATAATACTTCAACTTCTACACTATTTCTGGCTTGCTGGCAGATTTTGATTCAACGAATCACTGGACAGTTAGACGTGATTGTTGGTATCGCTTGTGATGGACGCACATATGAGGGATTAGAAGAAGCGTTAGGGCTATTTGCGAAATATTTACCGCTTCATTGTCATCTGGCAGAAAATATTCGATTCAACGAGATGTTGAAACAGGTTGACGAATCGCTCGGTAAGCTCTCTGAATGGCAGGAGTATTTTACTTGGGAACAAAATGTTGAATCGGTTAGCAGTGGAATAGAGTTATCATTTTTTCCTATTAGTTTCGAGTTTGAGGAGCGGGATGCTAAATATTCTGTAGACGATGTCTCCTTTTCTATCTCCAAGCAGTATACTTGTATTGACAGATTCAAAGTAAAACTCTGCTGTGTTCGTTGGGATGAATCTCTGAACTACGAATTTCACTACGATGCTAACGTCTTTGCAGTAGAAGATATCCAACGTCTAGCGGGTCAATTTGAGACTTTGTTAGCCAGCGTTGTGAAGAATCCTTCTTTCGCGATCGCTTCTTTCGATATCCTAAGCTCAAGGGAACGAGAGCAACTTTTAATTGAATTCAACAACACAAAAACTGCTGCCCCACAATACCAATGCATACACCACTGGTTTGAATCACAATGCGAATGCACACCGGACGCGGTGGCAGTGGTGTTCGATCGGGTGCAATTGACGTACTGTGAACTGAATAACAGAGCCAATCAGCTAGCACACTATCTGCGATCGCTAGGTGTGAAACCAGAGGTACTGGTGGGAATTTGTGTAGAGCGATCGCTCGACATGGTAATCGGACTGTTGGGCATCCTCAAAGCAGGTGGCGCTTATGTACCCCTCGACCCTACTTATCCCCTGGAGCGCTTGGCTTTTATGTTAGAAAACTCTCAACCAAGCGTATTGTTAACACAACAGTACTTAATTGAGACTCTACCAACTCACAAGGCTAAAGTAGTTTGTATAGACAGCAACTGGTTTGCGATCGCCCAAAAGAGCATAAAAAACCCTGAAAGTAACATCACCTCTGATAACCTTGCTTACGTCATCTACACCTCTGGCTCTACGGGTAGACCAAAAGGTGCAATGAATACTCATAAAGGAATTTGCAATCGCTTAGTATGGATGCAGGACACTTATCAATTAACAGCAGCAGATAAGGTTTTGCAGAAGACACCCTTCAGTTTCGATGTGTCAGTCTGGGAATTTTTCTGGCCGGTGATGATAGGTGCAGGTTTAGTGATAGCTCAACCAGAAGGACATCGAGACACTAACTACTTAGTGAATTTGATAACACAGCAGCAAATTTCTACCATACATTTTGTACCTTCCATGCTACAAGTGTTTTTGGAAGCAGAAAATCTAGAAAGTTGCAAGTGTCTTAAACGGGTGATGGCAAGTGGTGAGGCACTACCAGTTCAACTGCAAAAACGCTTCTTTAATCGTTTGGATGCTGAATTACACAATCTTTATGGTCCGACTGAAGCCGCCGTAGATGTCACCTATTGGGCGTGCGTGCAACAAAGCAGTACTCAAGAAAATAGCCCTATCCATCAAAATACAGTTCCTATCGGTCATCCGATTGCTAATATCCAGATTTATTTGCTCGATCGGCATTTAAACCCTGTTCCTATTGGTGTAACGGGCGAAGTGTATATTGGTGGTGTGGGAGTAGGTAGGGGCTATTTAAACAGCCCCGAACTGACAGCAGAAAAATTCATCCCCAACCCTTTTAGCGATAAGTCAGCTTCCCGTCTGTACAAAACTGGGGATTTAGCCCGTTATCTGCCCAATGGAGAGATAGAGTATATTGGACGTATTGACTACCAAGTCAAAATACGCGGTTTCCGTATCGAACTAGGAGAAATTGCGGCAATCATCAGTCAACACCCAGCAGTGCGGGAAACTGTAGTCGTAGTATGCGATGATTTAGCAGATTCTCAACGAATAGTTGGCTATGTAGTTCCGCAAAAAGAGCAAACACTAGTAATTCCGGAACTACGTAGCTTTTTGGAATCAAAGCTACCAAAATACATGGTGCCATCGGCTTTTGTTACCTTAGAGGCACTACCACTCACACCTAATGGTAAAATTGACCGTAAGGCATTACCAACACCTGATACAGCATATCCTCAATTAGAAACGGTTTATCAGGCACCCCAAACCGAGGTAGAGCAGACTATTGCTGATATTTGGCAAGAAGTCCTTTATATCGAGAACCTAGGAATTCATGATAACTTTTTTGAACTCGGTGGTCATTCATTGCTGCTGGTTCAGGTTCATAGTAAATTACGTGAAGTATTTAAAAAGGATTTTTCTATTCTCGACCTGTTCAGATATCCGACCATAAGCTCTTTAGCAGATTATTTTAATCAAGTCAAGAATCAACAACCATCTTATTTGACAGAAATTGTCACTGAAAAAATTTTAGATGGTAAAGCTCAACAAAGAAAGCGTTTACAAAAACTTAAATCTATTGAAAACATTAAAGGATAGGAGGTCAAATAATTAATACTCCAGTTTCGTTGGTAACTAGCGATCGCACAAAATTCACCCTAGCCGCCAAACATCTTGCTCGATCCCAATCTGCTGACCAACCCTATGGTCTTCCAGCCCTGGGAACTGTATCGCCAAATCCTAAGGGGAGATGGGGAGATGGGGAGATGGGGAGATGGGGAGATGGGGAGAGGGGGAGATGGGGAGATGGGGAGATGGGGAGAGGGGGAGAGGGTTTTCCGGTTTTTGCACAGATTGTTTCCCCCTCTCCCCCTCTCCCCCTCTGCCTTAATGATAAGTCTTTACCCGGACATGATATGAAGCCAGCACGGGGAATTTGATGGAGCGTTTTGACTAGAAATCAGTTACCTGATAGATAGCTCAACAGCTATGGCATCCTCAACCGCTCAACTATTAATTCGGAATGGGCGATCGCCTCAAGACAACGCTCCTGAAGAAGATCGCCCGCAAAAATCTTTCTATGCAGCTTATGAGCAATTTGTATCATATCCTTACTTGGCAGCCAGGGAAAAATGATTGCCTCCCCTGCTTTGGAAAACATCTTGATGAGCTGTTCAATTAGTTGTTCTTTAAGATCCGATTCTGGAAAAACGATGACAGTATTCGCCCGTTCAATTAGCCAATCATGATCCCAGTCATCAGAGGTAACGCCAATGGCAAGGGCACAAAAGGGTATACGTTCAATAAACTCTTGTGAGGCTGTATCACCACAAAACAAAAGATGCTGCTTTCCCAATAAGTACCAACCTAGCTGAAGTTCATTATCAATGGCAATAACAGAAGAAGTCGTGGATGTCTTCGCTGCAGTCACCTCTATTACTGATGTTTCGACAAGAGCCACTACCTTTGGTATCGTAGTAGCGTTTTCCTGTCCTTGAGTGAGTCGCTTTTGTGGCTCAGACGAAACAACAGCAGAAGTTGATTGTAATTTTTCCTCTTCTATCACCTGACGAAGATTTTTGCAAGTTATGTTTTCACCTTCTTTGGCTCGTTCCAGAAATTGCTGACGAACTTCTTGTGGTGTTGATGGTGCAGCCAGTAAATAGAGAGCAGTTGTGGCAATATCCACTTGTGCAAGATTTGCACATTCACTAAATGCTTCATAAACATTAATAAAGTTGTAAGCTGTACGCCGGCTCCAACCGAATTCAGCTTTCAACCACGTCTCAAACTGACCGTGCTTGAGCTGCGATCGCACATCAGCTAGCTTTTGACCAATTTCCCATATATCCTGTGCCGAGCGCCGCAAACGCTCTTTAATTTCTCCGGTTCGCTGCTGAACAACACTACGCTGTTTGTCACCCAAAGCATCATAGTTAAAACCGCTGACTACTAAGTTCTGTTTTTTCAACTTGCTCACAATTCGTTAGCGCTGCTACGTAACATCTTTATTTAACATTTTATTATATGCTCTGAGCGTATAATATTATTGTATGGCATTTCCTACCCTAGTGCAGAAAGCGCAAAAATTATTCACGAGTGAAAGAAACGGGTTAAATGAAAGATTGATATGCTTCACAAATCAAACAAGTTTGTATCAAGCAATTATGCCAACCCAAGTGGCTACGAGTATAAGTTTACCAAAGGATAGTAAACCATCTCATATCTTGCACCATCACCTTATTGCAAAAATCAAAGCCCAAAAAGCCGATCCCGATCGTAGTTAGGGCTAAAGCCCACCACCTCCTCCCACAAAGAAGGTGCAAGATGTCAGCCATACTATTCAGAATAATTAACAGCACGACGATTCTAGATTGGGAGCCTGAAACGAGCGCCAATAATCTTGTGGGCTGCGGCAGGGATAAAGGCTATCCTGACCCCACTCCGGCTGGTTAATGAGTTTTGCGCTTTCTGCACCCAAAGCATTTCAAAATATGTGGGTAAAGAATAGTGTTAGTATGATGATATTTTGCTACATTTTTGTGTTATTCTTAATGAGAATAATTACAATTAGTAACTGTACTGAACTAATGACAAACGAAACAAGCAAGGTTTTAGAGCCAAAATTTTTGGGGAGAATCGCGCATAGTAATGTTTTGGGATGCTTATATAGCAACTATAAGCTGAGCTATTTATCAACCTCCAACTCATAGCCCTGCTCGTCTTACGGCAGGTAATTGAAGAAGGCAGCAATGCTATCGGGCAGAGAGCAGCTATGTACACTTTTGTTGGGGATTTAAACCCCAACCAATTGTAAGCACCGCAAGTGACGGTAAAGCTTCGTTGTAGGCGGGTTTCCTGCCGTAGACGACTGCTGAACCCATAAGGTGGGGTTTTAAACCCCTAAGGGACGTTAGCAAGTACTAACAAACACAATTTATTGGGTTATCCCTAATAAAAAACAAGATGGAGAATCAAAACCGCGAGGTACATAGAGTCCCCGTTGTTTCACCAGAAAATAAACCGCTTATGCCTACAACACTTGCTAGAGCGCGAAAGTGGATACAGTCTGGTAAAGCAGTCCCTAAACGTTCACCAATCGGTATTTTCTATGTTCAATTAACTCAAGTGCCATCAGGTTACGAATTACAAGATATTGCGGCGGCAACAGATAGGGGGAAGTGTTTCACGGGAATCGCTTTTCAGTCTAAATTGGCAACAATTGCAGTCATTCATGCTGTCCTACCAGGATTTTATAAGTCCAAGAAAAAGACTAAAGACCGTCAGTCAGTAATTGGGAAAATGGCGAAAAGACAAGAGCTAAGGAGAAGCCGGAGGGGGAGAAGAATAAACCGATCCAAGCCGTTTAAACTCCGTAACCATAGAGAGAAAAGATTCAATAATCGACGAGGCAATAAAATTCCACCATCGGTTAAGGCTAATCGAGAAATGGAATTACGCATTTTGAGAGAAGCTGCCAAAATTATTCCCTACTGCACCTTGAGGGATGAAGATTGTGGCGGTAATACTAAGAGAAATGGTCGGGGTATCTCTCCTGTAACAGTTGGGCAAGAATGGTTTAGAAAAGAAGCTTCATTACTTACTCCAGTAGTCAATGTGGACAGTGGCGGCACTGAACAGTTGCGCTCGCAGTTTGGGTTGGTCAAAGATAAATCTGACAAATCTAAACAGACAATAGAAACTCACGGAAATGATGCTATTGCATTAGCTGCTAATCATTTTGTTCGATTCGTCCCGTTTCATACTGCTAAGACACATGGACATCATTGGGTTGGAGAATGCAAAATCAGTCCAGCACTATTCATTGTGATTACCTGTCCAAAACTGTTCAGAAGGAAACTACATCAAGAAGAATATCAAAAAGGAGGGATTCTTAAGCGCCAAGGAGGAACAATTACACCCTTTAGGTTTAGGTCTGGTGATTGTGTTCGTACAACTCAAAAAGGACAAACAATTGTTGGCTGGATAGGAGGATTTACTAATACGAAAACAACAAAAAATGTATCAATTTATGACCACAACTGGTCAAGAATTGGACAGTTCAATCCTAAAAATGTCGAGTTACTAAAGCGGAGTACGAAACTATGCGTTGTGTTCTAGTGCAAAAAGATTGGAGATTTATTCGCTATCCCTCTCCCTCCCTCACCTGCGGTTCAGATTAATCAAGGGATGCGAATAAATCTCCCCGCAATTCCTCCCGACACTCCCTTTCAGGTGAGTGTGGGACTCCTTGCGGATTATGTTGAACATTCGCTCACTCTCTAAGGGCGGAGCCAGTATTCCCGAATGCCTCCAGCAAAGCTGCCCTCTGCCTTCCTCAATAAAAGATAAATTATATCAATAAGTAAGTCCTAAATAGTTGCTATGCTGACTCCCTCACTACAGGTAAGCGTGGATAATTTCTTACTAGAAATCGATCACATTTTTGTTTACACTACAAAATGTGCTGTAAATGACTCAGTTTTTCAAGAACTTGGTCTTCACTGCTCTGAGCGACTGGTTCAACGTGTGGAACAAGGAACAGCCTCAAGGACAATTTTTTTTGAGAATGCTTATCTTGAACTGATCTGGGTAGAAGACGAATATGCTTTTGAACAGCACTCTGCGTATACTGGTATCCATACCTCAGCACGTCTTGACTGGCAACATACCGGAGCATCACCCTTCGGTATCGGTTTACGTTCCAAGTTTGAAACAGCCAAATCACCCTTATCTTTAAGGCAAAGAAGGGTTGAAAGTATGCCAGCAGATTTGCTTGTTCGCTTTGCAGTCCCTAATCTTGCCAGCTTAGAAGAGCCTATTTGCTTTGTTGTTCCTAACTCCATTGCTCTAACAGCTTGGCTTGATTGTTCGTTGTCAGCACATCAGCAGTTGCTCTCACATTCTTTGGGTGTAAACAAGCTCACAGGAGTTAAAGTGACAGTTACTGACAACGGATCTCTAAGTCATGCGATTTCCCTACTGTGTTTGCATGGGATTATTGATATCGAAAGAGGGACATCCCCACTGCTAGAGCTAACGTTTGATAGTCAGATGAGAGGGAAAATTCTTGATGCACGACCTATATTGCCAATTCTATTAAGGTACTAAAATCCGGCGTTGCATAAATGCGCGATGAATCAATTTAATACTGGTATTTCCCAATACCTTAAATAATGAAGTAATAATCTAAGTGAATATTTCAGCATATTCATTGATTTGGAGTAGCACAATGTTTTTCGCAGCTGTCGTGCTAAGTAATTTAAAGGTATTAGTCAGCTAAAACTTGCAATCTGCCGTCTTCTCTTAATTGAGAAATAAACTCAAATACTTTTTTGCCTTTAAAATAGCTTTCAGCGCTGAGTTTTGATTGTTCAGAAACAATAGCTCGTACATTTATCCGCCCCATTTCTTAAGAATTATTTGCATTATCTGCTTTTGTCAAATTTGACAAAAGCAGAGTATATTGATAGAAAAGGCGCACGAGTAGCAATGGATGCTGTTGGCGAAATATTTCTCAATACTTCTTACGTCCAGGAAATTTAAGTGTTTGACATCTGAAAAGAACGTTGCTTGCAGCGTTGCGAGGAGGTGGAATTGTGGGTGTGGGAGGATGTTGAAATGTTCGTCTATCAAATCATAATTTAGGGTAGCGACTGGTAGAGGAGCCACATGATTCAACCGACTGATATCGACCCAATTCCAGAAGCAACAGCACGCATAGCTCATTCAGCCTTTCCTAAAGGCAGCCTGTGTATAAAAATGCGAGATGAAGTCGGCACCATTTTTTGTGACCAAGACTTTGAAGCGTTATTTTCTACGCAAGGACAGCCAGCTAAAAGTCCTTGGCGATTAGCCCTGGTATGCGTACTGCAATACCTTAATGACATGAGTGACAGACAAGCCGCCGATGCAGCTCGTGGTCGAATTGATTGGAAATATGCACTCTCGCTGGAATTAACAGACCCTGGTTTTGATTTTAGAGGTTTTAATGTTGGACAGATGGCATTGCTCTACGCCTCAAGTCTCATTAAAGGCAAGTGTTATTTGCTACCTTAAAGATGCCGTTCCCCTTTCATACTGTTCCAGCAAGCGCCCTATGCTTCTTGGCGATATACCTGAAACGATTCCTTTACGTACTGCTTCGGAAGCAATTAGCTCGTTTTTGGCATGTCGCGAGCGACAACTTCTCTCGTTCCACTTACTAATTTCAATAATTTTAGCAACTTCAGCCTCTTTGCACTTTCTGGGTCTCCCCGTACCCGTCCCCAGAATTTTTTCAACTTTGTCAAGTGCCTCTTCCCAAGTTTCTGCTTTTATGGTACTTGAACTCCACTTCTTTTTCCATCCTACTATTGAGCCAAGACTGACTTCTAATTCCTTGCTTATTGCTGTAGTCGTTTCTCCTGCTTCCACTTTTAACAAGACTTTGGCTTTAGTGCTAATATGTCCGTTTCCTGTGGCTGCTATGTGTATAAGCGCCTCTCTCTCTATATCTGTTATTACTACTGCTACTTTGGGAAGAGGCATTATCTTACCTACTCCATTTTTTTTCAAACTTTTGCCAAAAAATTAGAATCATGATATACTTTGTGAAAATGTTTACCACTTTGTATACTCAAGAGCTTGCACTAGCAAGCCCTCAAGCTACCAAACAACCCAACCTGTTCCGAGCAGGCTGGACAATTTTTTGGCATACAAATCAAACTGCTCCAATAATATCATGAATTTACCTACTTGTGTACGCTCTCTCTTTAATAGCTGCTTTCTACCCCCCTGTTGGTACTTAGCAAATCGTCCAAGTATACTCAGCCAGTTCGGAATCGATCTACATACACCTTTACAAAAGTTTGTTGATTTTTACGGTATTTGCGTAACAAGCAGATTATTTTTTGAACAAACTTAATACTTTCTTGCGATTCTTAAGCTTTTCGTTTGACTTCAATTATCAAATGCTTGGCAGTAGCCACTTTGAGCATTTGATACATTAAGTTGCGCTCTAAAGCAGAAGTTCATTTGTACTCAAGATTTGTCTTTAAGTATGCTTGTGCAAAAATTATGCGTTGTCTAGATAATCGACAAATTTTACATATCCCTCCAAGTGAGTTGGTTGTTCATCAGAAGCTTATAGAAATTTATGGCGAAAATGAAAATCGGCCTAAATTGGAAGAGAGTATTAAGAAAGAGGGAATTATTACACCTCTTGAGGTTTCAACACGAAATCTTGTAAAAGTTGTACTTTCTGGTAAGTGTCGGTTGCAGATAGCCCTGTTGCTTGGTTTACCCACAGTTCCAGTCACGATTGGGGATTATGCTTCCTCAGAAGAGGAGATTGATATATTGTTCGCGTTGAATCTTCACCGTGAGGAAAAAACTCATTTTCAAAAGTTTGTTGAGGGTCAATATTTTGAGTCCGTACTGCGTCCCCAAGCAAAGGCTCGTCAAATTGAAGGTGCAAGTTATGCCCGTCAGGCTCTGCTTTTGTCAAATTTGACAAAAGCAGATGATGAAAATAATTACCAAGAAGCAGAGCGGATAAATGTACGGGCTATTGTTGCTGAGAATTTGCAAATCAGTACTGGAAGCTATTCTAAGGGCAAAAAAGTATTTGAGTTTATCTCTCAACTAACAGCTATAAGCAAATTACGTTCAGCTTCAGCATTACAAAAAGAATTCAACCGTAGCATTGATGCAGCGTATAAGTTTATTTGCGACGAGCGTCGGGGTGAAGTGTTGAAGGTCATTGAAAGTGGTGAGGTTTCGACGATTCGAGACGGTTTGGGTTTAGTTCGTCAAGGATTTCGCAATCCTTTTAGGGGGGTTGAAGTTGGGCAAATATACCAATTTCAGAAGGAACAGCGATCGGGTTTGGGAAGGTTTGGTAGAGTGCTCAAAATTACTAACGAGTTTATTGAGTTCGGTTTTCGGAATTTTAAAACTAACGATTTGGAGACTATCAGTCTCAGACCTCAAAACGTTGATGCCATATTACAGGAGGAACCCTCGACGCAAGAGAGAGAAAGAATATTTCAGTTGTTGCAAAAGTTCAAATCGATTTACCCGGTGCGAGTTGCACTCACTGAAATGCTAAATTTTCCTCATTTGACACTGGAGGAGGAGCGGTATCTAGCATTTCTAGAAACTGGTCAGCTTGAAGAGATGATTGACCAGCGCAAAATTGAATTTAACATTTTATCTAAAAATGAATTGGCTGGGGATTTTCGTGCTGCATAGGAATGCTTTGTTAACCAAAGACGAATACAACTGGTGACGTGGGGGTGCGCGGTGAGCAAGTTGATCCGCACCAACCTTGTTAATCCCTGTCCTCTATGTGGGGATACTCGCAGGCGCTGCCGTCATCTGCTAAAGCAGTTGAGGGTACTCCAGCTATTCTGTGGCTGGAAGGTGAAAAAAACGTGGAAATTGCCCGAAGTGTAGGGCTAGCAGCAATCTCAGCCAAAGGTAGTAGCTGGCGAGAATTGGATTTAAAGGTAATCTTGGATCGGCTCAAGGAAGATTTGGGGCAATCCGTACAAGTGTTCTTAACAGATAATGATGAGACAGGGAGAAAAAAGAGGGAAGGTTTTGCGATCGCTTGCTACAAGCACTAGACGCACCGCAAAGAGAAATTTTCTTGCGTACTGTTGCCGCGTCTTTAGACCTTCCAACCGTTCGCAAGCACAAAGGACGGCTTGTACGGGCAATTTTAGGTAAATTCAGTAATCAAAGCAGATAATGAAAAACTGATTTTACTACCATGCCTAAATTTATTGGCTAATCGCTCAGAATCGCCTCACAATTTCCTTAAATTATTGATCTTTCATAGGTAGTTACTTCAATGGTTTATAGTCTTTTCTTTTATGAGAGGCGGTACAGTGTTGTTACAGAAGATGATGGTGACCTCTGCATCAAAGCGCATTTTGTTAATTGACGACGAACCCGATGTGCAACGGGTAGTGCAAACCTGCTTGGAAAAATTAGCCCAATGGACTGTCATTACTGCAACATCGGCAGAAGAAGGGTTACTCAAGGCGATCGCTGAACAACCAGATGCGATCCTGCTGGACATTATGATGCCAAAAATGGATGGCTATATGTTTCTGGATGCACTGTGGGCTAAGCCGGAAATGCAGTTTATACCTGTGGTGTTTTTGACTGCACAGGCTGGATTACTCAAACCCCATCATTATGAAACACTAGGAGTTAAAGGAATCATAGCCAAACCCTTTGACCCTTTGACATTGCACCGGGCGATCGCATCTGCTTTGAATTGGGAGCTAGGCACTTAGTAAATAGGGTTGTGTCACAAGTACGACACAACCCCCATTGTTTATTCTTAACACCAGTTTGATCGCCCATCTTTCTGTGGGCGAAGGACAGGGAAAACTGGGCTACTAAGGACGCTGTGCGTCGTGCGGCACCCCTTTATCGTGCGCTCACGTTGCATCAGGATACCGATGTAGTGACGGCATATTTAGTACTTGTTCTCCAAAAGACGTGATTACTACAGTGTTTTGACCAAATAAACAACAATTACTGACTTATAAGTAAGTTAGCCGCCGCCTCAATCGAGGCGGCGTTCAGATAACCAATTTAGAATCAGTCCTGCAATAACGCCGATGGTGAGTACACCTAAAACACCCAATATTCCTGCAAGAAGCTTTCCTAGCCCG
Source organism: Scytonema sp. NUACC21 (assembly GCF_054684315.1). Classification (NCBI taxonomy): domain Bacteria; kingdom Bacillati; phylum Cyanobacteriota; class Cyanophyceae; order Nostocales; family Scytonemataceae; genus Scytonema; species Scytonema sp. NUACC21. The sequence goes on along the minus strand of NZ_BAAFZH010000088.1, from coordinate 6,480 downwards.
GTTACAGGTGTGATGTCACCATACCCGATTGCCACGGCTGTAATGACCGCCCAATATAACCCATCGAGGTACGAGAGGAATTGTTGTGGCTGGCTCTGAAATATAGACTGAGCCGATCGCCCAATGTGTTGTTGAAGTGCTTCATTTTCAGCATGAATAAATAGAAGGGGAAAGACAACCCCAATCAGTACAATTTGGAAGACGAGATAAATGTAGAGACAGCGGCGATTTTGATTGACTCGTCGCATTTCATAAAGGTAAGTGCGGTTTTTAAGCCGACAGAGTTCTGCATCGGTCATCGATGGAGACGTGGGTGCTAACTTTAACAGCCGAAACATCTTCTCGTGTGCCCCTCGCCGCTCATACTGCTGCAATGCGTAACGCAACAGGATTTGTTCTAGACAATGGACATGCTTTGCCATTGAATCGCTGTGAAAGCGAACGCTGTAAAGCAATTCACAATAATCGATCACTGCTTCCGGCGTTTCCCACTCTAACTCCGCAAAATCTTCTGATTCAATGCGATCGGCCAAAAATTGGGAAAACCGCTCTTTCCGAATGATTTCTGGTGCGTATTCCAGTGTCAGCAAAAAGGTTTTACGGATAGTTTGTGCAGTTTTTGTGTCCGCAAGAGTCAGGTCATCATACCAGTCGAGCAGCTGGTCTAATTGTTTGATGCGCTCTTGCGTACTAATCTTTTGACGGTTGCGACTCATCAAGCTCGCTATGATTTTCTTCTTTCGAGCAGTTTTAGGTATTTGAAGCATTACTCATCAAACTTGTTTTTCCTTCAGAGTTGCTGCACTTGTTGTTTTTCCAGAGGTGAATGATCTGATGTTGCAGGTGCTTTTAAGCCAATAACGGTATCCACAGAAGCGTTCCGAAGTTCGTGCAGGGTGTCTAAAACCAGCCAAGGGAACTGAAACAACGAGTCCTAACCATCCAAATAGTTTTGTGCCAATAAATAGCGCAATTAAAATCCAAGTTGGTCTTAGTCCTGTAAAGCGACCGAGTAGCCGGGGAGCGATCGCCACCAGAGGTTGAAAGTACTGGAGCGTTTTGATCGCTAGCCAAGCATTTAGAATGAGGATTGGAAATATCATAACCATCAACCATCTTGGGCTGATGTGTTTTTGTAGGGTGTTAAACACAGGTTTGCAAATTAGTTTTGCTGAGTTCATTTTGATATAAAGTCAATGCTCATCTCTTGAATACCGCAGCAACTCAAGAGATGTGTTGCTCGTCGAATTTCAGCTGGTGTACCTCGGACAATAAGCAGATAATCTCCCTGTTCAACTCGGTTTTGCAAAAAGTTAATTCGGTGAGTTGGGAAGTGGAGCAGTTTATTATCTAAATAATCAAAAATCTCCAGGCTGGCAAATGTTCCATCTCGTGCAATGCTCTGAGTAACCAGAGAAAGTTGTCCTATAGAAAAGCTTGCTTGCCTCAGTTCCTTGATTGCGTTCTCTAGATAATCACGACGAGAAAAGAAACCAATTACTTGCTTGTATCCAATCAAACTGCTGGCATGAATCATTCATCTACTCCCTTTAACCTAGAATTTTATTTGTACGCTAATCCCTCATGTGTTAAATGCAACAGTTTTTTGTTACATCTAAAAAAGAAGGATCTTGTTACTGAGCATCCACCAAGTAGCTGGATGAGTTGCTGAAACAATTCCACACTGCTTGAATATAGATACTTCTACACCTTAGGAAAAGAACCTAAGGGCTTTCTGAGGAAATCATAGTCATTTGCCAATGAAATTATTCATAGAACGAATGGCACTCTCATAAGGGGATAAAAAAAGGCTCCAAGAGCTGATATGAGAGAATCAGAGCTTTGGAGACCGCATTTAACTATCTCCCTACTATGCCGAATCGTGCCGAAATACTCAAGCAAAAGTTCCAGGACAGTCTAGGACTGGCGTTGGAGCAGGTGTTACCAAAAGAGGTGCTCCAACAAATTTTGGAACAGGAAGGGGTCGCCTATCGCCAAACAGTCTACACGCCAATTGTGACGTTGCGGGCATGGATATCGCAAGTGCTTGACCCCGATAAAAGTTTAAGCAATGCGGTGAGTCGAGTTATCGCCTGGTTACTAAAAGTAAGCCGTTTGTCTATTGAGGGCATTGTAAATAATTATACTTACTAATTGAGAATTCTGTCAAAGTTACAGCAGTTTTCTTCACATAAACTACTAGATACTGTTGAAAGTATCAAGAAGCCGCAATTAATTAAAGTAAAAGCTTGCCACTGTTTCCTTTAAGTAACATTATACTTAATTGCTCGTCAAAATAAGGTTTTAATAGGTTAAAACGACGATTAGCGTTAATTAAATCAAAGATTATTATAAATCTAACTTAAGGAAGAGTAATTTAGAAATTGTAAGGAATTACACTTAAAAATTAAATCTGTGCCAGCTTAGAAGCTTTTACTATAATGGTGAAAATTCTCACACAATTTTCATCATACAATTGAGGAATTGAGAGAGCCTCAGCACAGTAATTGGACTTTAATTAAGCTGTATTACACCCTGGTTTGTATGTTCAAAAGTAGAACATTAATAAAGTCGGAAACATTAGAAAATTAGTTGAATATCACCTAACTATTTAATTAGCCTTTTAGGGCATATTAAATATGTGTTTGTGAAATTTTCTCATTGGGGATTTCACAAACTACTGCGTGCCAAGAAAGCCTCTGAGGAATTTTCTAGGATTTTTCCACGGATGGCTTAGCTACACGGATGAAACCTATGGTCTTATCCGAATTGCATTGGTATGAACCCCTACATTTTGCAATTGGGTGCAATCGGTAATAGTTATGACACACGACGCTAATCAATTTCAAGATTTTGAAAGCTACAACGTTAATAACGGCAAGTTTTTAACGCCTTTTCAGCGGAAAGTTCTGCTGAAGGCTTTGCAAACGCATTTACAACCAGAATACCGTCGTCGTATCGAAGTTATGTTGCTGGCAGATCGGGGTAAATCTCAAACCCAAATCTGTAAAATATTAGATTGTTCCTACCATATGGCGCGGTACTGGATTGGTGTAGCAAAAGCTGGTTTAGCTCACAAATGGCAGGACCAACCCATAGGCAGACCGAAGAGTGTTAACGAGCAATATCTCGATCGCTTGAAAGAATTGGTGAGCCATAGCCCTCGTGAGTACGGCTATCCATTTCAATGCTGGACAGCCCAATGGTTAAGCAAACATTTAGCAAGTGAATTTGGGATTGAAATTACCGAACGCCACATAAATCGCCTGCTCAAACAAATGGGGCTATCTACAAAACAAAGACACGATCGCTCCAAACAAGAAACTGACGATACCAAAGATTCTGGGATTACGATTGGTGACCTGCAATTATTGCCTAGTGAGTCTAGTTTGCAATGGTCACTCAATTTTATGAAGACCGATCGCTAATTGTGTTGTACAGGTGAGTGTATGCCAAGAGAATTTTCGTATCAACAGCTAGTTGCACAACTCACCCAAACTTTGGGTGAAAGCCTTCCAGACACGGAGCTAGCAGACTGCACTAGAGCAGTAGAAATCCAGAAACCACAAATAGCAAAGCTGTTCTGGCGAGCATTAGACGCAAACCCCGGAATTTATATAGTTTTAACGGGTAAAGTCAGACTGCTGGATACCTCCAATAACTTAATTGCTACTTTTTCAACTGGAGGTTCATTTGGTGAAATGACTCTGTTTCCCGAAGAGGAATTTCAGCCTTACAATGCCAGAGCTTCTACAGATTTAAAGCTTTGCTATCTCAGCAACGAAAAGTTGCAAAACTTAATGGGCAAATATCCGGATATTTGCGATCGCCTGTTCGCCCGTGCAGAAGTATGGGATTTGCTGCTGTTATACAGCCACAACTCGCAACCTTCCCGCATGGCTTCTACGGAGGGGATGCTGAAAGTATTATCCCTGTTGCAACGGCACAATCTAGAGATTGGCTTTTTACCAGCAAAACTTACACAAGACAACAAACTGTGGCTGCTGCGTCGCGGAGAACTGCTGCATTCTAATGGTAGCACCCTCACTCCTGGCACAATTTATGCTCCGGCACATCGCAATGCAAGAGAGGGTGGTTGGCAAGCTATTCAACCAACAATAGTTTACAGTCTCAAAAATTCTGATTGGCAAATAGCACTAGATTATTTACCACAATTACCAGACTTAATTACAAAAGACTCTGGTAATGATTCTGACTTAGGAGATGAAGAAGACACAGAAGGGAAAGACGCGGGGAGGGGAAGACGTTTTGATCTGGGGAGTTATTCATTTACATTCCCTACATTAGAGCGTCCACGCGTCTATGTATCCTCTTCCCAGCATCCACATTCTTCCTCCCGTCACTCTCGACGCGTTTATTTTCCTAGCCCAACTGTAACCATTGGTCAGGTGTGGGGTCGTTTAACCAAGCGGTATCCATTATTTCAACAACAAAGCGCTTCTGACTGTGCTGCGGCTTGCTTAGTTATGATTGCTCGCTATTGGGGCAAGCGCTTTAGTATAAATCGAGTGCGGGATTTAGCGAACACAAGCCGCAGTGGAGCATCACTGCGGAGTTTAGCAGCAGCAGCAGAAAGCATTGGCTTTTCTACCCGACCTGTAAAAGCTAGTTTGGATAAATTGGCACAACAACCCTTGCCTGCGATCGCTCACTGGGAAGGCAAACACTACATCGTCGTTTATGAAATCACAAAACGGCGGGTGATTGTTGGTGACCCGGCGATCGGTCAACGCACTTTCACAATAGCTGAATTCAAAGCCAATTGGACTGGTTATGCATTGTTATTGCAACCCACAGCTCTGCTAAAAGAAACCGAGGAAGCAAATACAGGATTTTGGCAGTTTTTTGAGTTAGTCAAACCGCACTGGGTAGTCCTGCTAGAAGTGTTCATCGCTTCTGTGCTAATTCAGGTGTTTGGACTGATAACGCCCTTATTCACCCAGTTGCTATTAGATAAAGTCATTGTCCAGGGCAGTACCTTAACTTTAAACGCCGTAGGGTTAGGCTTGCTCATTTTTGGGCTGTTTGGAGTGGCTATGAACGGACTGCGGCAATATTTGCTGGATCACACAGCAAACAAAGTCAGTCTGTCGATGATTGTAGGTTTTATTAAACATACTTTCCGACTGCCGCTATCGTTTTTCGAGTCTCGTTATGTCGGCGACATCGTTTCTCGCCTGCAAGAAAATCACAAAATTCAGCGCTTTTTAACGGGTGAGGCACTATCAATCTTTCTGGATTTGCTAACAGTGTTTATCTATGTGGGAATGATGTTCTGGTACAGCTGGAAATTAGCATTGCTAGTACTGGTCATTGTGCCGCCAATGGTGTTATTAACCCTAATTGCAACGCCTTTTTTGCAACGTATTTCCAGAGAAATATTTAATACCATGAACGCTGAGAGCCGTTATCTCATTGAAGCTCTTACAGGCATTCGCACAATTAGGTCAATGGCAGTTGAGCAAACGGTACGCTGGCAATGGGAAGAACGCTTGCATCAATCGATTAAAAAAGGCTTTTCCGGACAGGTCGTTGGTAATCAATTGCAAGTCATAAGTGCCACAATTAGAACGGTAGCAAACACTGTATTACTGTGGTTTGGGGCATGGCAGGTGATTCAGAACCAACTCACGATTGGGCAATTAATTGCTTTCAATATGTTGTTAGGCAATGTCATTAACCCATTCCAACGGCTATCCGTACTATGGAATCAATTGCAGGAAGTGTTCATTTCCGCTGAACGAATTAATGATGTGTTAGAAGCCGAGCCAGAAGAAGATTTACACTTGTCGCCCCGTCAGTTTTTACCAACATTACGCGGTCATATTCGCTTTGAAAATGTCACCTTTCGTTATCATCCTGAAAATGATAGTAACGTGCTAGAAAATCTCAGTTTTGAAGTGCAATCGGAGCAAACTGTGGCGGTTGTAGGGCGTAGCGGTTCTGGTAAAACGACACTCTTCAAGTTGATTTTGGGTCTTTATCAGCCGACAGAGGGCAAAGTGTTAATCGACGGTTATGATGTGACAAATATTGCTTTAAGGTCGCTCCGTTCCCAAATTGGTGTTGTGGATCAAGATACTTTTTTGTTTGGCACTACGATTCGGGAAAACAGTAGCATTGCTCACCCAGAAGCCACCCTAGAAGAAATTATGGAAGCGGCGCGACTGGCTGGAGCAGAGGAATTTATTCAGCAACTGCCAATGGGTTACGAAACCCAAATTGGTGAAGGAGGCGGATTGCTATCTGGTGGACAACGCCAACGACTAGCAATTGCTCGCGCTTTGTTAGGAAATCCCCGCTTACTACTATTAGATGAAGCCACCAGTCACCTCGACTCAGAATCCGAGCGTATTATTCAAAGCAATCTGAACACAATTATCAAAGGGCGCACAACCCTGATAATTGCTCATCGCCTTTCTACCATACGTAATGCTGACCTAATTTTGGTTTTAGATC
>NZ_BAAFZH010000087.1:0-149857 GCF_054684315.1 Scytonema sp. NUACC21 | reverse complement strand
TACAAATCATTTATTCGTTTGATGAAGTCAATTTTGTCCAAAATCTAGTTTATTACATAGGAAGAGCCTACCGTACACCAGACTTCGGTATTTGGGAAAGGGGCAACAAAATTAATCATGGAAATGCAGAATTAAATGCCAGTTCCTTAGGTATGGCAAAAGCTGCATTGGAAGGTATAAATGGTTTAGATTTATTTGGTGTACATGGTTGTCAGGCATCGGTTATTCACGCCCTGCCAGATGAAATTGCCCGCGCTAGGATTACTTTGGAATCTCTATTACCCAGAGAATCGGCTTCAAAAGAAATTGATGCGGCGTTATTGAGTGTAATTAGTTTTCCTGCATTTGCAGTGGAAAATGTTCAGTTACGCGAACGTACCTACAACGACATTATCAAAAAGTTAGAAGGAAAATACGGCTGCAAGCGATTCCTGCGAGATGGACACCAAACAGTTTTAGAAGACACCAACCGCTTGCACTATGAACCTTTGGAACTCAAACAATTTGAGAATATTGAGTGTGAATGGCCTTTATTTTTCACCTATCTGTTTTTAGATGGGTTGTTTCGGGGTGAGCAAGAGCAAGCAAAATATTACCAAGAGCGTTTGGAGTCTTTATTGGTAGAACGAGATGGTTTGTCTTTGTTACCAGAATTGTATTATGTCCCCGAGGAGTATGTAGAGGCGGAAAAGCAATCACCCCACACTCAGCCGCGTTTACCTAATGAAAATATTCCCCTTGTATGGGCGCAAAGTTTGTATTTTCTCGGTCAAATGTTGAGTGAAGGATTGATAGCTGTTGGTGATATCGATCCTTTGGGAAGGCATTTATACATTGGAAAAAACCAAAAGCCTTTGGTTCAAATTGCTCTTCTGGCAGAAGATGAAGATTTACAAGCAAAACTGGCAGTTCACGGGATTGAAACGCAAACGCCCAAGCAAGTAGAACCAATTCAGGTCAGACAAGCTACCGACCTTTCAGCAATATACACCCAAATTGGGCGCAACGATAAACTGGGTTTAACAGGACGCCCAGTGCGGAAGTTGCGAAGTCTCACAACATCTAAAATCTTTCGCATTCGTGGTGAGACAGTTGTCTTTCTGCCCTCCTTTTTAGACCCCCAAGTTTTTTACTTAACTCTTGATTACCATTTTTTGGTGGATCAAATCAGAAGTGAACTCGCATACATCCAAAAATATTGTATTGAACTGGGACGCCCAACTTTAACTTTGATATTGACTCACACCATGTTAGAAACAGGGAGTGAGGCATTACTGGCACTGATGCAAGAACTGAAGGATGGTGTTTGTAATGGTGTCCGGGTGAAACTAGGACGGCTCAATCAATTGATACTTACAGCGGCGACTCAAAGAATTGAGGTTTTTCAAGATTTCGAGTTTTCCCAATCGTCAGTGCAAAACTCCACACCGCGCTGCTCTTACTTGATTTACAATCCAGAGAAAAACTGGAAGTTGCGTCACACTCAAGAATTTCAAATGGAGTGTGAAACAAATCTTAATTTGTTGCTTTCTTCTTTGCGATCGTCAGACAACCTTTACGAGCAAATAGAGCTGTTGCAGACTTTGACTCGTTTGCAAGGGCTGGATTTTGATACTGGCTTTGGTGGACCGGGGCGTTCCGTAACGGTGGGTGATTTGCTGGATGAGGTTTATACCAAAGCAGGAGACGCAGGCATTTGGGCAGTTGTGCGTCGTGCTGCGGGATTGCGGCAAATGAGCGATCTGAATTTGTCGGATGTGGTAACGAGTATTTTGGTACGCGGTAAGCAAATTGCAGTAGGTAAGGCTTATAGCGAAGATTCACTCATAACGCTCCCACTGTCACACAATGAAATTGTTGAGAAAATTAATGTCTTTTGTCGTGAAGATATTCGCGATCGCGTTTTGACTCAAGAAATTCTCATTTATCTGAGTGCTTTGATTAAAGCAGAACCGGAACTCTTTAAAGGGCTACTAACACTAAGAGTTGGGTATATTATATTATTAATTACCAGTGAACTGGTACGTGAGTTGGATGTCACTCAGGATGAAGCATACGAATACTTGATGCAGCTCTCACCCTTGCAGGTGTTAACACGAGTGCGTCAGGTGTTGTTTGAATACGCGAGCGTGAGCAACTTGCTGCGCCAGCAAGAGTCATTACACGTTAAACAAAAAGAAAGCGACATTGACTGGGTTGTCCTACCTATACTAGAGGAGGACATAGATGTGCCATTGGGTGGTTGGCGGCGTTTCCGCCAAGCAGAGGGAACAACCGGACGCGTGCCAAAGGACTTTTTCAAGCAGGTTTGGCTTGTTATGGAACACTGCAAAGGGCTGGTTATTGGTGACAAACTAGAGCGACGCAATCGTTTGGATAGCGAAGAAATTTTGTCAGAAATGACGCCTGGTGAAAAAAACTTTGCCCTACAAATCGAGCATCTATTAAATAAAATTGAGGCTCCTGAGTACCGACAAGTTTGTATTGAGACTTTGATGGAATTGGCAGCGATTGCATCTAGTAATCCCAAACTGCAAATTGAAGAATATATAGTGTTGGATGTACTCATCGGTCACGCTGTCAGACTGGCATGGTTAGACAAGCATTCTGACAGACGCGATCGCTATGATGAGGATAAAGCTAGTGCGTGGCGATCGTTTTACAACACTTCTCCGAGAGAGTGCGCCACCTATATTGTGAAAGCGTTCCGCTTCTTGACTGAATTTGGTCAAGATTTAGCAGCCTAATTCTTGTAGTGCGGGCTTCTAGCCCGCATAAGATGGACGGGCGGGATGCCCATCTCACAAGAAAATTTGGGACATCAGTTCAATTGTTGGGGCATCGAAACAATATGTAGGGTGGGCACTGCCCACCGCTTTTCAATTGCTACATAGTAGTAGGGTGGGTACTGCCCTGACTTTTCACGTCATGTGGAAAAGTTAACACAAAACCTAACCCTCCAGCCCCCTTCCCTATAAGGGAAGGGGGAGATATAAAAGCTTCTCTCCTTGTAAGGGAGAGGAATGGAAGTAGGGTTTTCCAGATACCGTGAAAAGTCAGGGGTACTGCCCACCGCTTTTCAATTCCTGCATAGCCCTAGCTAAATTTCTTAGAGATTTTTCAAGAACGATTTAGGAATGCTATGGCTTAATTTTGTAGGTTGCGTTAACGCAATGTGACGTACCTTTATGAGGTAATAACCTTGAAATTCGGCAATTTCTCTTTTTCTTTACAACCTCATATCACGTCCGATTCAATACTTATGAGAAAAATACACTAAGTAAGTCGGCGCAAATAATCGTTACTGGATTGTAACTGCGGTACATACGCTTAAGCGCTACTACGAACCAAATACAGAGATTTTACTTTTCGTTACATAGTTTGGTTTTTTCTCGTCGGCTTACTTATCCCGCTTGCATAAGCGTGCCCTTTAGGCAGTGAGAAACTGTTGAAAACCTGAATTTATTATCAGCAAGGTTTATCAGATTTTTTTAATACAAACGCATGGGATAACGTCAGCCTAAATCAGAAGTAAGAGAACTTTGCCAAGCTTCATAGAAGGCAGGGTAGGACAGATTTTCGGCACAATGCCAAAGAATTTGATCGCAACACCTATATAAGACAGTATCTTCATTTTTGATTGAATTCTCCAGACAATCCTTTACAGTTGCAATTACGTATGAACAAATGTTTGTCGTGAGAATTGCCTTCAAACTCAATATGGCTTGCCTACGAATATCCAAATCCTGATGAGTACGTAATAGGTTAATCAACACAGTAGCAACTTCTAAATTACCAACGCATAGTTTTCCCAGCCTATAAGTAATTCCGCAAAGCAGAAACTTGTTTTTACTGGTTTGTAAAATTTCAATAGCGATTTCAAGGAAATCTCGCTTCTCCGCCTCTGTCACACTAACAATGTTTTTTTCAGGATAATCATTTGAAAGTCTTTGTAGAGTTGCCTTCGCAAATATGTCATCAATATCTAGGTTTTTTTGAAGCTTACAAAATAGTTTTTTGGATAAAAATTTTATTTGATATAAACTATATATCCAAGGTTTAATACTCAGCTTCAAATCTATACAAGAACATAGAGATGCAAACTGATTTGCGACATTTGAACTAGTTTCTTCGCCTGAAACCAATTTGAGTGAAGTTTGAATAGCCTTAATTGCTATTGAATTTTTAGGTTGGATTGTCAACAATCTAGAAGCTATAATTAGACATAAAATTATTTTTACATGGTTAAAATTATCAGAGAAATCTGAAAAATCATTCGACCTAAGCTCGCTTAATTCTTTTAGTAAAAAATTAATATCTTCGTAAAAAATATTAATAATATCTTGTTTAACTTCATTAAGTGTAACTAAAAAATAAGCTAACAAAGCACGCTGATGTATGAGAATAATAATGAAATTATTTAGAGTAAAATTATCAATGTGCCCTAAATCATATGAACCTTTTAGCAATTGAGACAATCGAGCAGATTCCTGATAAATTTGTAATCGTTGATTTAACGCTATAATCACATGACTGTGACCAATGCCTAGCAAAACTTCTCTAGATTTCTGTGCTAATTCTTCACTAAGATTGACACGCAGATTAATAAGTATATACGGTTTTTCCTCATTTGAAACATATTGTTCATGTTCAAAATACCAAAATCCCCATTCAACCAGCTGCTCTATGAGTTCTTTTGCAAGTTCACACTCTCTAAACTCGCCTATTCCTGAAGTTGCCAGAAAGTAAGCTCGGTAGCTGTAGAAATTATTGCTCCCATCACAAAACTTTACCAGTTTTTGAATAAACTTCTCTTTATTCTCTGGCAGTACATCCTCACGTCCTAGCCAAAGTAAGATCGCTTCTCTCCACTCCGGAGCAAAAATTCGGTAGCACTTATACTTGCCAGGATTGTCTGGATCTACTACTGGTCTATCAACATGATCCTGAGGGAGAAAATATTCCCAAGATTTAATAGCACATGCTGCAAAATATTCTTGAAACGTTAGATGGAAAAACTCGTAAACTTCCTCTCCTAATCCCTCACTAACTGGAACTAACCATCCTACTCGGCAAGCTAACTTTGTAGTTTCACATAAAACTTGAAACACGAAATTATGTAACTGAAATTGATTTCTCTTTTGCTCTAATGCTATTAGAGCCAATTCTGGTAATTTTTGGTTTAGTAGGTGGCGCTCCTGTAGAGATAATTGAGTTGCCCACTTGTAGAACAATTCAACAAACTCTTTGTACAATGATGCTTTTGTATTGGGAAGTTGAATTTTTCCCTGAGGTAATTCCTGACGCCGCTTTTGCCAAATGTAACATAATAGCGTCAAACGCAATGGATTTGAAACTAAACTAAAAAGCCGCTCTTGCTCATTTAACTTATTTTGTAATTCCTGCGCTAGCTTGGGATTATCTTTGAACCAACGCTCGTTAATAAATTTGTTTACCTGAGTTAATTCAAATGGTTTTGTTTGATAAGTGTCAAAGCCAGAGAGGGCATTTCTACCAACAGTATCCCAAAGATTCACACGGCAACTGAGCACTATCCGTAGATTCTGTGGCAAGCCTTCGAGGTCAGAAGCCATTTTTTCTAATGGGCTTTCAGTTTGCCAACCCATCTCATCTAAGCCATCTAAAAGCAACCAAACTTTACCACTTGATAAAAGTTGCTCAAATGCTGTTTTCCACTCAGGCGGTGTTTCTCCTACTCCAGAATATGCTTTATTCAACCAATCGGATAAACGCTGCTTAAGAGACTTTTGGCTATCTGTTCTCAAATCTAGCCATACAGCTAAAGCATCTGGAGTCCCCAATGCAAAATTGGCAATTTGCTGCAACTGAGTTGTTTTTCCCGAACCTGGTTCACCAATAATGGCAATACGTTTGCCTTGACTTTTGTAACTCTTTCCCTCACCGATGACTTGCCTTAAAAAATTGTCTTGTGCAATTATCTGCTCTTGCTCCTCCTCACAAATCATTTCAGAGTTGTCAACGTCCTGATTCTTCTGTTGCCTTTCTCTTAGTTGTAACTCAACATAAAGGTCGCTGTAGGATTCAAACCATATCCCTGCTTTTTGTAACAGAGAGTTGATACTTGGTCTTAATTTCTCTCTCAACATCGCCTCGCTACGTTGTTGCAATTCTTTAATAACTGTTGTACTTTCAGCAACAACAGAAGATTGATTTGACAAATCTTTGTACTTTTCTGTCAACCAATTTTGCATTCTTTTATATTTACCTGGGCGTTTGTCATCCGCTTCTAAACAACCATTTTTATTGTGCTTGCTCCTAGTAAACTTTTTGAAAATTCCACTTTTCCGCTTTTTATATGCTTCACAATCTACCCCCAATTCTTCTTGAATCTGTGTTGCAATTTCATTATCTGTCTTTTTTTGATTGGCAAAATCAAACATGATTAGGAAAACTTCGTTTTGCGCTGGAGATAAACCAAATTCGTCAGCAATTTTTCTTAAAAAAGCATTCCAATTCATTATCAACCTCTTGAATTCTTATAAATCATCTTATTTTATAACAAAGATTGAATTGTGTAAGTGGAATATATCTTCCACTTAGTTCCACTTTAAGTAGAAGTTATTGGGAACTGACTTTTATAAGAGAATTTTTTACAGTGTATTTAGCAGTGAATACATTAGAAATCAGCGTTCGACAGTGAGGCAAATATGGTCGTGAAACAACTTTCCCTTTTTCATGAATATGAGCAGTCTGCGGTAACTTCTACAAACAGTGTCAGAAAAAGCGATCGCGCTCTACAACCCCTTACCCTAAGAGCAATAGATTTAGTACAGTTGCATGATGAGATGGAAGCGATCGCATCCCCTTTGCAAAAACAAATTCAAGATTTAGCGTTACGGCTAGACTCTCTTGAAAAATACACAAACAACTGTTTTGCTGACATAAACCACTTGCTAAAAGCAATTGAACCTTATAGCTATGAATTAGTATTTGACCGTTCTGGCAGTAGAGCCATACTTATAGAAGCACTGCAAAAAGCTCAAAATTTTCTGATTCTTGTATGTCCTTGGCTTACACCTGTAGGAATGCCCGATTGGGTAATACAACAGTTAGAAATTTTGCTTAAAAAAGACGTTTTAGTTCAAATTGGTTGGGGACGCTCAGACGATTTAAAACAAGGCAAAACAGATGACACTTTTTGGTACGGTGCCCTACCCAGGCTACTGAAGTTGCAAGATAAATATCCTGAAAAATTTCATTTAAAAGCATTGGGCACCCATGAAAAGTTTTTGGTTTACGATGATGTTGCGTTTCTCGGTAGCCATAACTTGCTCACATCAGGTAAATATAGCAACGAACGCGAAGTGGGGCTCCTAACTACAGATCCGCGTATTGTTCAAGGGTTGATTAAGCGTTTTAATCAACCCTTGAATTTGGAGCATCAGCGCACCTATCTAAACAGGTACTGAGGCAAAAATTGTTTCTGATTAAAGAATAAAAGCAATTATCCATCCGGTTTTTTTCAGCAGTTTTACTGGTACAATCTCAAATTTAGTAACTAAAACAACAAATCTGTTCTTTACATGGCTCAATCTGCTGACATTAGCACCAAAAAGTTAATCAGCCTTGCACCTGATAACTGGATAAAATGGGTGACGCAAATCCCCAATATCGTAGCAGGAGAAGTTCTCAACTCCGAATTCCAGTGGATTAGCCGCGAAAGTGATGTGTTAATCCGCGCCCAAAGCCCTGAGTATGGCGAATTTCTAGTTCTCAACGAGTTACAACTGCGCTACAAAGCAAATATGCCCCAGCGGATGCGGGCTTATACTGCACTTGCGGAAGAAAAGTATGGCATACCTACATATCCAGTCCTGATTAACATTCTCAAAGATACGGAGGGCGAGATTGAAATCCCCACTCGCTATGAGTCCAACTTTGCCGGATTGCAAGCCCGTCAAGACTACCGCGTGATTAACTTATGGGAAGTTGATGTTGAGTTAGTTTTCCAGCAACCTTTGCCCTCTTTGCTTCCTTTTGTCCCAATTCTCAAGGGTGGAGGGGAAGAATTCGCAATACAACAAGCGTTGCAACTTCTCCGCCAAGACGAGCAATTAAATCAGTTAGAAACTGTTCTAGCATTTTTTGCTAGCTTCGTAATAGATACTGCGCTAGTTCAGCAAATTATGAGGTGGGATATGGCGGTTTTAAGAGAATCTCCTTGGTATCAGCAAATTGTAGAACAAGGACGGCGACAGCAGTTGCTATCAAGCATTGAAATGGGTTTGGAAGCAAAATTTGGCAGTGAAGGATTAAAACTGATGACGGAAATTGCTTCTGTTACTGATTTAGAGCGATTAAACACAATTTTGCTAAATCTTTTTACTATAAGTACTTTAGATGAATTACGGAAACTCATTGCGTGATGAGTGTTCAGCAAATTATGAGGTGGGATATGGCGGTTTTAAGAGAATCTCCTTGGTATCAGCAAATATTGAAGGAGGGAGAGGTAATCGGTGAAGCACGCGGTGAAGCACGCGGTGAAGCACGCGGTGAAGCACGCGGTGAAGCACGTGGTGAAGCACGCGGTGAACGGCGAGGGGTACTATCAGGTATTGAACTGGGATTAGAAATAAAATTCGGTGCCCAAGGATTGCAACTGATGCAACAAATCTCTCAGATTTCTGATTTAGATCGGTTAAAAACTATTCAGCAAGCAATCAAGACAGTAAACACCTTAGAGCAATTGCGGCAACTCATTGTGTAACAAATACTTGTTAATCATTAAGCTGCGATCGCCTAGTATTCCGCTAAGACAACTCCTGCGGATTACTAGTTCAGCAAATTATGAGGTGGGATATGGCGGTTCCACACACCTCATTAGGATGATGAATATTTACCCTCCTTAGCTAAAACTGGGAATCGCACACCAAAAGAGGGGTGAAAGTTGGCTTAGACTCGTCTTACTTATCCAGCCAACCAGTTGCGTATTTTATTTAACGATGGTTCTACTTTTTGCCACCATGTTTCAGAAGATTCTGTTTCACTCACAGCTTTAAGTGTTGTAGTTATATAACTGAGATTTGCAGTAGCCAACTGCTTGTTGAATTCCTCCGGGACTTGAACATCTTCCTTGAGATACTTTAAGTGATTGGGTAACTCTCCTTTTTCTCTTGCTGGTAGTTTGGGAATTTGACCTAATAGTTTCTCAATCTCTTCTATTGCGTTCTTCACATCCTGCGTGCTTAAGGTTTCAGGTGACAAAGCTCCTTGAGCACATTCTACCGTCCTCCCAGTATCTAACTTTACTGTTGCCCGTTGAGGGGCAAGAGGTATAGCACTGGGTACAGTACTCGTTACCGTTCCATGTTCTCCGTTTACGACTACGCGCTGACCTGGTTTAAACATAATCGGTGGTACGTTGAAATCTAAGTACTAAATATCTACATTGTCATACAGTTTTATTCCGGTTTGAAAGCTGGTGATATATTTAGGCGTCAGAGCGCATACTGTGTGAACGAAAGCAATCCACAACAGCGTTCTGTATCAATTGCCCAGAATAAGGGCATACTCTAATTGCCAAATAGCTATGACAGAAGATAAACAAAAGCGAACAGTGTTTGCACCTCAACCAGCATTAGTTTCATCCGACTAAAGCAAGTCAATGCAGCGATCTGCCCTCCGGGATTTATCGAACAGGCTGAGGTCGCAAACTGCTATATAAGCAAATATTAACGATATTCTATTAAGTTCGTAGCACAAAAATATTATGTCTCACCCACCAATTGAACAACAAATTACTTTTTTATACACCCAAGACCTTGCTATTTCTGCACGTTTCTATGAGGATACTTTAGGTTTGGAACTGTGGCTAGACCAAGGAAGTTGCCGCATTTACAGTGTCACTGGTTCTGGATACTTGGGATTATGTCAAACTAGTGAAACTGCAATTCCCCCAAATGGTAAGCGATCGCATATCATCTTTACTATAGTTACTCAGCAGGTGGATGAATGGTATGAGCACCTCAAACAACGCGGTGTTGAATTTGAGAAGCCCCCTGCTTTCAATGAAAAGTTTAAAATCTACCATTGCTTTTTGCGCGATCCCAATGGCTATCTAATTGAAATTCAACGATTTGAGGATTGCTAAGTATCTCTATAATTGAGGCTACACTTCAGTGATTAATCTCACAAAAAACTTGTTATCAGCATCATATATCTGACGCAACAAAATCCTGGTTAATAAGTAATGCCCATTTTAAAGTACACTTTTAATACATAGTCCTTAGGATATTTATTCTAAGGGCTTTTTACTTTGCTGGTATAAAATTTAAAATTTATTTACGAGACTTGTTGTCATAGTTAATCAACTATACTGGACAGGGCTTCAGAAAAAGTAAATAAGTAAATAATTTATAGAGTGCGATGCGGAAGCCACCGTCTTGTAGGACACGGTGCGGGCGATCGCCTTACTTACTAAAATAGCTTACACAGGCAAAACAGCCAGTTTTAACAGAATGTTTGGAAAGTCATAAAGTTTACTCCAGACCTCTCTCCAAACCTCTTTCCCATAAGAAGATATGCTTTAAAACCCCCATTCCCTTGTAGGGAAGGGGGCAGGGGGGTTAGGTCAAGACAATTAGGAATGCTTATGCCTGGTTAGGAGCTCTACCTTATAGTTCGTGCTATGACAGTTTTTAATTAAAGCACGCCGTAATTAGCGTTTGCAATGTTAAAAAATATTAATTGACCGTTTTCTTTATTAACATATGCTATTAAAAAGACTGCTTAGAGTTTTGGTTCCCATCTGTTTGCTAAGTATCTGCATAATCTTTCTTCCCTCAACAATTGCACAACCGTCACGTCAAGACAGTAATGCAACACGTTTCGAGTTCGCTCTGATTGGCGATTTACCCTACGATGCTAAACAAGAAGCAAAATTCCAAGAATTAATTAAGGACGTCAATAGATCCTCAGTTCGCTTTGTAGTTCATGATGGTGACTTGAAGAGCGGCTCTAGTCTTTGCTCAGATAAACTTTTACAGGAGCGGTTGCAAGACTTCCAAAAATTTACCCATCCCTTGATTTTCATTTTTGGAGATAATGAATGGACAGATTGCCATCGCCCAGCAGCTGGTGGATACGATCCCATTGAACGGTTAGCAAAATTACGCGAACTTTCTACACAAGGAAATCAAAGTTTTGGGCGATCGAAGATTCAGCTGACTCGCCAGAGTGAGAATTCCAACTACAGCAAGTTCCGTGAAAACGTGCGCTGGACAGCAGGAGATGTTCTGTTTGTTGGCATCCATGTTGTTGGCAGTAACAACAACCTTGGGCGGAATGCAGAAAATGATGCAGAGTATGCTGAACGAAATGCTGCCAATCTTGCCTGGTTAAAAGAAGCATTTGCCCTTGCTAAAGCAAATAACAACTTGGGTTTGGTGATTGTTATCCATGCCAATCCAAACTTCGATTTACCACCAACCAATGCACAACGAACTGGCTTCAATGATTTTATCAACGCATTGCAAACTGAATTGAAAAATTATAGCAAGCAAGTCATACTCGTTCACGGAGATAGCCATTACTTCCGAATTGACAAACCTCTAAATACCTCAGATGGAACGATTGTGACAAACTTTACTCGAGTGGAAACTTTTGGGTCTCCCAATGTGCATTGGCTGCGGGTCACAGTAAACTCACGCAATCCCAATTTATTTGAGGTGAAGCAAGAAATTCTTCCTTGAGTAGGTCAACATCAGTACAATTTTCTGATTTTTTCTGTTGTGCTGCTTGTTGACCTCTAATACTACTTCTTGTTCAAGATTTTTTCAAATTTTTGTTACGATAAATTCTAAATCTTAACAATCAATATTGTTTGCTCTTCCTAAATAAGGCGTGGAATAATAAACGTAAAACACTACTTTTTTCCAAGACAAACAAAACACCGAAAATTATGTTATTTGTTACCAATCGAGTATTAAATGAAGGACCAACTCCTAGAAATGCAGACGGTTCTTTTGCTTTGCCTCGACCTATCAGCTTTGCACTTTCAAATAACCAAGTTGAGCAATCAGTTTATTTCTGCCGACGCAATGGGTCAAATAATTATGTCGAAATTGGCAGTCAAAATTTTTTTAGCGAACTAAATGCTGCAAATGTTCAGCAAATACTGCTATTTTTACATGGCTTTAATAGCCTCCCTGAAACAGGCATTTTTCCAAAAGTAGAAGAACTACAAGGTTTGTTTACTCAAAAGTCTGCTGGCTATATTTTGGTAATTCCTCTGATTTGGCCTTCAGATAATGATTTTGGTGTTGTTAAAGATTACTTTGATGACCAAAAGGCAGCTGACGCTAGTGATTTTGCCTTTATGCGTTTATTTGAGAAATTTCTGGGATGGCGTGAGGAGAACAGCACTCTAGAAAATCCCTGTCTCAAACGAATAAATATATTAGCTTATTCATTGGGCAATCGAGTGTTGCGAGGTGCTCTTAACCGTGCGGTTCAGTACTATCAACCACAAGGTTTACCTTTGATTTTTCGCAATACGTTTATGGCGGCTCCCGATTTAGTGAATGATGCGCTAGAAACCGGAAAAGAAGGTCAGTTTATTCCTCAAACTTCTCGCAATGTTGTAGTTTATCATGCTGCAGATGATTTTGCTTTGCGCTCTAGCAAAGTAACAAATGGTATAGGTAATTCAATCTCTTCTCCACGGCTCGGGCATACCGGACCTGCATCAATGGATAAGGTAGCCAGAAATGTCTATGCTTTTGACTGTGCGGATTTTAACAACAGATATGATTCCCCATTGGGTCATGGATATTTTGATACAGCAGAAGATGGTAATCCTGGCTTAGTTTTTGACCATATGTGGGAATGTATTAGAATTGGGAGAGTGCCAATGAATGTGTCTGGCGATCGTAGTCAGATTTTGGATAATCGGTTTTGGTTGGGAAGGTAGTTTCAAGTTTTCTTGAATGCCATATCCGTCGATCGCTTGAGTTATCAAGACTGCCCGGTACAAAATTTGCTATATTTTCGGATTCCTGTGTATTTTCCCAGGTATCGGGCACAGATAAATTGCTATTACCAGGGGTCTTCTTATTTTGTAGTTTGGAGTCATCATTAAAAGTCCCTTGGGTCTTATCTTCTATAAAAAATGCTTCTTGAGCGGGAACGGATAGAACTTCCATTTCTGTAGCAGATTCAGCATTTGCCCGAGTATAAGCTCCAAAGGAAAGCAACATCGCAAGGGTTATCAAGGTCAACTTTAGAAAGCCAAAGGAATTTAATTTTAATTGAATTTGTATAAATTTATTCATAATGTTTAGATGTATGTTACTGAAATTACATTAAATTAACTAGCATTTTCATTAATCTTACTTAGTACATACATACACCCTGTTTCCCTGTCACTTTAGGTAGAACTTATAAGTACTAACACTATTAGGATGCAATGAATTGGTGATGAGAGTATTGTTCCCAGTCTCTTGATGACGTGATAATTATCACTGCTGCTATGTGACGGCGATCGCAAACTTTTTGTGTCCCACATCATGTCTGGTTGAACACCCCCTGAAAAAAATGCTCTGTAGAGGTATGCACGTAGAGTTACGAAATTGCCACAATAAACAGGTCAACAGGTCTTTCAATGGGGCGGAGAACCAAGCCGCAGCTCGGGTAAACGAGGGGCGCGATACGTACTGGGTCCATTGCACCCCCAGTGGTGGAGCTAAATCAGTACGGATCGAACTGCCGGGTGAATGGGAAACTTCCTACTCAGACGAGGATTTGCTGGGTAAAATCGAAGCAAAGCGGTAGTAGCAGAGTAGCTATGGCTCAGGCGTAATAGCCTCTTGAAGATTTTTATCTATGTGATGAGCACCCCTCAGGTTAGCTCCTCTGAGATTAGCACCCACTAACTTTGCTCCTTTGAGGTTAGTCCATCTCAAATCGGTATTGCTCAAATCAGCCTCACTCAGATTAGCCCGCACTAAGTAGGCACTGCTCAAGTGAGCCTTGCTGAGATTGGCTTTGTAGAGGTCAGTTTTGTATAGGTAAGCCCCCATCACTTCCGCTTCAAACAGGTTTGCATTGCTCAGGTCGGCAGCAATCAGGTTGGCTGCAACTAGGTTTGCAAAACAGAGGTTAGCCCGAATTAACTTTGCTGTTCCTAAATCGGCACCTCTCAAGTTAGCGCCACTCAAGTCAGTTCCAATTAGGTTAGCATCAGCGATAATGGCGTCTTTGAGATTGGCGTCGCTCAAATTAGCTCCAATCAGATTGGCATAACTCAGGTCAGCCTGTGTCAGTTTGGCACTAGTTAAATTAGCAACACTCAAGTTAGCTGCACTCAGGTTAGCTTCCATAAGGTTGGCTTTGGAGAGGTTAGCGCTACTCAAATCGGCACCACTCAGGTTGGCTCCCACAAGTGACCCATGACTCAAGTCAATTCTGGTCAAGTCCAACCCTTGAAGGTCAGCGCCACTCAGGTCTAGTTCAACTTGAGGATATTGCTCCCTCCATTCATTCCATGCGATCGCACCTGCTTTGAGCAGAGCCAGATGCCTGTGATTTGCCATTTTCCTGTTACTCCTGACGACCTCTGGGGTTTGTCCGACCTGCTACACTTTCAATTGCCGTCAACGCTCCTGCTGCACCTGCAAGAATATCGCGTTCTTGTCCACCTAAGTAAAGCCGTCCAAAACTACCGACAGCTTGAACCTCAAGAATGTTAATTGCTGCAGCTTTCTCGGCTTCATTTGCAGCTAAGGCGGCGTAAGCTGCAGGCTCAACCTCTAATACATAAAGCGTTTGCCCTGCCAATAAAAGTTGTCCCCGCCGGGTGCGGTTAATGAGTTGTGTTTGGTAAGCATCAATGTTGCGGATAATTTGGCTGGAAACAACACGCGGTTTGAGACATTCCTCTCTGCGGACTCCCAGCGTCGCTAAAATTGCTTGACCGGCAGCTCGCGTTTCCCCTTGGGAAGCAGAATGAACTTCTAGCAAACCGTAGAGTCGTTCCACCACCTGTACTCCAGGACGGACAGAAGCAGCTTTGAGGGCTACATCCGTGATTTTATTAATTTCAATACCAGGAGAAATTTCAACCCATAGCGACGTATCCCCTGGTAATGGCAAGAAACCTTGAGCTACCGTTCCCATGTATAACACAGGCAGCACTTTTAGAAGCGATGGAGGAGATGCAAGTCACCCTTGATGGTGAGAGTTTGCCCTTGCCAGATTTATTTTGGGTGATTGCAACCCAAAACCCCCTAGAATTTGAAGGGACTTATCCCCTACCAGAAGCACAGTTAGATAGGTTTTTATTCAAACTGGTAGTTGATTACCCCTCTCAAGAGGCGGAAAAGCAAATGTTACTCAATCGTCAAGCAGGTTTTGCTGCACGACGATTGGATATTGCTCGTTTGAAAGCAGTCGCAACAATCGCTCAAATTTTGGAAGCACGACAAGCCGTCAAAGAAGTGAAAGTTTCTGAGGCAATAATTGATTATCTCTTGGCATTGGTTAGAGCCTCGCGACAATATCCTGACTTAACATTGGGAGCATCGCCTCGCGCTGCTGGTGCTTGGTTGCAAACGTCGCAAGCTGCTGCATATCTGGCTGGCAGAGATTTTGTGACTCCTGATGATGTCAAAGCAGTTGCGCCTCCTTTGCTGCGTCATCGTTTCATCCTCAAACCAGAAGCCATGCTGGATGGTGTACAAATTGACGCGGTTATTGCTTCGATTTTAAATAAAGTTCCAGTCCCAAGATGAAATATAAAGGATGAAGTATAAAGGATGACTCAGGAACAGCAGAAGTATCGGGATATTGGGGAACGTTCGTTTGAATATGCTTTAAGAGCAATTAAGCTATATCAATTTTTGCAGGAGGGCAAAGACCAAGCTGGTAACATCATTAGTAAACAATACCTTTAGATAAATCAGGTATCGTTCCAAGTAAACGTTTAACATTGCTCATGACCGAAAATGAAGAGCTAATTGCAATTATTACCACCATTATTATTCGTGCTAAACAGCATAAAAGCTCATAATTTCATTCATTAACTCTTACTTTATCCTTCATCCTTAATCCTTCATCCTTTAAAACATGGTTCCTTCAAAAAAAGTTTATTTTCTATTAATATTAGGAATTGCTCTTGCCTCAGTTTCAGCAATCTTTCTTGGGATTCCAACTAGCATCCTTTTGACTTTGCTGTTTGATGTGATGGTGCTGGTGTTTACGCTTGTAGATGGTTTGCAAGTACGCCGCGATCGCGTGCAGGTAACACGGGATTTACCATCAAGATTTTCCATTGGGCGAGATAACCTAGTTTTAGTTAAGGTTAACTCGGGAAAATCCACAGCTATCCTTCAAATCCGCGACTTCTACCCAACTGAATTTGGGGTGTCTGTACCACTACTGAATGCCACTGTTCCCAGTAACAGTACTCGGGAATTAACTTACACTGTCCACCCAAGTCAACGTGGAGAGTTTCCTTGGGGTGATATCCAAGTAAGACAACTCGGTGCTTGGGGCTTAGCTTGGGATAATAGAAAGGTTCTTCATAGCATAAAAGTCAAAGTGTATCCGGATTTGGTGGGTTTGCGATCGCTTTCCATTCGCCTCACACTGCAGTCGTCCGGTGTAAACCGTCAATCCCGTCAGTTGGGTTTTGGCACGGAGTTTGCTGAACTGCGTAATTATCGCACGGGTGACGATTTGCGGTTGATTGATTGGAAAGCGACTGCCCGTCGTGTAGGCACACAGGGTAATACACCGCCTTTGGTTAGGGTATTGGAACCGGAACAAGAACAAACTTTGCTCATTTTGCTTGACCGAGGACGGTTGATGACTGCAAGAGTGCAAGGTTTGCAACGGTTTGACTGGGGTTTAAATGCCACCCTATCTCTAGCTTTAGCAGGGTTACATCGGGGCGATAGGGTGGGGGTAGGAGCTTTTGACCGTCAAATGCATGTGTGGATTCCTCCAGAACGGGGTCAACATCACTTAAGTCATCTCATCGACCATCTCACTCCCATTCAACCCGTACTCTTGGAATCTGATTATGTGGGTGCAGTAACTAGTGTTTTGCAGCAGCAAACTCGGCGCTGCCTTGTGGTAGTCATTACTGACTTAGTTGATGTGACTGCTTCTACTGAACTCTTAGCGGCACTGACCAGATTAACACCCCGCTATCTACCGTTTTGTGTCACCCTGCGCGATCCTTTAATTGACCAGTTAGCACATACCCCGACAGATGAGGTGACAACTGCCTATACTCGTGCTGTTGCCCTAGATTTACTAGCGCAAAGGCAAGTCGCATTTGCCCAGCTCAAACAAAAAGGGGTTTTGGTCTTGGATGCTCCGGCGAGTCAAATTAGTAACCAGTTAGTTGATAGGTACTTACAACTCAAAGCACGGAATTTACTTTGATTTTATATTGATAAAGTTTCTATGTTCTCTGGGTAACCTGTCCGAAACGCCAGAAAGGCACGGTGTAGATACGGATAGATTGAATTTAAGGGAACACACTGAGACCTTTAAACCAATCTGTATTTTTAAACCCATCTATACCTAAGTACTATGAGCCAGTTTCTGCCACAACAATCCAAATTCAGCACCCGTAGCTTTGTTAAGTTGGGCTTAATTTCGTTAGCACTGTCCCTGTCACTGGGAACTCATAGTCGGGCACATGCTGAACAGGTTGAAATTATATCGGTTCCACCACAAGAAGCTTTCTTTGTAGAAGATAAGACTGCTGCTACTTCTGATAAGGATGATTCTGGTTCAAAAGCTGGGGAGACCTTGACCGATGAAACAATGTTGCCCGGTATGCGCGACAATTTGGAAACTTGGCAACATGGGAACACAGCAAATTCTTCCTCCGGCACTTCTAACTCCTCAAAGCAGGTGCAAATGTAACAATTTTTAACTGCATCTGGAATAAAATAGTGTTTTACTGGGAATAAGCTTCAAAACCGCAACCGCAAGCTCGTTTAGTATTGTTAGGAATCTTAGGACGGTACCAGAGGCGATCGTTTAGGCAATAGAGGCATTATTATTAATTGATGGTCGAGTACAAGTCTCCAGAGTGAGTCTTTATCTACCAATTATCTTTACTCGTAATTTAAATATCTAAGTTTTTAACATATGATGCAGCAACTCAGCATCGGTAATATTGTTAATCTTGGTCTCTACCTATATCGTTCTCGTCTAAAACTATATTTTAAGTTAGCTTTAACCGCACATTTATGGCTGCTGATTCCTATTTATGGGTTGGCTAAATTTTATACAATCGCTGGCTTGATGTCCCGCTTGGCCTTTCAAGATTTGGTTGGAAATTCAGAAAACCTTCAATCTGCAAAAAGTCGAGTTAATCGTCAAATTTGGAACTTTTTATTTACTGGTATACTAGTTAACATTATAGTTTTTATATTTTTTATTCTATTTTATTTATTATTATCTTTAATTGCTGGATTAATCTTTTTTATTATTACATTATCATCAGGAGGTTTACTGAGAATCAATTCAACCTACCCTTTCGGTAATTGGTTATTTGCAATAATCCTTGTCCCTACGGTTATAATTATCTACTTAAGCCCTTTTTGGTTTTATTCTTGGTTGTTTGTAACGGATTTGCCTTTAGTTGTAGAGAAAAAGGTAAATTCATTTAAAGCTATTGGAAAAAGCTGGCAACTTACAAAAGGCTATATCAGACGTGTTTTAGGAACTATTTTTATTTCTATTCTCATAACTTTGCCAGTTTTAACAGTATCTTGGTTTGTTTGTAGTTTATTGTTAGGAGGAGTTTTGGGGATATTCTTTCAATCTTTTTTACAGCAGCCTGACAATGATTCACTTATAGGAACATTAATTTTAGTCTCTATAAATACAGTGTCTGGATTGTTTACAATGCCCTTTTGGCAGGCAGTCAAAGCTGCCATGTACTATGATATCCTTTGCCGCAAAGAAGGCTTTGATTTGAAGTTATCCAATTCTACCAGCCAAGAACAGCTTGAATTAGAATCAGAATTTTAAGGTAATACCAATTTGGAAAAAGAATGCAACACATTCTCTACAAACTTTGTTGCTTGCGGCTGCAATAGGCTACCAAAATTGCGAATAATCCTATTCCCACAATGTACTTGAAAGGGTCTGAAACCTGGGGATTGGGAGAGAAAAAACCCTCAATCGTACCAGCAAGAATTAACATTGGCACAACGCCAAAGATTAACTGTACTGCTTTAGAACCATAGAATTTCAGTGCATCTGTACGGCGATATTTACCGGGAAATAAAATTGCTCTTCCTATTAAAAAACCCGCACCACCTGCAAAGAAGATTGCAGGTAATTCTAGAGAACCATGAGGTAAGACAAAAGCCCAAAATGGATATGCAAGATTGTTTTGACCTACTAGCGTAGCAATAGCACCAATTAACAAGCCGTTAAGGAACAACAAGAATGCCGTGTAAAATCCAGCAGTGATACCACCAGCAACAGCACCGAAAGACACTGACAGGTTATTGATTGTGATTCTGCTAGATGCTAAAGGTTCAATGCCGACAATCGAACCCATCCACAATTT
Organism: Scytonema sp. NUACC21; assembly: GCF_054684315.1. Lineage (NCBI taxonomy): Bacteria > Bacillati > Cyanobacteriota > Cyanophyceae > Nostocales > Scytonemataceae > Scytonema > Scytonema sp. NUACC21. The sequence continues at coordinate 130,275 of NZ_BAAFZH010000087.1, read as the reverse complement.
GTGGTCGTCTCGTACCATTTTGATGATGTGTTCTGGCACTACGGCTGACATAAACGTTGGATCTTGCCATGCATACCACCAAGCAACTAACGCTCCTAAGACAAAGGTAGCAAAGGCTGTAGCAGTGTATGGAAATGTTTGCTGCACTACAGATGGCAATCCCCAACGGTAGAATTGTACTACTGCTTGCCATTCCTGCCGTCGCGAACCTTGATAAATTTGTGCGTAACCTCTATTCGTTAAATTATGTAAATTTTGTATCAAAGTATTACCTAGTTGTTGAGTGCGGGCACGTGCCAAATCTGCTGCCACTGAGCGATACAAGCTGGCTAATTCTCTAATCTCTGTTGATTGCAGCGATTTTAGACCTTTTTTCTCTACCTGCTTTAATAAAGCGTCGAGGCGCTGCCAGTTTGGTTCTCGCCGCCCTATCCAACGTTGAATATTCATAAAGTTTGGGAATACTAAGTATTAATTAACTTAAGATAGCTTGAACGCACGCTAACTAACTTCGGGTGAGCTAAACCATAACTTTTACAGTGTTATCGGTTTTCTCGATTTGTTCGTTGAGCTTCAGTATTGTAAATATCAAACTGCTATGCATATATTGAATCGTGTAAAATTTCGTACACCAGAAAGTGTAGAACTAGAATATACCCTCGCTGGTATAGGTAATCGCGCCTGGGCGTTGCTTATCGACTACCATATTCTAGCTGTAATTATGATACTGTTACTCATCACCTGGCTAACAGTTTCTGTTCAACTTAACGAATTGTGGAAGGCGATTTTTGGTGAGAAAACAGCTCTTTGGTTACTCGCGATCGCATCCCTCATTGGCTTTACTATTTATGCAGGTTACTTTGTAATTTTTGAAACACTTTGGCAAGGGCAAACCCCTGGTAAACGCTTTGCTAAAATCCGTGTTGTTCGAGATGATGGTAGACCAGTAGGGCTGCAACAAACAACATTACGTGCTTTGCTACGACCCGTTGACGAGTTTTTGTTTATTGGAGCGTTTCTAATAATGTTTGCTCGACGTGAAAAGCGTCTGGGTGATTTAGCAGCTGGTACAATTGTGATTCAACAAATATCTACTGCATCAAAAAAGTTTACCATTTCAGAACAGGCAAAGTCCCTCAGCGAGCAATTGCTAGAAATGACGGATTTATCTGCCATGTTACCTGACGATTTCGCTGTTATCCGAGAATATCTCTACAGACGCAGCGCCATGGCACGAAAGGCTAGAACCCCAGTAGCTGTGCGACTTGCTCAAGATGTTAAAGAGATTCTTAATCTAGAAAACCTACCAGAAGACGCTACCCCCGATCTATTCTTGGAAGCTATTTATCTTGCTTATCAACAAGGTTCGTATAGTTCGTAGGTTGGGTTGAGGAACGAAACCCAACATTTAAAGTATGAAATATGAAGGATAAAGGATGAACATAGTAGCTCGTCTAATTTGTTAGGTAGGAATTAATCGATTGGTTGGACTGTTTTCTTTCTCCCTGCACCCCTGGAGTAGGGTGGGCTTACAAAGGAGGAGTTCTGTTTGCCCCTTCTTCCCTCAGCATAGCTGCCTTTTTGCTTGACGTACAGCTTTTAAATATGTCACAAATCCTCTAGATGGCTGCACCCAGAGGACTGAAAATTTTTAAACAAGGTGAATTGACTTGACAAAAGCTTTAGCTTTCAAGTTTGATTAATCAAATTCAATAATAGATTAAACCTTTATTAAGCAAGCACTATAAAAAACTGTTTTCCCAATCGACGCTCTTATAATGCTCTCTTTTCTCTTCTTCTCTTCTCCCTATCTTCACTGTTCCCTGTTAAGAGTTCCCTATTCAGCACTTGTTCAGTTAGCATAACAAGTGCTGAAGAACTAAATACAGTCATTCTTAATTATTAGCAATAAGAAAGCAAGCTCAACCTTCCCAAGCTAATGTAATAAGGGCATTGACGATCGCCGCAGCAACTGGAGAACCCCCCTTTCGCCCTTCTACAAGAATTTGATTCACTGAAGTTTTTGCCAGTGCTGCTTTTGACTCAACAACAGAAATAAAGCCAACAGGAGCACCAATGACTAAAGCAGGGCGTTGTGCTGAGGGTGTTGTTAACTCATGGCAAAGAGCTAGCAAAGCTGTGGGAGCATTGCCAATGACAAAAATTGCTTCTGGAAACTCCTTATAGCATTGCAGCAGACCAGTTTCAGTACGCGTTTTCCCTGGAAGTGCCGTGACAGTGGTTTCCACTGCGCTTATTAAAGGATTTCCAAAGGTTTGGGCTACTAACCCTGTAATGCCCTGTTTGACCATGCCCACATCCGTGACGATTGGGACACGACGGCGTATGGCTTCAATCCCTGCCTCAATAGCGTTGTCTGAAAACTTTACCAGGTGTTTAAATTCAAAATCGGCAGTACTGTGAATGACACGGCGGACAATGGCGTATTCAGCACTGCTAAAATCATGGTCGCCAATTTCGCAGTCAATAACAGCGAAGCTCTGCTCCATAATGGGATGAATAGAGAGATTCATAAGACCTAACGCATTCAACGGCTTCCTTCCCACTCCAAAATTACCGATATTTACAGGGGGAGATGGTGGGCAGTGCCCACCCTACTCCAAAATTACCGATATTTGCAGGGGGAGATGGTGGGCAGTGCCCACCCTACGAAACTAATGACCAAGGACCAAGGACTAATGACCAATGACCAAGGACTAATGACCAAAATTGACTACTGGCCAGTCTGATTCACGATAATAGCGGGTCATATCGTCAAATTTCCGCAACTCAGCACGGTGTATGAGAAATTCTGGAAACTGTTCTCTCCATTGGTCGTTGAGCTCGGAAAAAATGGAAGCTAGGTTATCGCGGTCTAAACTGGATGAAATTTCCCCAAAATATGCTAGGGTGATGTGTGCTGTTAAGTGATAGTGTTGCTCAATCCCCAATGCCATGAGATTGGAGTTTTGATAAATTGTCCGGCGAAAGTTCATAATTTGCTCGTAGGAATCTTTATCCTGGGGTACTAAGCAAACACCTATAGCTCTTGGCATAACTATCAGTCCCTGCATTTGCCAGCGGATAGGATGGCTAGTCGATGCTATAGATTGTTGATATTGCTGAAAGATTTCCACAAAGCGAGAGCGTATCTGCTCGTCAAATTTTGGATTTTTTTCACAAGCATCGCGGTAAGCACCATCCCAAATTAAATCAGCTAATGTCAAATGAAAGCTCGCAGGAGGTACCGGCACAATCAAATCGGAGTTTACAGGTAACTTTAAAAGTTCCTGTTGGTAACTTTGTAAATTTGTGTAGAAAGCAGTGTTTTCTGAGTCGTCTTCCCAAGGAGGAGTTATCACCGTGTAACCGGGGAAGGGTACTGCTTGCCTTCCTTCTGGGCTCTGCTGAAACTTAGAAGATTCCTGGATATGCTGGGCTTGGGTTCTGTAAGCTTCTAACAGCGTCATCCGCGCTACTCTATTTAAATAAGTTTGGTAATTGTCGTCCAACCTAGATATCCTCGCACTCTCACGCTTATTGATTGTAGGCAACACGACTCAAATTCACTACGTGATTTAAGAAGTATTTAGCTTTTTTTTGATATGCCGATCCACTTTTACTGGGGTGAGGATGATTTTGCTATAGAAAAGGAGGTTGCGCTCCTGCGCGATCGCATCCTAGACCCCCTATGGACAAGTTTTAACTACACCGTACTACCTCCAGATACAGCAGATGCCCCAACCCAGGCGTTAAACCTGGTGATGACACCACCCTTTGGTGCTGGTGGGCGCTTGGTGTGGCTTACAAATACTACCATTTGCCAGCAGTGCCCGGACACAGTGTTCGCCGAATTGGAACGAACTTTGTCGGTGATTCCTGAAAATTCCTTTTTGTTGCTGACAAGCAGCAACAAGCCTGATGAACGCCTCAAATCAACCAAACTTCTCAAAAAGATTGCTTCTATTCGCGAATTTTCTCTTACGCCACCTTGGAAGACAGAAGCACTGATACAGTCTGCCAATCAAGCTGCTCAAACCTTAGGTGTCAAGTTAACATCTAAGGCTGTGGAGATGCTAGTAGAGGCTGTAGGTAATGATACACGCCTTCTCTACAACGAATTGGAGAAGCTAGGGCTTTACACACAAGACAGCCATAAACCATTAGATACAGACGTTATAGCCCAATTAGTTAGAAATACGACCCAAAATAGCCTAAAATTGGCGGAGGCAATTAGAACAGGAGATACAGTTCGTGCTTTGGTAACTTTGACTGACTTAATCAATGCTTGTGAGCCTCCTTTGCGGATCGTTGTTACACTCATCGGTCAATTTCGCACTTGGTTGTGGGTTAAGCTGGTGGTTGAAAGTGGGGAGCGCAATCCACAAGCGATCGCCAAAGCTGCAGAAATAGCAAACTTTAATCGCGTTTACTATTTACAGAAAGATGTCAAATCTATTTCCGTGCAGCAACTCGTTGCCTGTTTGCCTATACTGCTTGACTTAGAAGTGAGTCTTAAACAGGGAACTTCTGAAACATCAGTATTACAAACTAAAGTTATAGAACTTTGTCAAGTATGCCGGGGAAACTGACAATCAAAATAAATGCTGAACTGCTGAGTGCTGTTCTGTGGAACTTCTCACGCCTAAAATAATTCACAGTAAATAAGATATCCCGATTGTAGTTGTTTCACATAAAGCCGATGAAGAAAATTCCCCATCGTTTCCTCCGACTTAATCTAATTCGGATGCTTTCCCAATCTTTGTTTGTGGGCGTTATTGCTACTGTTAGTTTAGTTTCTACTGCTTCGATCTTCAACTCAAGAGCCTATGCTCAAAATCCACCCCCAGTCAGTTCTAATGAACTAACAAGTTATGCAAAAACAATGCTAACCATGGAACCTCTGCGTCAACAGGCTTTTGATGAAATTAAAAAATTAGTTGGTAGCAAAGATGTTCCTAAAATTGTTTGCAACGAGCCTAGCAGTTTCAACGGTTTGCCAAGTAAAGCTAAAGATATCGCAGTTAATTACTGTCAGCGCTATCAAAAAGTGGCTGAAGAAAATGACCTTACTATTGATAGATTCAACAAAATTACTGTAGAAGTTCAAAAGAATGAGGATTTAAAACGACAGATATATAATACATTACTCCGCTTGCAAAAGAACCAGTAATTAAGGAACGTATTCTATAGAAGTTAAAAAGCTAATGAGCAATAGCAATTAAGCCGAATTTAAGCCTTTGCCTGTCACCATACTTTTTGAAGTTAAAAGTAAAAAGTCAAAAGTCAAAAGAAATATTTTTTGACTTGGGAACTTTGACTTTTGACTTGGTATGAAGAAAAGATATCCCGTGTTTGTAGTTGACCTCTTGTACAATTACCCAATGACTAAAGTCGTGGAACCACCAAGACATCATTCGCCCGAATCGCCCATAGGGTAAAAATTATGAACATGGACGTATGAAATATGTAGACCCTGACTTTGGTCTGAAGGTGTAAGATGATTTTTACAAGGTGTCTAAGTTTACAGAATATAGGATTGCAGTTTTAGGGGGTAGTACCCTTAAGGGTACTGTTTGAAATAGAAAATAGCTAACTGAAGGATGGAGCTAAATTTCATCAATCAATTGCAATCGCTGTAACATTCTCATTAAAAGGGAACAAGGAACAGGGAACAGAGAATCACCAAACTTAAGGTAGGGGCATTTACCCTCGCAACGCAGTTTTATTTTCATCCATAAATAAATTCAGGAGCTTTACACCGTTTGGTGGAGCATGGAGGATTTTTTGTATCAATTTTACTATCTCTCATTCTGCCTTCTGCCCTCTATCCTCTGTCTTTCTTCGGTAATTCTAACCATCAAGAAAAGCTTGTCGCTTTGCATGAATATTTTTCATATGCTTTTTGACTGTATTCACAGTGATATAAAGCTTAGCACTTATCTCTTTATAGCTAAATTTAGCTCGATAAAGGTACCATATCTCTGCTTCTCGTGGTGTTAAGTCGTATTTTTTCACTTCTGTCATTGCAATATTCTTAAGGGATTCATATCTATTTTCAATGGTGACTAAGAAGCAAGAATCATTGAATTTCTCTAAAGTTAACCATCTTACACGTATGCGAAAAACAGTTGTCGGATCTACGACTATCTCATTAGATAAGATTGTAGGTTGACTTGGAGAAAGATTTCTACTTTCTACTAAGGATTTGCAAAGGCTCCAGATAGCAGGTGGTACAGCATCAGAGTTAGAACTATCTTGGTTTAATTGAGCCAGGATATGATGAGCAGATGTATTGCCATGAATAAGTTCGCCTGTTTTCGTCAAAATCAAGATACCATCTTGTAAGCTTTCAATAACTTCCTGCAAAAAAGAAGTTGTTTGCACATCGTAATATTGAGCATTATTTGTTGGTTGAGGATGAACTGCTTGCGCTGTGGATATCTTTGCTATCGTTATCATATGAGGTAACTCTTTCTTTCACAACACTGGTGATTTAGTAGTTTCGTTTAGATTGAGATATGCACCCTGGTTGCTGACATAGTTGTTTGTTGTAGAGTCAGCACAAGAGAAAGGAAAAGGCGTGTATTATTAATTACACGGTAAATGGCAAGCCCAAGTTTTCAAAAATTTTTATAGCCTTGTTATTAAAGACAATCTTGAATACAACTCTTACATTATCTATTTCGGATGTAACTTATAAGAGTTATCGCGAACGTTTTTATACGTATATGCGTAAAGCTCTACTGTAGAAATGTTATGTACAACTTCTCTACACGATCGCAATTCACGGTGGTAAGTCGAGCAACCAAATTAAATGTAAGGAGCTTGTCGTCACAAACCTAGTAATTCATAGGAAACCAGGTTTCTATATTTTACGTTTTTATATTGACCTAGTTACAAGTTGTCATATTACGAGAAGGGCAACAGATACTGTAAAGTCTAAATAAGTGTCAGCGAAATCAGCTTATGCACAATAATGTTGAGATACAAGAAAATTAAAATTAAAGAAAAGCTTATAAAACGGACAAGAGTCACCGTGTAACAAAAAACTAGGATATTTTGGAATTTGGAAGCTCTTAAGCTGTCAATGCGACTCCTGTAATCTTTCCTCTACTTCATCTTTCTTATCAAGGAGCGGTAACTTGACCGTAAATGTAGCACCTTGTCCTTCACCTGGGCTTTCAACTTTGATGGTACCACCATGTAGTTCTACTAAATGACTGACAATTGCTAGTCCCAGTCCCAGTCCACCGTGGGATCTTGTTGTAGAACTATCAGCTTGACGAAAACGGTCAAAGACGTGTGGGAGAAAATTAGGGTTAATACCAATACCCGTGTCACTAACTTCTATTTGGACATATGAGAAGTCAGGAGAAGTTGCAGATGACAACCGGACTTCGACGCTTCCACTATATGGTGTAAATTTAATGGCGTTGGAAAGCAGATTCCAAATAATTTGTTGCAAGCGATCGCCATCAGCGATAATTAAGAATTGGGAATTGGAGATTTCTTCTTCATCGGCTATACCCCAATTCAAAATATGAAACTTCAAATCAATTTCTTTTGCCTCAGCAGCTAGACGAACTGTTTCTATCGCTGAATCAATAATAGAAACTATATTGCAAGTCCGGACATTAAGACGTAATTTGCCTCTAATCATTCGCGAGATATCTAATAAATCTTCTACAAGCTGCGTTTGTGCTTTAGCATTGCGCTCAATAGTCTCTAGTGCCTTTGCGACTTTGGTTTCTTCTAGATTGGGACGAGAACGTAATAACTGTACCCAACCAAGGATTGCATTGAGAGGCGATCGCAATTCATGGGATAAAATTGCTAAAAACTCATCTTTCATGCGATTTGCTTCTCTCAGTTGTTCAGTTTGCTGCTGCAAAGAAGCAATCAATTTAGCACGTTCCATGGCGATAGCAATTTGGTCGCAAACGGCTTGCATCATCCCCATTTCATTTTGGGTAAATTTCACCCGAGTGCGACTGCCAAAAGCAAGAGTGCCCAAAAGTTTACCTTGCGCTATGAGTGGATAAGTGTAATAAGCTGTGATGCCAATAGAGCGAATAAATTCTGTTTTTTTGTCGGTTAATTCCCCCACATTTTCCAAAGCCATTGCATGACGTTGCTGTGATACTGTACCACTAACCCCTTGACCAAATTCCAGCCACTCAATTTCTTTTGCCTGTTCTTCCGAAATCCCAATGTAAGATGCTAGCTGTAGAATCCTTTTATCTTCATGAACTAAATAGTTAAAGTAAACGTTCAAAGGAATTTGTTCTGAAAGTTTTCTAAACAAACTATCAATAAGTGCAACTGGCTGCTGACTTGAGAGTAAATTGCTAGCTGTACCGAATAACAACTGCAGCCTCTTATAACCCAGTGAAAGGGCTTTCTCTGCTTTTTTAAGGCTAGTAATATCCTGAAATACTAAAACACAGGTAGCCGGATACCCATGCATGGCAGGTAAAGTATCGGCAAATATGAGTAGCGATCGAATACCAGCTGGTGTATGCCAATCTAGTTCAAATCCTTCAATACGTTCGCCTTGAGCTACTCTTACCCCCGGAGAGAGATGTGCTGGAATAGGATTTCCTGCTGTATCGGTGGCATAGTAATAGGTATTGTAATCTGCTAATGATTCTGCTTTAGGAAATTTTCCTCCTGCAACTTGGTCAGCAGCTTTATTGGCAAAAGTTACTTTTGCAGTTCCCCGTTCAATCAACACCATCGGTGTTGGCATAAGGTTAAGCAAATCTTCCAGCCATTTTTGCTGGTTGCGGAGAGTTTCTTCTACCTGTTTGCGTTCTGTAATATCATTAGTGAAAGCTAGAATTTGTTCGATTTCGTCATTTTTATCTAGCAACGGTAAATATTTAATTTCTGTTGTGAATTGCCCGTAATTAGGTAAGGTTATTGTAACTTCTGTCGTTTGTAATGTTCGCGTTTCTTGTGCCTTAATTAAAGTTGCAAGGTAAGGTTCTGTCACTTCAGAAGGAAAAATTTCCTCATCAGTACGTCCGAGAAGTTCCTCTTTTGGTCTTTGTATCCGCTGCAATGCTGCTACATTAACAAACTGTAACTGTCGTTGGGCATTATAGATAGCAAAGACATCAGGGATATTGTCAAGTGCCAATCGGAACCGCTCTTCGCTACGACGTAGTTCTTGCTCTGCCTGTTTGCGTTGCTTGTCCAAACGTTCTAACGCTGCAGAGCTTTCCCATACTAAGACGCAAAAACTGACAATCAAGATAATGACAAGCAGTGATACCGCGAATTCTGGTTCATAAAAGCCTGCTATGAGTCCCCGTACAATTAACCATCCCAATACTAAAGGGATTGCGATCGCTGCCAACAATAACCGACGTGCCAGCCAACCACCGTAGGTACCGCTTGTTATTAACTGCATCAACCCTTCATTAGGATGAGCCCACAAAATACCCGTACACAGTGCTGTGAAGGTAAATGCAGTGTATAGCCCCATTCCCCCATTCTGAAGAGAAAAGCTGTAGAAGACACTAACTCCGTATGCATAACCGACAATCGCTTGTAAGGCTATCAAGGCAGCAATGAGGGCAAAGGCTTGGGCATACCAATAGCTGCGACGAGTTTTAGGCTGGCTTGCAAGTTCCAAAGACCTAGCAAGAACTAAAAAGTTAAGTGCTGTATTGATTCCCATATCTTTCCAATGGGGTATCTTGACAACACGCAGAAAATCAAGCTGCGGCAGTTCGTTAATACTAAAATCCCATCGGAATATGTATTGACTGAGAGTCAGCAAAGCAATTACCAAAACAGTGGATGCACAGATCCTGGCAATAAGATACCGGGACGCGAAAACAATTTCCCTCACCCCGTCACTCTTTGGGTTCGCAGTTCCCTCAATTTTGGAAATCAGAGCAACTGACTGCTCACCAGATCTCCCCTTCTGTGCGTTTTCCTTTTTGCCTCCTATTGAAGAAAGCCATAGGGATATGCCAGACAAAATGAAGCACAATGCTGCATTTGCCTCTATTGTTTCCGTACTTAAATAGAAGAAGGTTGTGAAAAACTCTAGGTTCAACCACCAACCAACTAATACAAAAAACCCAACAACAGTCGCGACTCCACTCGCAGTTTGTACAACCACTGAATGTGAAGAGGTTTGATGTGAGCTTTGTTGGCGCAAGCGAGTTACTCTTAACATTTAGTGCTTTACTACCGTATTGCTCTAACACGGTAGGCTTAGTATTCTTTAGGAATACAATGTTCCTCTATTTTATAACTTTATGCTAACGGGCTACCTTCGTTGAAATCTATCTTTTTACTGATTTTTTATTTTTATAAAGAATTCTTCTGGTTCAAGTAAAAATTGATATTACTTATAGATCATGCTCATGATAATATCTTGAGAAACTTTTATGATACGATAAAGATTTCAATCTTAATATATAAGAAAGAATAATATTATATATAATATACCTAAATCATTTAGCTAGATCGGTCAGTTGCCCCACGTCCTACCCGTAGGGAGGCGTGGGATGAATGACCGGGCAATCAGGTCGCGTCTTTTGACCAATTTTCCCCGTCGGGGAAAGAGGGAGTGGGGACAGTGACGGGATGCAATTTCTGTATTGGGGAGTCGGTCCACCCAGTCTTCAACTATTTGGGTGACTGTTTTCTCCTTGCTTGCAGCGTATAATCGCAACTTGTTTAACCTTCGCAATTAACTTGTATACTCACGAAACTGGGAACCCTCCCCCGTCCAATCCTCAAGCCCAAGCATGGGTACAATGGCGGGCAGATAAAATCACGGCATTTATGGTGCAGCTCAATCAAGCTGTGAAAGCCAGAAAACCCAATGCTATTTTCTCTGTTTCTCCGAATTACTACGACTTTGCTTACAAATTTCAACTACAAGACTGGTTGAATTGGGTACGGCTAGGTATTGTAGACGAGATTATAGTACAGGTTTACCGTAATGATTTGCAAAGTTTTAACAGTAAAATTACTCGTTCAGAAATTATCGAAACCCAACAATTAATACCTACTGCTATAGGTGTTATGACAGGGTTGAGAAATCGACCAGTTTCCATGCAGCAAATTCAGTCGCAAGTAAGAGCTGCTCAAGAACGGGGTTTAGGTGTAGCATTTTTCTACTACGAAAGCCTTTGGGATTATGCACCAGAACCTGTGGCTCAGAGACAAGCGGGATTTCAAGAACTTTTTTCCAATCCGGCTTTGCGCGATATCTCTCAAAACACACCACGCAAGCCCAGTTTTGATACTCTATCAGTTCCTTTGCATACAAGGGGTTCAGTTGGGCAACGCGATCGCGGTTATTTTCTAGAAGTGGCAGTGGCAGGTGGTCAACCAAGACGTGTTTTACTAGATACAGGTTCTGCAGGTTTGAGAGTTCCTAGGGAGTTTTTAGGAAATGCTCCCATCAACAAAACGGGTCAAATGGTTAGGGAAGTCTTAACTGATGGTACTATCTTAGAGGGAGAGTTAGTTTACACCAATGTGCAAATTGGTCTGATTTCAACAGAGGAACCCGTTCCCGTACAGGTGGTGACCAGTCGCCAGTGCATTTCCCAAAAACCTAATTGCTCTGGCAGAAGTGGTACATCGTTCTCTGGTATTATCGGAGTCAATTATTCTGAACGGGCGCTACCTTATAATCCATTAAGAAAACTGCCAGGAAATCTGAGCAATGGATTTATTGTAACTCGTCGTAGTGGTAATAGCAACAACGGCAGCCTCATTCTCGGCTTGACAGCAAAGAATCGAGAAGGTTTTAAGATGGCTTCCTTGAACCAACAACCTGTCATTAATGGTATACCAGGTAACAGATGGGACGATAGATTGAAGGGCGTTTGTTTAACTATCTCTGGGAGTGGAATGAAAAATAACTGTAACGTCAGAATGGTTGCCGATACTGGAGCAAACAGTGGATTGACTGAATTTAAGTCTGCCTCCCTAACAGGTAAACTTAAATCAGGAAGGTTACGCCCAGAAAATACTGTGAAGGTGGCTATTCCTGGCATTTTTAGCTATAGCCTTGTGCCGGGGAACCGTAACGGTTTCGATCTGTGGAACATTAATGTCTCTCCACAGCTAGACCAACCTGTGGTTGTCAATAGTGGTATTGCCTTTTTCGACAAGTATGATGTTCTCTTTGACCCAGTAAATGGACAGCTGGGTTTTCGCAGTCGTAGCTAAGTTTGCAGAATAAACGAGGAGCGTGCTGGTGGGCGCGTATAACTGTTCCATCTACGTAGTGAACCTCCCAATCTAATTTTCCTTCTTGGTCTGCGATCGCGTATCGTGCCGGAGGCAATCGCACAGCAACTGTTCTAGAATTTGGTTCGGTGATTCCCGCTTTTTGCCATCCGGTGGTCTTTATTTGGCTTCCTTGTTCTAGGCTTTTGGGAGGTTGGTAATAATTTTAACCTGACCCACGGTTCTGTACCTGTCGTCTCCTCGGTTTATCAATACATCTTGAGATCGCCTATTTCTTAGGATATAACGAGGCAAGAAAACACGCCCTAGCGCCACCTTTTCCTGCATCCGCGTCACGAAGCGTGTGCGGAGTGGCTCAATATGATTGAACAATATGTTCTCCAGTCCTAATTGTCTAAAATTTTCTGGCTAATTGCTTCTGCACGCATTTAGTAATAACGAACATTGAGGACAAATATTTTAGATTTACGTAAAGATTAGCACACTACTGCAACACTTTAGGACACACTATTGTGAGGAGATTCAGATGGACTGAAAAATGGCAACCAAAAACTCTCGTGTATCAATTACCCTGTCACCAGAACTATTTGAGCAATTAGAACAATTTTGTACTGAACGCCAAATTACAAATAGTGAAGCCATAAAAATAATTTTAGGCGAATATTTTGGTGCATTGCCCAGTACGTCTGTTAGTGAAGCGAATACTACAGACTTGGAAGCACGATTAAAAAGTCTAGAGGAGAAGTTGAATGCTGTAGATGAGCTAGCACAGAGATTATCTGCACTAGAAGGTTCTCTTTCAGAAATTCAGGAACGAAATAGTGCGCCTCCCAATGTAGCATATACCAGTGACTTACCAGTAGACCAGAATGGCAGCATCCCAGAAATACAACCAGAAACAAGCAAACAACCCGATAATGACACTATACCACAGATGCGATCGCAGACTCTCAATAAGTTAGCTGAAAGATTGGGAGTTGCGAAAACAACGGTTTCACGTAATAAAAACCGAGAGGATTTTCGGGAGTGGAGCCGGGTACGCGATCCGGAGGGAATAGCTTGGCAATTTCATCCAGAGGAGTTGCTGTTTTATTCGGTTCAGGAATAACGTTTTTTGTTCGAGTTTCACCTAAAACAAAGTGTAGGGGGTAGGGTAGGAGGTAGGATAATCAATTGTCACCTAATTCCTATCTACCTCTGTTCACAGCTACTTATCTTTGGGGAATTCTGCGCTGAGCGACACATTCCCTTAGTCGTTCTTCCCAGTTAAGAACGGCTTTAAGTTTTTCTCTGGCTTCTGGTAAAACTCTCAATTGCACGGAGACTTTATCATATACCTGTAAAACATTTCCGCATATCTACTAGACATAAATAAAAATTATACATAATTAAATACTGTTTTTGTGTAATTTTAGGTACAATTTGTTACTTAAAAGATAGGATTGTATCTGATTTTCAAAGCAGATTGGTTTTCTAAAATCCTTTCATGGCAGTATTTTTTCCTTTTGTATTACCTGAAAAGTACCGAGACATATACTGAAAATTTCAAGAAATAGTAGCTGAACTGCTCTCGGATCTGCTATCACTAGGTAGCTAAAATTATACCTTTATGAAACGACGAAAATATAACCAGCAACCTCACCAGGGGGTACCGTTATCTTTCTACCGTAGTGATGCTCCTTTTAAAACGCTCCTTCTTTTATATCGTCATGACTGGCGCAAGCTGGTATTGGCAATGGTGTACTATGTTATAAAATACAGCCCAGACTGGATTAGACCAGTTGTTATAGCTAACATTATTGATATTATTTCTCGTCCGCAACAGCATTCCTTGGGTCAACTTTGGATAAATGGAGCGATTTTAGCTATCTCTCTTGTACAGAACATTCCAATGCAGTATCTGTACATCATGACCTTAAGTGCAGTAACCCGCCAAATGGAAACAAGGTTGCGTGACGCTTTGACACGGCAGTTGCAACAGCTTTCTATTGGGTTTTACAAACAACGGAGTACGGGAGCACTGCAAGCTAAGCTTTTGAGGGATGTAGAAGAAATTCAGATTCTCGCCAATCATATTTTTCAGTTTGTGCCCTCAGCGATATTGACTATTCTTGTTGCTATTTCAGTGACTGCGACTCGAGCCCCTTGGTTTTTGCTCTTTTTTGTTGCCACAGTTCCGGCGGCAGTGATTTTAGCGGAGGTGTTGAAAGCACCAATTCGAGATTGCAATCATGCTTTCCGCCGACAAAAAGAGGTGATGTCCTCTCACTTAATAGAGATGATTAAGCTTGTGCCAGTGACACGAGCACATGGAGTTGAAGAGACAGAAATTCTACGGACTCAAGAGCGTCTTGACTCTGTGAAAAAGGCGGCAATGCGTCTGGATGGTATCAATGCCTTTACTGGTGCTTGCAGTTGGGTTACTATCCGCCTCTTTAATACATTGTGTCTGTTAACTGCTGCTTATTTGGCTTATACTGGAAAGATGAATATCACAAATGGTGATGTGATATTACTAACGGGTTATTTTGATACCCTAGCCAATTCTGTCTTACAGATACTTGCCGTGTTGCCACAAATTGGTACGGGTTTTGAGTCTTTGCGATCGGTAGGTGAGATTCTAGAGTGCCCCGATTTAGAAAAGAATCAGGATAAATATTCCGTGCAGCAAGTGAGGGGGGACTTTTCTTTTGATGCGGTGAGTTTTGCCTACCCCAATCACGAGCGTTCAGCAATTGATAATATCTGCTTCAAAGTTAATGCTGGAGAGACTATTGCTATTGTCGGACCTTCAGGAGGTGGCAAGTCTACCCTACTCAATCTTGTGATTGGTTTTCTTCGACCTACAAAAGGACGGATCTATCTTGATGGTCAAGACATGGACACCTTAGATTTGAGAACCTATCGGCAGTTTGTTTCGGTGGTTCCCCAAGAAACAATTCTTTTTGAAGGCACGGTACGGGAAAATATTCTTTATGGTTCCGTTGGGGTGAGCGAAGAGCAATTACACCAGGCTATCGTTGATGCTAATGCTCATGAATTTATCGTCAAATTGCCCCAGAGGCTTGATACTCTTATTGGTGAAAACGGAACAAAACTTTCAGGTGGTCAGCGTCAGCGCCTTGCGATCGCCCGTGCCTTAGTCCGCAATCCCAAAGTACTAATACTAGATGAAGCTACAGCCTCCGTGGATACTGCATCGGAAGCTTTAATTCAGGAGGCACTTGAACACCTGATGAAAAATCGTACAACTTTTGTGGTTGCCCACCGCCTCTCCACAATCCGTAATGCTGACCGAATTATTGTCTTGGATGGAGGGCGAATTGCTGAAATTGGCAGGCATGATGAGTTACTGCAACACAATAATGGATTGTATGCACGCTTGAACGCATTGCAAACCTGATTGCTGTTGACTCATAAGTAGGTGGGGAGAATTCAATATAACTGTCTTGAGAGCCATTTGTCCTTTGTCCTTTGTCCTTTGTATGCCAATTAACCAATGATTAATGACAAAGGACGGTCCTCACCCCTTTAACTCTACTCGTACCGACTTATTGACAGTCTCCACAATTTCTTTATTTTTTCCCCCTATTTTAAGAAATGTGTTCGATGAAAGCAGGGTATAAATCATGCAGGCTTATTTCTCATTTGAGGCAGCACTTCAATTATTTGTCATAGTAGATTTAGCATCAATCATCTTTATTATGCTAGCTTCTACACTGGGTTTAGCAATAGTCGAAACAATCGAAGCTGATAAATAATTTCTGGCAATGCTTAATTTAATAATATAAATAAAAGATATAGCTGCCCTCTCTAATTTGTGAATGATACACAGATGTGGCAAGAGATAGCCCACAACCTAAGGATGGTTGAAACACTCAACCATGCTGAGTGCTTCAACCTTGTAGGCTTTTTTATGGCAACTATGGCAACTACTGTAATCTGATGTCAGAAGCCCTTTAGCGTTGACTATGGTTAGAGGGAGCACCAGCACTTGTTTTAATAGTGTCTGGGTACAGTTCGCCCCAATCTTTTACCGCTTCTGCTGATTCAGTTGCAATTTTTTGAAGTCTTTCACCAGGAGCATCTTCTGTTTCACGAGCTTCCTTATTCCACTCCCCTGTGGTTTTTGGTCTTTGGGAATCGCCTTGATGTACCGCTTGGTCAATCTTCTTGGTTAGGACTTGGCTACGATCCTGGACATTAGCGTTTGTTGTCAGCACAATCAACCCAACTAGAACAACAGCTAAAAAACGTTTTACCTGAAGCTCTTTAAGCAGGGAACTGATGTGAGAGATTGCTCTAGAAAACAGATTTGTCATGACTTAACTCCATGAGTTCATTCTCAATACTTTTCACACTTTCGGCACATATGCAGGCTTGTTGCAGGTACGGGCTGGCAGGTAGAATGGAGTAGCTAAACCAACCTATTTTCAAGCCTATTTGCTGTCCCGAACACTTCTTAACATTAGCAAAGAACAAGCAAATAATTCCTCTAGCAGAAGTCATAGCTTGGTTATAGACCAAAAAGTTCCACAAACTGTTGCGATCTAGTTGGGACGAAACATCTCACCTACAATCTCTATCGCGATGTCCTCATACTAAGCTTGCTGCGTCTTCTATTGTTTTTACTAGTAGCACACAAGCGAGGGGATTCGCGATCGCATATCTTGCAATACCATATTTTTGAGAAAATTATAGGCTGAAAAGCTTATTATTCCGTAGGGTGGGCACTGCCCACCACTCCTTATTAAGCAGGAGCAAGATGTCAACGATCGCACTTATGAAGGAGGTCGAGCAAGGCAAAATCAGTTAGAAGCAGGTAGAACCATATAGTTCCAGTTTACATAGTCAAATCAAGTGTCTCAAGCAACAAAACCAAATTTCTCACAAGCAATTGACAGGGCTAGCTCAACGCTTTCAAAAACAGTTAGCTAAGGATGAGTTGCATTTGGTTGACATTGCCCAATTTTGTAAACCATTGGTTGACAAACTATCTACATCCCTGAAACTCCTGATAAGGATGAGTTGCATTTGGTTGACATTGCCCAATTTTGTAAACCATTGGTTGACAACCTGTCTACATCCCTGAAACTCCTAATGAGGATGAGTTGCATTTGGTTGACATTGCCCAATTTTGTAAACCATTGGTTGACAAACTATCTACACCACTCAGGTTACTGATGAGGATGAGTGTTGTCACAAATAACCTTTAACTGAAGAATATTGAAACATCGATAGGACAACAAAAAGCCCGATCGGTGTTAACCCATAAGACCTAGTCGTGTTATTTTCACTTCTGCCCACCCACCTACTTGTGTTTGAGTCAAGTCTTCTGTCCTTACTCCGCGTCTTGGACCCCCACGATGGCTCTCCTGAGGGGGATCTTGACTCGATCCTGCTAAGGTGCAAAGTGGGGTTAGAGCCATTACCACTGTGAGTATGGTTGTGAAGTAAAATTTCATATGTTGATTCAAAATACTCTGGAGCAACAGAGAAAGGAGCGCCCTAGATTTGTCGTCCGTGGTGCGTAGTCCCTGCTAATTTATTTCTTCAGCTATTTGGCTCTCAATCGGGGAATTATTTCATTAACCAGTTATTTATTGCAACTGAAGGGGGACAGACGGTACCCACTTCTGGCCTTGATGCTTTGGGATTAAGATTCATCTATTTATAGCAGTCCGTGCAGGAGTGACAAACACTGATAAATTTCCTTGCACGTAAATAATTATCAAGCAACCCCTGTGTTGTCAAAGTTACCAGGGTTTTTGCGATCGCCTTCGCTCCTTTAAGTTTAATAAACACCTAGAATAAGAGTCTCTTGTTAATACTGTGTATGACTGTTACCAAATTTATTTAATTGATGAAGCTTCAAAATAAGTATAGAAATGTTTTTGATAAATCAAGAAACTGGCTGTATTGGTTGGTAGCAAACTTACCTGTATCCGCAATTGCGTTGATAGTTTTGCGAGATTCAGATACAACGAGCATAATTTTGACAAAGTCATCCCACGGAGTATACGAGAATTAACTTAAATCACAAATCAATGGGTTTCGTAAAAAAAATCTTTTTCAAAACTTTATCTTATACTAATTTTGCTCGTCCCGTGTTTAGCAAGCGCGGGCAATGGTTAACTCAACAACACACCAATCCGACAAAGCCTATGACTTCTTGCTGCCAATGCACCACCCTTGAGAGGTTTTCCAGATTTACTTTTTAGCAAACAGCAACTATCTGATGAAACAGTTGTCTGTCGTACTTCTAATGAGCAAGCAAGGATTATTGACGCTGTTGTTAAATTTGTCTTTACTGGAGTATTGCGAGCAGATTGAATCACACTGGCTAGATGCGATCGCATTCGAGAATCTGAGATTACATTAGGTTTATAAGTGATGACTACCGATGCTGCATCACGATTAACACGGAAACTGCTTAGCTGCTTATCTGCTGTAAGTAAATCCTCAAGTTGTTGTGCGTATTTAGAATCTCGGACAATCAAAGGCACGTTAAATCTTACTCGTCCTGGAATTGCATGAACAACGCTATAGGCTACTTTTTTATAATGTAATAAATTTTTCTTCGTCCTGCTTTTTTGGTGAGCGTTTGCTTTACGCTTAACACCTACAGTCATTAAGAAGATTGCAATTACTGCCGAGCCTTTGATTCCAACTATCCTTGCAAGTAGTAACCCTAGGGTGATGGCAATCAAACTCAGACCTTGCTTTTTCCAAAAACCCACTGATTTTCTGGCAGCAAAGGTATCAATCTGATTCACTTCGAGCATTGAATCACTTTGCGTCCAATTAGAAATTGACTCAGGAGGTGGTTCTAACTGAGTGCTTAAATTTTCCCTCCTACTGACACTTGTTATCATTCACAAGAAGGTTAAATTAAGGTTAATAATAAGTTCAATATAGTTGAATTTACAGATTTCAGTATCTTTCTTTAGATTGAAAGGGCTTTCAGGGATGTGCCTACCACAAGAACTATATTCAGTACATCTGCAAATAGCGATAATTAGAGTCATATGACACATAATTTATTTCAATTCCTAAGAAAAATTCAGTGAAATTTAAAATCAAGTTGTTTGCGCGATCGCTGAAATAAATCTATTTAAATTCTGAATAGAATTTCAAACAATTTCAACATTCTTTGCCGGATTATAAGTAGGTTTTCCTACCCACATACTTATTTAAGTCGATTCTTTGGAAACCATCTGTCGGACAGGGAGTTGAATTTTCATCTCAGTTCCTTTACCAAGGGTGGAAAAACACTCTAATTTGCCACCATGTTTTTCAGTGATGATTTGATAGCTAATTGCCAAACCCATGCCCGTGCCTTTGCCCACGGGTTTGGTTGTAAAAAAGGGATCGAAGATGCGGTTTTTTATTTGTTCTGGCATTCCCAATCCATTATCAGCGATCGCAATTTCCACCCACTGCAAATTTATGGAGGTGCGGATGGTAATCTGGCGGGGAGTTTCCTCTACTTCTTGATTGCTGCGCTTGACATAGACCTCATCCAAGGCATCGATGGCATTTGTCAGAAGATTCATGAAAACTTGATTGAGTTGTCCGGGGTAACATTCGACTCGAGGCAAGTTGCCATAGTGGCGAATCACTTCAATAGGTGGACAGTCTGATTTGTGTTTTAGGCGGTTTTGCAGAATTAATAACGTACTTTCAAGCCCTTCATGAATATCTACTGCTTTGAACTCTGCTTCATCCATGCGGGAAAAATTCCGTAGGGATAGCACGATGTTACGAATTCTGTCAGTGCCTACTTTCATAGAAACCAGCATCTTCTGTAAGTCTCCTATGAGGAATTCCAGATCGATTTCATCTGCTAGCGCTTGAATTTCCGGATCGCTATCGGAATGGCGTTGCTGGTAGAGATAGAGCATCTGCAGCAAATCTTGAATGTAGTCATTTAAATGGCTAATATTGCCGTGAATAAAGTTCACTGGATTGTTGATTTCATGGGCAATACCAGCCACCAGTTGACCCAAGCTAGACATTTTTTCACTTTGAATCATTTGTGCCTGGGTGCGCTGCAATTCACTCAAAGTGGTTTTCAGTTCGGCAGTACGTTCTTCCACTCGGTCTTCTAACTCTAGCTTACTGTTTTCCAACGCATTAAAGGATTCATGCAATTGCCCTGCCATATGATTAAAAGAGTGGGCAAGGGTGTTAAGTTCCTGAATGTTACTAACATCTACTCTCTGGTCTAAGTTACCAGATGCCATTGCCTGACTTGCCTGGTTCATTCGCAGTATAGGATGTGCAATCCAGCGAGAAGTAAGATACCCCATGAAACTAGCTACAGTCAATGCAGCCAAACAAAGCAAAATTGTAGTTTGGGTATTAGCGTTGACTCTTGCCATAAAAACCTGTTCCGGCAAGCTAATCACAACGAGCCAATCAAGCCCATATTTGTCACGCCAAGGGGTAATGTATATAAAATGCGCTTCTCCTTGCCAATCTAATCGAAGTTTTTTCGGTTTGGTAATCGACTCGAACCCTTTAAAGGTTTGTTGGATCTGTTGAGTAACTCCCCGAACCATAGGATCGGGGCTGTCAATCGCCTTGATGCGCTGAATTTGATGATTAATGACGGCAAAAGGTTGCTTTTTGCTGGAATTAGCAATCAGCATACCATTGCGCTCTAAGATGAAAACTTGTCCAGAACGGCTGACTTCCAAACGCCGTAAAAAATCGCTAAGCTTCGATAGATGAAGATCTGCGCTCACCATCCCCAGCAATCGGTTTTGCCTGTTATAAATGGGGCGACCTGCTGAGGCACTGATATATGGATAATGGGGATAATTTATGGTTAAAAACCGCGACCAAACCGGTTTGCCTGCTTTTATTGGGTCGGTGTACCAAGGTTTGTTAAAGTTGACCCAATCAAAAATACCAATGACACGGGTACGATTGCCCTTCTCATCTGTAGCATAGCTGTACCAATTTTTCGCAGGTTTGGAATTCCAATCATCAATCGTAACTGTTTTACCATCATAACGGGCTGCACCTACTCCCTCCCCCGTTGTCAGCCCAATACCGATGTAAGTTAGGTCATACGCCTGCATCTGTTTCCAGAAATACTTACCCACGGTTTGCCTGTCGCCCACATCCAGCAATCCCATCTGAATCGCGTCGGCATTCATCTGGCTCACTTTATGGGGAATGGATAGATAAGAATTCAGATGTTGTTCTACCATACTACTGGTTCGATTCATCAGCTGGTCTACCAAGTCGTTGACCGCTTTCTGTCCGTTCCTAAATGATAAGTAGCCTACTAAACTCACTGCTGCAAAAATCTGCAAGACAAACGGAACAATGAGAACAAGTTGTAGTGGCAAAGCTTTGACTTTGCTGGAGCGACGCCTTTTCATCAGTTGGTTCAACTGTTAGACTATTGCTTAGTATGCCCATAAATGATGTGCAACTAATATTTAACATTTCTGGGGAACAGGGAACGGGGAGGAATGACAACTATTAAGTAGGTAGGCAGAAATAAAAGGACTTTAAAAATGCTATACCCCCTACAAATGACAAGTGACAAATGACAAAGAACGACTAACACCCGTTCACTCTATTTGTACCGACCTACTTGTATTGAGCGATCCCCAGCACGGATTAAAAATAAGTAAAAAACTTTGCTTAAATTTTAAAAATCCCCTGTAAGTATGCTAAGCTTTGGTCATTCTACTCCTGCACGTTTTTGCTACGACAAATTTACTCGGCTTTTTTTAAGTTACCGGAAAACTTGCCATACAGGGTGTTGCTAATGTAAGGCAAGCATCATCATTGGAGAGAAAATTATGAAATGCTCACTAGGAGCCCTACTGATTGTCCTGGGTGCGATCGCCTTGGCTCCTTCTGCCTATGCTAATCAAGAGAATACTTCGACCACCACAACTGACCGGGGTCAAGCTTCTCTTCTGCTAACTAAACCAGCCTCGATAAAAAATCAAGCAGGTAGTACTATCTACCGAATTAACAATCGAAGACCAGCTCCTGTCTCTATTGGGGTGAAACGCGAGCAGCAATGTAAAAATATTAACCCTCTGGACTTTTTCAAAGATCCTGCTGCTAACCTGAAGTTATGTTCTAAGCCACAACAGCCGCAGAACCTAGAGTCTAAACCTACTGAGCCAGCCAACTATTATAAAGTTCCCCCCCTTGAATCTGGTATTCGTGTACCATTATCTAATTTTTAACGTTGAGTACACAAGCCCAGCCTCTGTCTTCAACATGGTAGAACCAAGGCTGGGTATTTTACTTTTATATATTTTTCAAGCACTGACAGGCAGTAGCGATAAGCTGGGGGAGGCGGCGCTGTCATGCGATCGCGCCGTCCATGCGGCGAAGCGAACCTTGAAAACAAGAAAGCCACCACGCCATCTAATGGATAACGCGTGCTACTCATCCAACATCAATCAGGCGTGCTAGTTTTCTAGATAAAAATGAGTGTCAAAACTATGTATGATGCTTTCATAATTGTGCTTATGATAGTCTCCAGGGTGGACGTTACTTAATTGGTCTTAAGCTAATCTAGGAAGTTAAGTATCATGAGTTACTACGTATAGAGGAACGTTTTGTGATAGTTGTTCATCATCTCAACAACTCACGCTCGCAACGCGTGCTATGGCTGCTTGAGGAATTAGATATCGAGTACGAAATTAAGTACTACGAACGCGATGAAAAAACCATGCTAGCACCCGAGTCATTGCGCCACGTCCATCCGCTCGGTAAATCACCAGTGATTACAGATGGAGACCTGACTCTTGCCGAATCGGGTGCTATTATCGAATACTTGGTGGAGCGCTACGGCAATGGTCAGCTAGTCCCACCCCCCAATACAACAGAGCGTCTGCGCTATACGTATTGGCTGCATTATGCTGAAGGCTCTGCAATGCCGCCCTTGCTCCTCAATCTCATTCTTAACCGTTTTGGACTGGGCGATAGTCAGGCTATGAGCGCATTCGTCGCACCGCAGATTAAGCTTCATTCCGATTATATAGAAGGCGAACTTCGTAAGAGCACGTGGTTTGTTGGTTCCTACCTAACTGCCGCCGATATCCAAATGAGCTTTCCTCTCGAATTGCTTGCCATGCTCCCTCAAGAAGTCCTTAGCCGACCCTCAATTGGGGAATTTCTTGAGCGCATCCATACGCGAAAAGCTTACTTGCGTGCGCTCGATCGTGGAGGTAAATATGACTTTGCCAACAGTATTCCATAATTTTTATACAACGGTAACGGAATTGTTCCTTGGGAAGGGTCAAGGCGAGAAAACTGAAAAGCAGCAGCACTGCCTCAAGTGAGAGAAAATAACACGGCAACTGGTTTAAATTTTTCACTGACCACGTTTGAAGAGGCAGTGCGCTCCGATCATGACATATGCATTTCAATCGCACGGACTATTAACACACCAATCAAATTGCAGTGTTTGTATTAGTTAGGGGAGCACCAAGGAGACACGTACTCACTTCTCGCTTGTTCCATTAATTGTTGGATTTGTTCTTCATTACACTTATAGTTTAAGAAGAGCATTTGTTGAGCTTGGCATCGAGCTGCATCCTCCGACTTACCAAAAGTGGTTAGTTCTTCCTCAAGGTTTCCCGTAATGCTTTCAACGGGAACTATGCAGCAATAAAGCGGTTCGTCCCGTCTTGGTTGTTGTACCATGACCGAATAATTCGTAATTCTTAATTAAATTATTTCTCAATTATATTCTCAATTATAATAGTCCCAACTTTTATGGCGCTAGCATGTTGTTTACCCTAGCCTTGCTGGTGATTGATGGTTGGCTCCTAGTGTTACGCGATCGCGCTCCCAACAGCTGAATCATCTCAGTCTTTTAGAAAAGCAATTTGACAGCAGCAAGCGAAACGCAAGTCAGTGACGCTCTTAATATTTGAACCCACGAATTGGTACCCAAAATCACTCTTTCTTTCAGCAAATAGTTATTGTCATTTGTACTGGAAAGATACTTGAAAATGGTACGACAAATAACACGACTTTCCTTATTGTGCTATCCCCACACGTTGAAAGTAATTCACATCAAGAAAACGAGAGTACAGTTCTACAATGCCTTCGGGTGACATACGAGTTTTTTGGTATGCTTCTTGGTTGGACAAAACCATCTGCCAAGTATTAAGGTATTGTAGCCCAAGACTTTTAATATCAAAATCTTTCCAGTGAGCTAACGCCACACTCATCCGTTCAAAGAAAGGCATATATGCAGTATCCACAAGACTCATGGTTTTTCCCATGAAATACGGACCACCAGTAGAGCCGATGGCACTGTCAAGAAATCGTAGCTCGTCCTCTAACTGAGTACGCAGTTGGTCATCTTTAACAATTGAATCTTGTTGAGCAGTACGCTTGTGGGAAAGATAACTGTAGGAAAGCTTCACAAATTTCAAGTCACAGCGGTTCATGAGAATTCTGATACGCGATCGCCCTGCGGGATCGTTTGGCATTAAGCTCATCTTATCGCCGCCCAACACTTCGCACAAGTACTCATTGACTACCAGGGATTCGTAAACTACCGTCTCGCCATGCTTAATAACTGGCACAGTACCGTTGGGATTCATGGCAAGAAACCAGTCGGTTTTATTGTCCTTACCTAGCTCAATCTCCAGATAGTTAAAATCCACTCCTAGAACGAGCAGTGTCAGCCAACTGCGTTGTGCATAGGGACAGTTCCGGTTTGCGTAAAAAAGTATTGAGGTTGTATTATTCATAACTCAATCAGTTGGCATTTTACCCACATTTCTAGGGTAAACCAGGGTGCAATCTTTGTTGTTTTTTTCATGCAAATTGTTGGTAGCAGTGGTGGGATAAAATTCACCCCGATAATGTTGTTTTATTTTTAACATAATGGCTGTTGAATTTTTAAGGGTTGGAGGGCGATCGCACTCACTGGAACGTACTTGACACAAGCGAATCGCATTCACAAGCAACATTGTACATATTGCGGTACGAGTATGGGCTCAACAATCTTGGGCAAGGGTGAATAGTTCAAAGATACTATGGAATGTGGGTTAAAATAGTCAGTAAAATTGAGAGAAAAATGATTAAGCCTAAAAATTTAGTATATCGCGGATACCCAATAAAAAAAGTAGGTCACGGTAAAAGATCCGTATTTAAGACCGTTATTAATGAAAAAGAGTGGTCTGCTATCACACCAATCAGAAGTAAAAGCAGCGATTGATGTTTGGATTGATGAAGGAGTGGAGCCTCAACAGGATAATTAAGGTACTGATACTTTTAACTTCATTACGCGCAGCCGATGAATTGACACTCCCCGCTCTAAAGAGACGGGGATTCTTGGTTCGTTGACTCACCATTAAACAGCAGGCTTTCACCAACTGCCCAAGAGGGCAAATCACGCCTGCGCGTAAGTTCCCGTGTGCCCCACGGTACTGAGTCCTAATCTGAGAATGTTGATGCTGGCGTTCACGTCTCTGTCTTCTACATACCCACAATGAGTACAAACATGGGTTCTGGTAGACAGAGACTTTTGAACTTTCTTGCCACAATTAGAACAGTTCAAAACGTTCGCGAATACCAGGTTTGATAATGTCTTTTAAATAGATAACACCATAAATTTCATTATCTAAAGTTACTGCTAAAGGCGTACCACCTAATTGCGAAATTCTTTCGTATGTCGCATCAAGTTCAGGTGTATCATTTCCATTTTGGAAACGCACCATTCCTTTAATAGCTAATACTGCGCCTTTACGGGCTTCGCTACCATCAGGTAAGTTTGTACCGCTGATACGAGTTTCTGAGGAAAACTCGACCGCTTCAGAGCTGAAAATGTCAAAATTAATACTAGCTCCTAATCCTTCTGCAAGTCGGATAATAGATTTCCCTTCTGGTGTATCATCAAATACACTTGCTGCCAAAGCCACATGGGCTAGTTCGTCGATAGAGTGACCGTTAATGGGAATAAACTCTTCTGCCAAACGATTACCTAAAGTAATCGTACCTGTTTTATCCAGGACTAGAGTATTAACATCACCGCAAGCCTCTACTGCTCTTCCTGAAGTTGCTATGACGTTAAACTGGGCAGTTCGATCCATGCCCGCAATACTAATCGCACTGAGTAATCCTCCGATTGTCGTGGGAATCAATGCAACTAATAGTGCAACTAAAATAGCAACATTAATGGGATTTCCAAGATATCCCGCGATCGCGGGAATAGTCATTACCACCAACAAAAAGACCAACGTCAGAACTGCGAGTAACACGGTCAGAGCAATTTCATTAGGTGTTTTCGTTCTTTGGGTTCCTTCCATCAAGGCAATTATCCGATCGAGAAACCCCTTACCTGGGTCTGCTGTAATCCGAATAATCAGTTCATCAGAAAGAACCCGCGTACCGCCAGTGACAGAACTAGATACATCTGAGCCAGTTTCTTTTAAGACGGGCGCAGATTCCCCGGTAATTGCCGATTCATCCACCGAGGCGACCCCCATAATCACTTCCCCATCAGCAGGGATCGTATCACCCGCAACCACATACACAGTATCACCAATTCTCAAGCTGTTAGACGGGACTTCATCAATGGCTCCATCAGCTGCAAGTTTTTTGGCGACTGTTTCTGACTTGGTCGAGCGTAAAGCATCAGCTTGCGCTTTACGCCTTTCCTCCGCCACCGCTTCAGCAAAGTTAGCAAATAAAACGGTTAAGAACAAAATCCCTGTCACCAATCCGTTGAACAGTCGCAAGTTATCTCCTGGAACTGAACCAAATAGGTAGGGGTCGATGGTGACTAGTAAAGTAATGAGGGTTCCCACCCAAACCACAAAGATAACGGGATTTTTGATTGTATATTTGGGATTTAGCTTGACAAAGGCATCTCTAATAGCTAATTGGTAAATTCTTTTTGTGGGAACCCTTGATTTTTTGTGTGCTTGACGACGATCGCCCCTACGAGAATATGGGAACCTGGGATTTGTAGAATCCATCATTGTAAGTATTAATGGTTAGTGGTTAGTGGTTAGTTGTTAGTGGTTAGTTGTTAGTGGTTTTTGACTACAAACTACTATCTACTAACTACTAACCAAATTATTTAAGGTTAAAAGCTTCGGCAATTGGGCCTAAAGCTAAAACAGGGAAAAATGTGAGTATGGCTAACGTCAAAACGACCCCTGCTGCCACTGTTATAAATAACGTTGTATCTGTTCTGAGAGTCCCTACAGTTTCGGGTATTGCTTGTTTGCGTGCCATACTATCTGCTAAAAGCAAAATAGCAATAATTGGTATATAACGTCCTACTAACAGCACCAAACAAGTACTTAAGTTCCACCATAAAGTACTATCGCCCAGCCCTTCCAAGCCAGAACCATTGTTGGCGCTAGCTGAAGCATACTCATAAACAACCCGTGAGATGTTGTGAAATTCTGGCGTACCCGTGTATCCAGGGGGTGGAACTTGAAATGCCAGGGTTGTAGGAAATGCCAAGGCGATGGCACTGGGGATCAACACTGCGATTGGGTGAATAAGGAGGACTATGCTACTAAGGATTATTTCTCGCTTTTCAATTTTGCGCCCTAAAAATTCTGGTGTCCGTCCCACCAGCAGCCCAGTCAGGAACACTGCAAGAATCAGGAAAATGAATAAGTAAGCTGTTCCGGTTCCTTGCCCGCCCCAAACAATTTGTAAGAACATATTTAATAGTGTAGAAAAGATTCCCGTGGGCATAAGGGAATCAAGCATTCCGTTCACAGAACCACACATGGTTCCGGTAGTCGTGATTGCCCAAAGCGCTGTTTGTGCCCAACCAAACCTAAGTTCCTTACCTTCTAGATTAGGCTGTTGCTCCAACCCCAATGCAGTGTTGACAACGGGATTACCCTGATACTCACCTATTGCTACTAGGCTAACCAAAACAACATAAATGACAAACACCATCCAGAATAGCCGCAAAGCTTGTTTGGTATTTTTGGCAAACAAGCCGTAAGTGTAAATTAACGCAGCTGGAACACTCATCATGGCGATGAGTTCTATTAGGTTAGAAACGCTGTTGGGATTTTCAAATGGGTGTGCTGAGTTTATGCCAAAAAAACCACCGCCATTCTCTCCCAACTGCTTAATCATTTCAAAGGAAGCAACGGGTCCAATAGCTAAGTATTGTGTACCTCCTTCCAAAGTTGTTAATGCCAGAGGTCCCTTTAATGTTTGCGGTACACCCAAGGCTAGGAGTGCGATCGCTCCTACTATAGAGATTGGCAGCAATATGCGCGTAATGGAACGGGTTATATCGATGTAAAAATTTCCTAACGGTTTACCTGTTAATCCTCGGATAAAAGCAATCCCCACTGCTAATCCGGTAGCTGCTGAGGTAAACATCAAAAAACCCAAAGCTGCTGTTTGGCTAAAATAGCTTAAGGTTGTCTCGCCTGCATAATGTTGTTGGTCAGTATTTGTCAGAAAGGAAATTGTAGTGTGTAATACAATATCCCACTGAGGAGCCCCTAACCCCGTAGGATTCCAGGGTAAGAATCTCTGAAGGGAAAGGAGAATATAAACTACAATACCCATAATTATGTTACTGTACAGCACTGCTTTGGCGTACTGCCAGCCTGTCATACTATCTTGTTTGGCAATCCCTGCTAACAGGTATATGATTTGCTCTATGGGGTTCATGACCCGGTCAAGTAGTGTTTTTTCTCCCATAAAGACACGTGCTATGTATTTACCGAATAGCGGCGCGAGCGCTATTAAGATACAAAGTGTCACTCCTATTTGAACAAAACCTTGTCCCATGAATTTAGCCGCAATTATAAGTAAGTCATGTGAAAAATTTCAATAAAGCAAAAACTATCGTACAATTACTTGAATAGTATTTTTAGATTTTTACTTTTAATTGTATATACCTCGTATTATTTCTAATATCCAATACTAAATTATTACCTGTCCTTTGATTACTACTTGCTGTAGCTATCTACAGCGATAGTCATTTTAGGCTATATTTATAATTGGGTGTGTTAAAAATTATAGATTTTTGACTGTTCAATACCACCAATACCGCCGTTAACAGGACTCGCGATCGCGGTATTGGTAAGATGAGTATTTCAAGTAACTGGACTTTGGTACGCCCAATCCTAATTCTTCAATGGGAAACAACGAAAGCCTCAGAATCTCTAGAGGAATTGTATAAAATAACTTCAGTATTTTAAGGAGACTCTTCACTTAACTTTGTGGTGAAAACGCTCTTGTTTCAGTACAACTACGCTAGTTGTTAGGTGGTACACAGCATAAATTGTGATAGAGACCTAAGACTATAACTGCTAACAACCTGTGTGAAACTCAAGTTTCTTGAATTATTTAACTATCAAGGAAGGAGTTTACCTCTATTGTTAGGGTGATAAGGTTGACTGCTGTTCTAATACCAGGGCAGGATGTGTCGCGCCAGAGCGAATTCTGTGCTTGAACCTTGACCTGACATTAGCGACCGCAATTGCTACCTACACAAAGCAATAATACTATTTTTCCGAGTCAGCAGGTATCTGTTTTGACTCTAATTTCTATTGAGAAAAAGCAACTATCATGGAACAGACAAAGCATATTACCCAAAATACTCAAAAAAATTATAACGAAGAAAACATTCTTCCTAATAGCGATCGGGAAAATCTAAATATTGTCTTTATAGACACAGCAGTTTCGGATTATCAGAACTTAATATCAGGTGTAAAACCGGGTAGCCGAATTGTTATTTTAGACCCGACAAAAGACGGGATAGCGCAAATCACAGAGTCTTTACAAGAAGGCAAATATCAGTCCGTTCATATAGTTTCCCACGGGGCGAAAGGCACGTTGCAACTAGGGGCAACACAACTCAACAGCGATACCCTGAACCTCTACACAAAACAGTTGCAGCAGTGGGCAAACGCTTTAACCGATGATGCCAATATACTGCTTTACGGTTGTGATGTTGCATCTGGAGAGATAGGTCAAGCTTTTGTGCAAGAACTGGCGCAAATAACAGGGGCTGATGTAACGGCTTCTGATGACACCACAGGTAGCGCCCAGTTTGGTGGAGATTGGGATTTAGAGGTAAAGACAGGACAAATTGAGTCAGGTATTGCTTTTACACCAGCAGCCACAAAAACTTATAAAGCAATATTACCTTTATCTTTTGCTAGCTCTAATGTAATTTCAGGCACCGCAAAACCCCAATCCCTGACTACAGGTGATTTTAATAAGGATGGCTATTTTGACTTAGCTGTCGTACAACAGACTACAACCTCTCATAGTGTTGTAGTACTCTTGGGTGATGGTTCTGCTGGCTTTGATAATATTGGCGATTATGCAGTAGGAACAAATCCCGTTTTCGTGACAACGGGTTTATTAAATAGTGACGCTCAACTCGATTTAATTGTAGCAAACTCTGGCTCTAACAGCGTTTCAATCTTGTTCAACAATGGTGATGGGAATTTTGGCAGTGCTACAAGCATACCAGTGGGAGGACTGGGGGCAAATCCTACTTCTGCGATCGCAGGTGACTTTGATAAGGATGGCGATGTTGATTTAGCTGTAACAACTGTAACAACAAATAGCAGCAATGTTGCCGTGCTCTTAAATAACGGCAACGGTAGCTTTGTCAGTGCTGCGAACTACGCAGTTGGGTCGAATCCCCAGTCAATTGTTGTAGGTGATTTCAACAACAACGGTATACTCGATCTAGCAGTAGCTAACTTTGGCTCAGGAACTGTTTCAGTGCTATCTGGTAGAGGCAACGGTACCTTTATCGATGCCGTAAACTATACAGTAGGCTCAAATCCCAAGTCGATCGTTACGGGTGACTTTAACAGTGATGGCAGATTGGATATTGCCGTAGCAAAATCCAGTAGCGATCGAGTTGCCGTGCTGTTGGGTAGAGACAACGGCACATTTGGCACTGCTGTTGACTTTAATACAGGAGCAAATCCCTCATCCCTAACGATAGCAGACTTTAACAAAGACGGTAAATCCGATTTGGTTGTAGCAAATTCCGGGGCTGCAACTCTTTCGATTCTGTTAGGAGATGGTGGTGGCAGTTTTAGTAGCCCGATTAACATTAATGTGGGGTCAAACGCTACCAATCCCATATCTGTTGCTACAGCTGATTTTGATGGAGATAACAAATTTGATATTGCAGTTGCAAACGCTGGGTCTAACAACGTTGCGGTACTACTGAATGTTTCTACTAACGCTGCACCAATCAATAAAGTTCCCGTAACTCCTCAAACTACCAACGAAGAAACAACACTTGTCTTTAATTCAGCTAACAATAATCTCATTTCCATCAGTGATGAGGATGCTAACAACAACTTAGTTGAAGTAAAACTAACATCCACCAATGGCATTCTGTCTTTAGGAAGCACCACGGGAATCACGACCACTGGTAATAATACTGGCAGCATTAACATTGTTGGAACAGTCACCAACATCAATAACTCCCTCAATGGTTTGAGTTTTACCCCAACTCCAAACTTCAATGGGAGTGCCACTATTCGGATCGTAACAAACGACCAAGGCTTTACAGGTGCCGATGGAGCAAAAACTGACAGCGATCCTTTTAGCGTTGAAGTTACGTCGATTAATGATGCTCCTATGTTGCTCTCGGATGCAGTCACAGTTTATGCCGAAGCAGATACATGGGTAGATTTGTCTAACACCCAGGCAAACTATGGTAACAGCACAACTCTGAACGCAGGCAGTCAATCTGAAGCTTATATCCGATTTAATCTTAATTCTCTACCCTTCGGTATCGCTGACATAACGAATTCGGCAACCCTGCGATTAACAGGATCTACCGCAGCGACATCTGGCAATTACACTCACAATCTCTATTCTATTAACAACGATACTTGGTCAGAGAATTTAATGACTTGGGCTACCAAACCCGTGTACGAGCAAACAGGAAATTGGCAGTTGGGCTTTAACAGTGGTAGCTCAATTCAACAACAAACTGTTAATGTGATGCCTCAAGTTCTGCCAGAACTAGTAGGTAACAGACGATTGTCATTTGTTATCAACAATTCTAATACTCCAGGCAATCAAGTTAATTACTTCTCTAGAGAAAATACAGCTACTCTCAACTATGTTCCACAACTGACCCTTTCTCTCAAACCCATCTCTCCCATCGCAATAGATGAGGATGATACCAATAACAGTGGTACATTAGTATCCAACATTATTAGCGGTCGTATTGCTGACGCAGATTCTGGAGCCTTTAGAGGAATAGCAGTTATCGGTAGCAACAATCAAAACGGTCAGTGGCAATACTCAAGCGATGGTAGTACTTGGTCTGATTTTGGAACCGTCTCCACCAGCTCTGCTTTACTCCTGGCAGCCGATAGCAATACCAAGATTCGCTTTGTCCCGAACAAAGACTTTTTTGGCACTGTGACTGGCGGTATCACCTTCCGCGCTTGGGATCGAACAAGTGGTGAAAATGCTATGAAAGCTGACACCACAAACAACGGCGCTTCTACTGCCTTCAGTTCTAGTACTGCGACTGCTGAGGTTATTGTTAACCCCGTGAATGATGCACCTGTCATTAACGTCCCTACAGCATTAAGTGCAAGTGAAGACACATTACTAACAATCAATAATAATAATGGCGGTGTCATTTCCATTAGTGATATAGATGCGGGCAACAATCCAGTTCAAGTAAAACTTGATGCTAGTAATGGCACCATCAGTTTGAATGGCACTACAGGATTGACCTTTAGTAATGGCAGTGGTAACGAAGATACCACCATGACTTTTACTGGTACTCTTGCCAGTGTTAACAACGCCCTTGCGGGTATGAAGTTTCGCCCCAAAGCTGACTTTGTGGGGACTGGTAAAGTAGACATTACTGTCAATGACTTGGGCAACACTGGCAGTGGAAAGCCAGAAACCGCTGCTAGTAGTGCCAGTATCACAATCAATCCAATCAACGATGCTCCCATCAATACAGTACCTAACACGGTACAAACAGCGGAAGACACAGCACTGATTTTTAGTGCAGACAAGGGCAATCAAATTCTGATTAGCGATGTAGATGCACTTACCAGCTCGATCCAGGTAACATTGGTTTCCGCTAATGGCACCTTTACTGTAGGAAACACAACTGATGTCACGACTGAAGGTAACAATAGTAACAGTATTATTCTCACTGGGGCAATTTCCAACATTAATGCCGCTCTTAATGGTCTGAGCTTTACTCCAACTCCAAACTTCAATGGTAATACCACAATTGAAGTGACCGCAAACGATAAGGGCAATTCAGGAGGAGAAGGCGAAAAAATTGACAAAGATATCATCAATGTCAGTGTTACACCAGTCAATGATGCCCCCGTACTTCTTTCCAACGCTGTGGCGATCGCACCTCCAATTAATGAGGATGACACCAACAACGGCGGTACCCTTGTTTCCTCAATTGTTGCAGACCTGGTAAGCGATTCAGATTTACAAGCATTAAAAGGGATTGCGATCGTACAAAGTAACAACACCAATGGTTACTGGCAGTACTCAACTAATGGAGGTAGTCTTTGGACTGACTTTGGAAACATATCTCCAACCTCAACTTTATTGCTAGCCGCCGATGGGAATACAAAAGTTCGCTTTCTACCTAAAACCAATTTTGTTGGTACTATTGCAGATGGTATCACCTTCCGTGGCTGGGATCAAACCAATCGTAACCCTGATGTTACTAACAATGGCGGTATCACTGCCTTCAGTTCTAGCACTGCCACTGCTTCCATTACTGTCAACCCTGTTAATGATGCGCCTATTATAAATGCACCTAGTGCCTTCACTACGAATGAAGATACACCATTAATCGTTGATGCAAGCAGTGGAGTCATCTCTATTCAAGACGTAGATGCTGGTGAAAACTCCATTGATGTGACACTCACTGCTACAAGTGGAACTATCAGCTTAAGTGGTAACACAGGATTGACCTTTAAAAACAATAGTAGCGATGGAATTGAAGATGCCACCATGACCTTTAGTGGCACCATTGCTAACATTAATGCTGCACTTCTGGGCATGAAGTTTCATCCTGCAAATAATTCTGTAAATGCCGGTAAGATAGACATTACTGTTGATGACAAAGACAATACTGGGAACGGAGAAGCAGAAAATGCGACCACAAGTATCACTGTTAACATCAATCCAGTAAACGATGCACCCGTCCATACAGTACCTACAACAGTACAGAAAACAAATGAAGACACAGCACTCATTTTTAGTGACAGTAAGGGCAATCAGATTCGGATTGACGATGTAGATGCACTTAGCAATCCCATGGAGGTTACATTAACTGCTACCGATGGAATCTTAAGTCTCGGTAGCAATAATAGAGTGAGTGCTCAAGGTAACAACACAGGTAAGGTCATTGTTACCGGCGCGATCGCTGATATTAACAATGCCCTCAACGGTCTCAGCTTTACTCCAAAACTGAACTACAGTGGTAATGCTGTAATTGAAATCACAACAAACGATAAAAATAACACAGATTTGGGGGGAGAAAAAACTACCACAAGTACCATCAACGTTACTGTTGATTCATTCAATGATGCGCCTGTACTCGTCTCAGACACTGTCCCCTTGTATGCAGAAGCTGACTCTTGGGTCACTTCATTGTCTCCAAACAGGAACTACGGTAGTAATACGCTCTTAAACGTCAGCGGTGTAAGAGACGGTGAACAAAGAGCATACC
The DNA here is from genome assembly GCF_054684315.1 of Scytonema sp. NUACC21. Classification (NCBI taxonomy): domain Bacteria; kingdom Bacillati; phylum Cyanobacteriota; class Cyanophyceae; order Nostocales; family Scytonemataceae; genus Scytonema; species Scytonema sp. NUACC21. The sequence continues at coordinate 95,330 of NZ_BAAFZH010000087.1, read as the reverse complement.
TTCGATTTAATCTCAATTCCTTGCCCAAGGGTATTGCTACCGCGTTGCAATCGGCTACCTTCCAGATGACAGGCAATAGTACGGCATCCAGTGGGGAAGATTCTCACGTTATCTATTTTGTAAGCGATGATGCTTGGCAGGAAAATTTAATCACCTGGAACAACAAACCATCCTACAATTCCTCCTTAGGTTCTTGGTCAATAGCCTACAACAATGGAATCCAAAAACCGACTCTTGATATTAGCTCCCAAGTCCTTGCAGAACTCACGGGTAACCAAAAACTATCGTTGGTTGCTATGCAAACTGACTTCTCTAAACCTGGATTTGTATTCAGCTACCAATCTAGAGAAAACCAAAAAGATGTTCCCCAACTAAATCTTACTCTCAAACCCATTTCCCTCGCAGCCATTGATGAAGACAATACCAACAGTGATGGCACCCTAGTGTCTGCATTGCTTGCTGGGCGGGTAATAGACACAGATGCTGAGGCTGTGCAAGGAATTGCGGTCATCGGTGGAGACAACACTAACGGGAAATGGCAATACTCAATCACTGGTGGTCAGTGGGTGGATTTTGGCACTGTATCCGAAACTTCTGCTCGGTTGTTAGCAGCCGACGGTACGACAAAAGTTCGCTTTGTGCCCAACGAAAACTTTAATGGTAAAGTCACCAATGGGCTGACCTTCCGTCTTTGGGATCGCAGCGACAATAATAGTAACGGCAGTGTTGGCAACACTGTAAAAAACGGTAGTGACACTCCCTTTAGTTCTGGCATTGCCTATGCTGAGATAACAATTAATCCAGTTAACGACGCTTCTGTTATTAATGCACCTGCTACAACAACAATCAATGAAGATACAACTCTAGTTTTTAGTGCAGACAAGGGTGGCGTTATCTCAATTAGTGATGTAGATGCAGGCGTTTTTCCCGTTGAAGTCACCCTGAAAGCCCTAAATGGCAATGGTAGCATCAGTTTGAGTGGTACCAAAAACTTGAACTTTACCAATAACATCGGCGATGGCATTGAAGATACCATCATGACCTTTACTGGCACCATTGCCGATATTAATACTGCACTTGCAGGTATGCAGTTTAATCCCAAAGCTAATTTCTTTGATACAGAGACTATAGAAATTACTGTGAATGACCAAGGAAAGACTGGTAATGGAGGAGCTAAAACGACCACTCGCAACGTGACCGTTGATGTCACTTCAATTAACGATGCTCCTGTGAATACTATAACCACTAAGGAGTTGGTTATTCTTGAAGACACACCCATCATCTTCAATGAGAACAATCGCATTTCTATTAGCGATATAGATGCAGGAGATAACAAAATTCGGGTATCACTCATTGCTACCAATGGCACTATCACTTTAAGCGATCCCTCAAAGTTAGAATTTTCCGAAAATAACAGCGATGGCATTGACGATATTGGGATGACCTTTAAAGGTACCATCGCCGACATTAACGCCGCACTTTTGGGCATGAGGTTTAATCCCACACCCAACTATTTTGGTTCTGCCAGTATAGAAATCTTGACCAACGATTTGGGAAATAGTGGCAACCCGAAATCTCCCGATGAAAACGAAGCTCTCAGGGACGTAGATACAGTTAACATTACAATCACCTCTGTTAACGATCCTCCCATCAATACTGTACCGGCGGCATTAACGACAGATGAAGACAAACCAATTGTCTTCAATAAAGAAAACGGCAATCTCATCTCCATTAGCGATGCAGATGCCAGGGAGAACCCAATCCAAGTGCAACTGATTGCTACTAATGGCACGATCGCTTTAAGTACCACTAGTGGATTACAGGTTACCGAGGGTAGCATCAATGGTATGAACAATGCCAGAATTACCGTTCGTGGCACCATTGCTGCTATCAACTCTGCGCTAGCTGGCATGAGCTTTAATCCAACACCCAACTATTCTGGGTCTGCTAGTGTAGAAATTATTACTAATGACTTACAGGATAGTAGTAGTACGCCAGCAGAGATTGACCGAGACAAAATTGAGATTACTGTCAACCCTTTAAATGACTCTCCTGTTCACAACTTACCTAAAGCATTAAGTACATTTGAGGACACACCGCTCGTCTTCAGTGAAAGCAATAGTAATAGTATCTCAATTAGTGATGTGGATGCTGGTACTAATCAAGTTGAAGTTGAACTCGTTGCTGCTAATGGCAGTCTCAGTTTGAGTCGTACTACAGAGTTATTTTTCTCAACTGGCGACGGCATTGGTGACAACTGGATGATTTTTAGGGGTACTTTAGACAGCATCAATGCTGCCCTTGCTGAGATGAGCTTTAATCCCACTGCCAATTTCTTTGGAGAAGGTAGTATCACAATTAAGACCAATGACTTGGGAAATTCTGGCGGTTCTTCAGTTGCAGTCACTGATACCATTAAAATCAACATCCAGCCAACCAACGAACCTCCCGTCAACTCAGTACCCATAACAGCACAAACAACGATCGCTAATACACCCCTTGTTTTCAATCAAGCCAACAACAATCGTTTCTCTATCGGTGATGTGGATGCATTTAACAACCCTGTTAAGGTGACACTCACCGCTACCAATGGCACTCTCAGCTTGAAGAGTACGACGGGATTAACCTTTGTGGATAATATCGGTGACGGTACAAACGATGCCGTTATGACGTTTACAGGCACGGTAGAGAACATCAACGCCGCACTTGATGGGATGAGCTTTAATCCCCTGGCTGATTACTCCGGTCCTGGAAAAGTAGAAATTTTGACCAATGACCAAGGTTATACTGGTATTAATGGGGCTTCAGGCGCTTTAACCGATCCTGACTCCGTCGATATTACTATTATTCCGGTTGTCAGTATTACACCATTCGATGCTACAGCTAACGAATCGAGTAGCAGTAACGATTCCGGTACTGCCACCTTCCGCATCAGCCGCACGGGTAAAATCGGCAATTTAACAGTGAATCTTGCGATCGATAATGCAAGCACTGCGAGTCTAAACGACTACACCGCCAATATCGCTAACCAAGGCATAGTAGCTGTGGCGATCCCTGAGGGACAAGATTATGTTGATGTTATTCTCACCCCAATTGATGATGTGTTGCCGGAGGGAGAAGAAAGTGTGCAGTTGAACTTAGCCGAAAGCAGTAGCCAGAATTACGTTATTGATTCTGCTAAGAGTAACGCTAAGGTAACAATTGCTGCTAATGATGCTATCACATACAATATTGCTCCCAACCTCTCAACCATTAGTCTGAATGAAGGTCAAAGCGGTATTCAAACGCTCACCTTCACCATTACTAGAAGTGGCGGAATTGGTGTAGCAAGTCAGGTAAACTATGGCTTTGAACAAACTGAAGGAACAGCAACCTTTGGTAGTGATTATAACAACCTCCAAGTTGCGGGTGGAGCAACTGCCCCTTCCCTATCTGGAGTTTTAGACTTTGCTGTCGGGGAAACAAGTAAGACTATTACGGTTGATATTTTGGGTGATAGCACTTACGAACCCAATGAAGCTATTATTGTTGTCTTGAGTAACCCCAACCTGACAGATCCTCCGGTAAATTCCACAATTACTACCAATAAGGCTACGGTTGAAATCACTAATGATGACAGCAAACCCACTATTAGTATTGATGATGTTACTCTCAGCGAAGGTAACACAGCAACTTTTAATGTTACCCTCTCTAACCCCAGCGATCGGGAGATTGCAGTAGACTATGACATTGTCGATCGCGGCATTACCGATGGAACTGCTACTTTTAACGTTGATTACACGGTAACGCCATTGCCGGGAGGTCTCATCTTCACTCCAGGTGAAACTAGCAAAACCATTAGTATTACAGCATTAATCGATAGCCAATTTGAGGATGTAGAAAAATTTTCTGTCAAACTTGCCAATCCCTCTCCCAGTGCCACTATCGCTGATGATACGGGAATTGGCACCATTAATTTCCCATCTGCAATCGGGGGTACAGCCAGCGCTGATACCTTAGTTGGAACCAAAGACAACGATCGCATTTTGGGACTAGAAGGTGACGACAGCATTCTTGGTGGATTGGGTTTTGACGAGATTGATGCAGGAGATGGTGACGACACTGTATTCGGAGACCTCGTTGTTGCTGTCGCTGATACTACCTTTAACAATAGTGATGTTATCAAAGGTGGTAAAGGTAGCGATCTCATCTACGGTGGTGATGGGAAAGACTGGCTTTACGGTGAGGCGGGTGACGACTTGCTACAGGGTAACGATGGTGACGATGAACTTTGGGGAGGCCAAGGTAGAGATTACCTGACTGGCGGTAAAGGTAACGATATCTTTGTTCTAACAAGGAATGAGGGTACTGATACCATTAACGATTTCCGTGTAGGTGAAGATGTCATTGGTCTGTCTGGCGGCTTAACATACTCTGGTCTGTCCATGACTCAAGTTCTTAGCGACACCTTTATCTTTGAGAATTCCAGTCAGAAACTTCTGGCAATGTTAACTGGAGTTCAGGCATCTGCTTTGAGTTCTAACTCATTCACCACAATTTAACATCCCCCCACCCTAGTTTCTTCCACAATCGGGCAAACTAGGGTTAAACTGTTTACCTGGGGTGCCAGTCCCTATATGAGGAATTTTGTGATGAGTAGATTTGAACAAATTACTATTGACTTTGGCAAGATAGATTTACTCTCTCTTGAGACAGACGATGATATCCGTCAAGAAGCCAAAAGATTACTACCTAAGGCACTGGTACAACTTGGTGAGTCTATTGGTGAAAAAACTTGGGAGGAGTTACAGAACAGCCTCAAAGGACCGGGTACAAAACTCAAATCTTCCCAAAGCGAGAAACGTAAGTTTATTCAGGAAACAGGAAGAACTTATCACAGAAATGCCAGTAACCGAGAAAGGCAAGAACTGGAAAACTATATAGTAGAGCAACTACGCAATTACAAGAAATTCGGCGCTTCACACTGATTTGGCTGTATTTGTTGCTTCTCTGTTTTAGACATGGCGTGGTAGCTATCTCATCCATCAGCTATCCGCTATTTTAATTTAGGCAGTCGAGTAGATTGTTAGCTTATTGGCTAAGACGAAATCGAGGAATTGGGTGTTAAGTGAAGCAATGATTCTTAAGAAGAAAGCCAAAAAATGTTAATTGTTACTGCTACTTGTGAGTATTGGAATTTAACTCGAGTGTAGAATAGCTAGATTTTAACTGTGTCCAAAGCGCATCAATTCGGTGGTAAGAATCCTCTGGAGAAAGTTTTCCAAGAGTTTGTAAGTTGCTGATATAACCAACTCGTGTTGCAAATTCCTGTAGGTTAGCATTAAACATCAAAGCCTCTGGCGTAAAATGACCTTGATAGCTTCGCTTTTGATAAAGAAAATTTTCTTTGTCTATTTGCTGTGACATAATCCACCTCTTAAATTTAGAACGCGATCGAGAAAACTCTGTTTGCTTGTCATTTGTTTTATATTTCACCTCTTATACGAGTACACACGGCGCGAAAATAAGGCCCACAAATGGGAATTGTTGTCAAGCTGACGGTATAAGCCTGTCACTTTCATCCTTCAGCCTTTATACTTCTCCAGAGGAGACGCTACACGAACAGCTTTTTTTACTAAGTATTTTAACCCCCTTATTCCTTTCTAAGCTAAAAAAACGATAAAAGCAAATACTTTTATTTTTAGTATTAATAAATTTTATTTATTAGTCTACCCCATTAGTAGATAATTTCAACTACTCCTTTTCTGCTCTAAAATTACCGATTTTTGTAGGTAGGGCTAAAGCCCACCATCTTGGCGTTGTGGTGGGCTTTAGCCCTACCTACATCTACATCTATGGACCGTGATGATGCAGTACCTGTTCCAAGGCTGGAACTGTCGCGGACCTGCTAAATACCGCGATATGCTTTTGGACATCGGTACCGAAGAAATCGGTCACGTTGAGATGCTGGCTACCATGATTGCTCACTTATTGGATAAGGCACCCATTCAATTGCAGGAAGAGGGCGCAAAAGACCCAGTTGTAGGAGCAGTGATGGGCGGGTCTAAGCCATACGATACTATTACAGATATTATCGGCGCAGCAATGAATCCCCAACACGCTATTGTCTCCGGTTTGGGTGCTCAAGCGGCTGACAGTGTGGGTTACCCTTGGAATGGGCGCTTCATCGTTGCAAGTGGAAACCTTTTAGCTGATTTCCGTTCCAATCTCCACGCTGAATCTCAAGGGCGTCTGCAAGCAGTGCGAATGTACGAGATGACTAACGACTCTGGTGTGAGAGATACCTTAAGTTTCATGATAGCTCGCGACACGATGCATCAGAACCAGTGGATAGCAGCTATTAAGGATCTCGAAGAATCCGGATTGGAAGTCACACCCGTTCCCAGTTCCTTCCCATTGGAATTGGAAAAGCGCGAGTTTGCATACCAGTTCTGGAACCACTCCGAAGGTACTGAAAGTGCTGAAGGTCGCTGGGCAAAAGGTCCTTCTCCAGATGGCAAGGGGGAATTCCAGTATATTGAAAATCCCCAACCCCTCGGACCGGAACCCACTCCTCCACAAGCAGATCCACGACTGCATGGCACACCCATCTCACCCACAGCTGCGACAGGACAAGTTCAAGGTAATGGCAGCGATCCTTTGATTAATCGCACAACTATTAACAGATAATCGCTGACGCTCTCAAGTTCCTCGTTTTACTTATCGCTCCAAATTACACTCGATTTCCTGGCATGTGCGTTCAAGTGCATGTCAGTTTTTTTATCGGTAATGACGCACGCATCGACGGTGTAAAGACGTAGCATACTACGTCTCTACATAGCTAGTTACGTACTCGATAACGGGCATCAAAAAATGTTTGCTGAATGCCTTGAGTGTAAGGTAACAAGATAGGTTTGTGTTCTGGCATTAAACGCTTCATCACTTCATCTACTCATAACTGAGTTGATACTTCTGCTATCTGGTTCTCCCAAATGTCATAGTTAAGAAGCAGTTCAAATAGTTTTTCTTTGCCAACCACAACAATTCATGACTCTGATTCTTACTAATGACGACGGGATCGATGCTCCTGGGATTCGGGCACTCCTGAAAGCCGTTCAAACTATAGATGCTCAAGAACCAATTATTGCTGCTCCTCGCGACCATCAATCTGGCTGCGGACACCAAGTGACCACAACTCAACCAATTCACGTGTACCGTCGCTTGGATAATGAGTATGCGATCGCAGGCACCCCCGCTGATTGTGTCAGAATTGCCATAACACATATTTCTCCAAAAGTCAAATTCGTGTTATCTGGTATCAATGCTGGTGGCAATTTGGGAGTTGATGCGTACATTTCCGGCACTGTCGCCGCCGTCAGAGAAGCTGCAATGCATGGAATTCCTGGAATTGCGGTTTCTCACTATCGCAAACGCAATTTCGTTGTAGATTGGGATATCCTTGCACGATGGACAGCTAAGGTTTTAGCTGACTTATGCAATCGCCCTCTCGAACCGGAAACTTTCTGGAATGTTAATTTACCCCATCTCTCACCTGAAGAACCCGATCCAGAAGTTGTGTTTTGCCAACCTTGCACCAAACCATTACCCGTCAACTACCGAATTGAGGGTGATAATTTTTATTATGTTGGAGAGTATGGCAAGCGCGATCGCACTCCAGGCAGCGATGTGGATATATGTTTCTCTGGTAAAGTTGCCGTGACTAAGTTAAAGATTTAACTAATTCATCAAGCGAGAAGGACAAAGTGTTAAGGATAAAGTGTAAAGTAGAAATGAGTGATATTTTATTCTTCATCCTTAACACTTTGATTCATGTTATCCTTCAGATGGTTCTTCTATTAAGGTCATCAGGCGATCCAAAGTTCCCGTAAGTTGTGTGAGTTTTTGCAGTGAATCATCTTGCGTGTCAGCAAGAGTTTGCACGGCATCGCACAATGCAAAAATTTGATATCCTTGCTGCTGTAGTTGTTTACCTTGTGCTTCAACTTGGGCGCTAAGGGTATCTACTCTTTCAGCGAGACGTTCGATAGTCTCTGTGGTCGCAAGTACAGCTTCTCCAATTTGTTCCACGATGGATTCCAATCTACCTACTTTAATTTGAGACCCTGCGAGTACCATTTCTTTTGCACCTCAATTTGAGTGAGTTTTACAGTAAATTTGCTGTTAAATTTGAAATAAAAATTACAAGTAGCCACAAAGGGTGAACCTTGCTGATTGAATAGTATTATGCGATCTCCTTTAAAACACTGGTAGAAACGCTTAATTTAGAGCGACTGCCAGATTCTAGAGAAAGGTAATTTTTCGGAGAATGAAGAAAACGGAACAAAAACTTTGTTCATTCAGATTCCTTCAAAGCAAAGTAAAGCATCCTTTGTGTCTCAATGCTTCCGCTAAAAAGTAACGCTACTGTTGTCTCGGTGAAAACTTGACTTTTACCGTAGCTCACATCTGACACCTGCAACCTGCATCCATTACGCTATCCCACATAATAGTTGAGCGAGCAATTCACAATTAAAGAGGGATATTTTTGACTTGCTGTTTGCGTGTTTCAGATATAACTTTAACGTTTAGCGGTATACCTGATATGGTAGAGAATTCTAACACATAGAACCCAAATTTGCCAGATTTCTATTCATAATTCATCCCTCATAAGTTATATTTATTTTCCTTTATATTAAATTTATAAAAAATCATGATCCCATGTCTCTGGATGAAGATTCAGTGAAACTACTGTTGAGCCTGATTTTCTTTTAGGATTCTAAGTTTATAGTCAAAGTAAGCTACGTAATTCTACGCTTTTCGCTCACTGGCTCGATAATGTACCAGATATCATACACACCTGTTATAGACGGTGCAACTGCTGACACTTGGGATTTGCAACTCAATCCTCACCCCTCTGTAAATTCCAGATTTAAACGTCTTTTAGACATTTTGGGAAGCTTGGTAGGGTTATTTGTGCTTGCAATTGTGTTTGTACCAATAGCGATCGCAATTAAACTTGATAGCCCCGGTCCAATTTTCTTCTCACAAGAACGCTACGGGTTGCATGGCAGCACTTTTCGTCTCCGAAAATTTCGCTCTATGGTCTTGGATGCCGAGAAATTAAAATCATCAGTAAAAAATGAAGCTAATGGGCTCATTTTTAAGAATAAAAATGATTTCCGGGTGACAAGAGTAGGGCGTTTTTTAAGAAGTACAAGCTTGGACGAATTACCGCAATTTTGGAACGTTCTAGTAGGCGAAATGAGTTTGGTAGGTACACGTCCTCCAACAGCTGATGAGGTGATGCACTACAACCAACGCCACTGGCAACGTTTAAATGTCAAACCAGGTTTAACTGGGGAATGGCAAGTCAATGGGCGTTCTCACGTAAAAGATTTTGAGCAAATTGTAGATCTCGACTTGCAGTATCAGAAAAAGTGGTCTCCATTATATGACCTGTTTTTGATTGCCAGAACATTTATCATACTTCTGGGTCGAGTTGGAGCTTTCTAAGAAATCAGCCGCGACTTGTTATTGGTTAGTTTACAACTAATACTGAATACTGGATAACGCTTAGAAGGTTGGTAAAATACAAGCCACTGTTATTACGCGAATCCCAATCAGCAATACCAAATAGAAAGAGGGTGACCCTAAGTAGGGATTGCCCTCTTATTTTTGCACGTATAAGATTTTTTCGTGATGATGACGAGCCACTTAGCAAGTTCGGGAAGTGATTGTTGCTCAGCTTGAGATGAGAGGAACTTCAGGTGAGGAAAATATAATATAAAAAAAACTTATCTTCACTTCTTAAATTTGTGATTTTGAGTGGTTAAGCTTTCGTAAAGAGAGTAAGCTATACGTGCAACTAAGTATCTGTGAATCAACTGATAACTAGGAGCTGTGAACTAACTGACGAGCAATGCTGCGATATGTGTCAAACCAATACAGTTACAGTAGCACCCGACACTGATTTTGAATGGGCGCGTATTACTCCTGACAAGGTGGTAGTAGCAACTACCAACCGTGCGTGGGTACATCGCATTCCCGCAGGGAGTAGCGACCCCTTTGCCCAACAGATGGCCGTTTCGGGCAGCGTAGCTACAACCCAAAAACTATTGGACGGAGCCATAGCTTTTGCTCGTGCGACTGTCTCGTTCAACCAAAGACCGCCAGCATTGACTCGTGCGCGTTGGGTTTGGCAACTTGCCGGTTCCTACTATCTGACCCATTTTACCCCACAACTCATGGAGGAGGCAGGAGAACGCTTTGTTTCGGCAGGTCGCGAGCGTTTGGCTCAGTGGGCGGCGCAAAAGGTCAAAGAAGAACGAGGTCACGACCAACTCGCCTTGCTGGATATCCAGTCTTTAGGATACAAAGCAGAAGCTTTGGTGGAAACACTCGTTCCTCCAGCTGCTGTCGCTTTAGTGAATTTCTTTACTCAGAGCGTGCAAACTCCAGATCCAATAGAATGCGTTGGTTATGGTTACACGATGGAACGCCTTGTGATGGGCATCGGAGAAGAATTTATCCAGATGGTAGAGACTTTGTTACCCGCAGGGACAAATGCCACCCGATGTCTGCACGTACACAGTCGTGTGGGCTCTGATTTAGAGCACACGAAAGAGACTGTTGAAATGGTTGCAGGGCTTACTCCTGAAGAGCGTGCCCGCGTAGCTGCAGCCTGTTACGAAACGGCACTTTTGTGCTTTAGTCCCCCTAAGCAAGGCTACATATCGGAGGTCGAACTCCAACGGCTTTTGAAACCATTTGAGTCACCTTAACAAGGGTGACTCGAAAACAAAAAACACTTCGTCCGGATAAGACGGCAAATTTAACAATTCCCATATTGAACTGTATGGGGCAACCGTAAGGAGAAAACAATGACAACTACAACAACTACCAATATTGAGCAGCAGTCTTTGAACCAGGATTTTGTTAGCTTCTTGATGAGTATCAACTTTGAAGTTTTGAATGACATGGAAGAAATTAAATTGGACGATATCTTGAGCGATGAATTCAAGCAAGGGCTTGCGAGCGATATAATTGGTGGTCTCTAAATAGACTGGGAAACATAAGTTCAATCAACTGCTCCCAAAGCTCTTAATGTAATAAGAGCTGCATCATTTATACCTGTGATCCCTACAACGTTCATCCGTTCGTAGGGTTTTTTGGCTGTTAAAGTTTTTAAGCACTCACCTGTTCTAATGTCCCAAAGCTTGATTGTCTCATCTTCGCTACCACTAACTAGAGCTTGACTATCGGGACAAAAGGCAACTGACCAAACCCAACTCGTATGTCCGTAGAAAGTTCTCAGACATTCACCAGTACTCACATCCCACAACTTTACAGTGTGGTCATGACTGCTGCTAGCCAATGTTTTGCCATCTGGGCTAAAGGCACCTGACCGAACCCAACTCTTGTGTCCCTGAAGAGTTCTTATGCATTCACCAGTGCTAACATCCCACAACTTGACTGTATGGTCTACACTCCCACTTGCCAATATGTCACCATTTGGACTAAAGGCAACTGCCCAAACCCAATTTGTATGTCCGCAGAAAGTTCTCAGGCATTCACCACTACTAACATCCCATAGCTTGACCGTTTGATCCCATGCTCCACTGGCTAGTATTGTACCTTGAGGGCTAAAGGCTACTGCCCAGACTGCGGCACCATGCCCCAGTAAAGTTTGTAAGCATTCACCAGTGCTGGCATTCCATAGTTTAATTGTGCGATCCTCACTGCCACTTGCTAACATCTGCCCATTAGAACTTAAGGTAACTGACCATATTCGATTGCGGTGTCCTTGTAAAGTCCTTAAAACTTGACCCGTATTGACATTCCATAGCTTTATTGTTTTGTCCCCACTACAACTGACTAGGGTATTGCCTTCTGGGCTAAATGTGAGTGAAGATACCCAATCGGAATGCCCTAGAAAAGTTTTGAGGCATTCACCAGTCCTAAGGTTCCACAACCTGATTCTGCGGTCCTCACTACCACTTGCTAACATCTGCCCATTTGCACTACAAGCAACTGAAATGACCTGATTGGAATATCCCTGGAAAGTTCTCAAGCATTCACCGAGATTCACACTCCACAACCGCACTGTTCGATCGTAACCGCCACTAGCCAAAATATTGTCTTGTGAACTGAAAGCAACTGAAAACACCCAATTAGTATGCCCAGTGAAAATTCTCAGACATTCCCCTGTGGCTACACTCCATATCCTTACCGTTTGGTCGTGACTACCACTGGCTACAATATCACCTTTCAAGTTGAAGGCAACTGAAAAGACTCTATCGGTATGTCCTTGTAAAGTTTTCAGGCATTTACCAGTGCGGAGATCCCATAACTTCAGTGTGTTGTCTTCACTTCCACTCACTAATGTCTTGCCATCAGGACCCAGAGCAATAGACCTGACACCATCAAGATGCCCTTGGAAAATATTAAGGCACTGTCCAGTACTTATGTTCCACAATCTAATGGTGCGATCGTCACTACCACTCACTAACGCCTTACCATTGGGAGTAAAAGCAACTGATAATACCCAGTTGGTGTGCCCTCGCAAAATTTTGACACATCTACCCGTGCTCACATCCCACAACCGAATCGTCCGATCGTCACTGCCACTTGCGAGTAGAGTCCCATCGGGACTAAAGGTCACTGACCAAACATCATTGCTATGCTCCCGTAAGATTTTCAGGCAATGACCTGTACTAACTTCCCACAATCTCACAGTGTAGTCAGTACTACCACTGGCAATAAAGCTGCCATCAGGGCTAAAGCTTAGCGATACAACCCAATTGGTATGACCCTTACAAATCAGAATTTGTTGACCGCTCGTAACTTGATATATGCGAATATTTCCATTGCTATCACCTGTAGCCATGAGTTTTCCATCTGGGCTGAAGGCAACCGACAAAACACCACCAAAGTTTTCAGCAAAAACAGACTGAGCTAAATTAGCATACGCAAAATTGACATCGTGCAAAGTTACATTCCGTAAATCTGCTTGCCATATCGTTAAGTGAGAAAAATCATAACCAGTTAAATCTGTTTGTAATTGACAAAGCATATTGAGGATATTGCCTGCAATATAACCTTGTTCTAGCAACGCGCTTTCTCTTAAGCTTTCTAAAGTTTGAATCAATAGATTTTCTGCTTTTATAACGCTTTTAAAGTTAGTCAGAAGCCCATTGATGATTTGTTGAAGGATAAGACGACTTTGAGCCTCTTTAACATAATCTTTTGCAGTTGCCTTCATTAAAGCAAGACGTCTAAAAAGCTGGATATTTTCAGTGAGAAGCTCTTCAGAAATTTGCTCTACAAGTCGATTGGTCACGTACTCCATCACCACAGGTTGTAGCGTAAAGAGCGCTCCACTTTTTTCGACTAGCGATCGCCGTACCAAAGACACCAAAGCTTCTAGTACTTTTTGTGGCATTGATGATATTGCGATCTCTTCGTGCAAATCTGATAGCGACATTGGCTCGCGATTAATTGCAAGTAAGTACATAATTTCACGCTCTATATCCAGTAAGCGCAAAAACTGTTGCTCCAATAGCTCGCGAATGTCACCAAAAACAGCCGTGTTTTGTTTTAAAAATTCTGTAATATTACCATTGAAGACATCTTGAATTGTCGTTGATACTATCCTTAAGGCAAGGGCATTGCCTCCATAACGCTCAGCAACCGTTCTCAATTCTGACTCTGAACCGGATATTCCCTTGATTGCAATAATTTTCTGTGCTTCTTTAGCTTTGAGACCACTCAGTTTTAACGATCGCACAGGCAGTGTTTCACCTTCATTAGACGCGACTTCTTTGGGTTTCTCCCGAGACGTCAGCAGCAAACAGCTTTGGTGAGAGACTTCTCCGATCCTTGTTAAGAGTTGACCGTAGTTCTCATATCCTTCTCGATAGCAACCGACAATAGCACCACTTTGCAGAATCGTCTCAGCATTATCGAGCACGATCAGACAGCGATTTTCTCGCAGAAAGTCAATCAGCCGTAAGATTCTGCGTTCTACACTAGTTGGTAAGTCAATTTCTGAAGATGGCAAGTTGGAGAAAAATTGAATCACACTTGCTAGTAGATCGAAAAGTGGTGGGGCATTGTACAACGATCGCCAGATAACACAGTCAAACTCATCCTGAACTTGGTGTACCAGCTTAGCCGCCAGAGAGGTTTTCCCAATGCCACCCATTCCTAACAATGCTACCACCCGACAACGATCTTTTATAAGCCATTTTTCTAGCACAGACAGTTCCGAGGCACGTCCATAGAAAACAGATACATCAACGGCTTCACCCCAATCAATACGCTTCGGAGTGTTTAAGCGTTGAGGTACTGCTTGATTTGGCTCTGGCTTTGAATAGTCGGAGGCATCCAGTTCTAAGTTAAATGCTAAGAACACGTGAAGTAGTGTTCGTTTGTCAACTGCTTCTTGGCGACTAAGTACCTTGGCGATTGTGTTTGCAGTTAATCCAGTACGTTCGCTAATTTCTTCTAAAGTGTACTTAGAGCCAGATTTTGCCTGACATTCTTCATTGCGTTTAGCCTTCTGAAGCTTTTGCCAGCCTTCACTAGTTAGTATAACGCCACGATTCCGTTTACTCTGCCGATTCATAGATTCTGGTGAATTGTTGCTTCTAGTAAAAATTACTGAAAGCAAGTTGGCATTGCTAGTTTACACTAGACTCTAGTTTTAAAATCTATAGTAAAAATACGTATTTTGCCTTTTGTGACCAATACAAGAATGGGAGGAAAAAGTTTATTATTAAGTAATAATACAGAGATTTATTGTTAATAATTTACTTGTTAACCTCTAACGGCAGCAGCAGCACTTGCTAATTTACCATCTTCCATACGCACAATGCGGTCAGCTATGTCCAAGATACGGTTATCGTGAGTTACTAACAAGATCGTGCAACCTTGCTCTTTGGCGAGTTGTTGCATCAAGTTAACCACATCTCGACCTGACTTACTATCAAGAGCAGCTGTGGGTTCATCTGCCAGGACAATTTTAGGATGGCTGACCAGGGCACGGGCTATAGCAACCCGTTGCTTTTGTCCCCCAGACAAGTCATCCGGATAGTAATTTAAACGGTGTCCCAATCCAACCAAGTCCAGCATCTCGGCTGAACGTTTTAACATCTCATTTGGAGAAAGACCCTTGTGCAATTCCAAACCCATCCTGACGTTTTGTATTGCCGTTAAGCTATTATGCAAGTTGTGCGCTTGGAAAATATAACCGTTATTGCGTCGTGCCAGTGTCAGTTGTTCTGCACTTGCACCACAAAGTTCTCTTCCTAATACCCGCAAACTTCCGTGTTGGGCAGAACGCAATCCACCAACTAATGTTAAAAGGGTCGTTTTGCCGGAACCAGAGGGTCCTGTCATGATAATAATTTCACCAGCGTATATTTCTAAGTTGATATCAAATAGGACTTGTTTGCGGAGTTGTCCTTTCCCAAAGAAGTGGTCAAGATTTTTGACAGTGATAACAGGTTCCCCAGTCATAAATAATTAAATTACTCGTAATGATTGTTATTACTCTTTAGTCCTTAGTCTTTTGTAGCAGCAAATGACAAATGACGCATGACAAAAGACGACATTTTAAAACATATCAGCAGGGTCAGCAGATTGAACTTTGCGAGTTGCGATCGCACCGGAAATCATACACATGATAGCGGTTAGTATCTGTACCTGAAATGCCCTCGCCAAAGTCATGTACAGTGGTAGGTTCGTGGCATTTCTGGTGAGGGAATAAAGCCCAAAAGACACGGTGATTCCTGGTAAAAAACCCAACACTGCCATAATAATAGCTTCTTCAAACACCACACCTAGTAAGTAGGCATTGCGATATCCCATTGCTTTAAAGGTGGCATATTCCTTCATATGAGCATTCACATCAGTGGAAAGAACCTGATAAACGATAATAACGCCGACTATGAAGCCCATTGTTACGCCCAAGCTGAAGATAAAGCCGATAGGAGTACTTTGCTGCCAATGATTCTTCTCAAACTCAACAAATTCTTCTTTTGTCAAGACTCTGACATCATTACTACCTCTAAGATGGTATTTCAACGCATTTGCGACTTGCTTGACTTGCTCCTCGTCATAACCTGGTTTTAGCTGAATGAGCCCCAAATTGACACTGCCTGCCTCTTGTCTGCTAAAGATTCGCAAAAAGGTTTGATCGCTTGCGATCAGGCTGCCATCTGCAATAAAGGAAGCCCCCACTTTAAACAAGCCACTAATAGTAATTGTTCGCCGTTCTATTTCGGTAGTAGCAGGTTTACCTTTGTCTACTTGAGCAAAGACTTCGTTGTAGTCTCCTCTAGAACCACGGTCAAAGAGTACGGTATCTGGTATCTTAATGGCGTTTAATTGACTGTTCACTTCCGGTAAATTAAAGGCCGGTTTATTAGGATCGATCCCTATTATGAGCACACCAGTTTCCTTACGTGTTTGGGGATTTTTCCAGTCAATAAAGCCAAGATACATTCCCTGCGCCGACTGCACCCCCGGTACATCCATTGCCTGCAATAATCGCCGCCGAGGAAATGTAGACAAATATGCCAAGTTACGTGCTTGGGGACTGACTAAAAAAATGTCCGCTTTCATACTTTGATGCAATCGGGTATTACTATCAAATAAGGCAGTTTGAAAACCCAGCTGCATGAACATGAGAACATCCGCAAAGGCAATACCTGACAGTGCGACCAAAAATCGACCCTTTTGGTGAGCTAATTGCAGCCATCCCAACGGCGTTCGTCGCCGTATTTCTTGAAACATAAATCCAATCATGATTTTACAACTCAATCACTGCCATAACTTGCAAATTCGATAATTTGGCTGCTTTGACGCTGGATGGTTCGTCCAGTCGGACGTGAACTTCCACGACTCTTGCATCAATATTACTTGTAGGATCGCTATTGACCACATTCTGTCGCTGCACTTGCCAGCCAACTCGCTCAACAATTCCCTGCAATTCATTCGGTACGGAATCACTCTTTAACCGCACCCTCTGTCCCATACGCACCTTGTTAATATCACTTTGGTAAACTTCTGCAACCACGTACATCTGGCTGGTTTGCCCAATTTCTGCGATACCTTCATTGGAGACGAGTTCCCCAGGACGGGTGTGAATCTTGAAGACTTGACCTTCTTGGGGCGAGCGCACGAAAGCTTGTCTGAGATTTGCCTCTGCTCTTTTCACAGCTGCTAAGGCTCGATTGACCTCTGCTTGGGCAGTTGCCACATCTACAGAACGAACTTCAGCAATTCTATTTAGAGTTGCGCTACTTTCCTTAATTTGCTGAGATCGCGATGTTTCTATGCGTTTGAGGTTGGCTTTTGCTTCTGCTAGTTGTTGGTTTCGCGATGCTTCTATGCGTTTGAGGTTGGCTTTTGCTTCTGCCAGTTGTTGGTTTCGCGATGCTTCTATGCGTTTGAGGTTGGCTTTTGCTTCTGCCAGTTGTTGTTGTGTTGTTGCCAGAGTTAAGCGCTTGTTATCTAGTAAAGATATCGCGATCGCTCCCTGTTGATAGAGTTTCTGATACCGTTGGTATTCTGCTTGGGCATTGTCTACCTGTGCTTGAAACTGACCGATAGTCGCTTTTTGTGCTTCTGTTTCCGTCTCTTTTTCTGCTTGTATGCGAGCAACTGTAGCTTGTTGTGCTTCAATTTCTGTCTCTTTTTCTGCTTGTATGCGGGCAACAGTGGCTTTTTGCGCTTCTACTTCTGTCTCTTTTTCTACTTGTATGCGGGCAACCGTAGCTTTTTGCGCTTCTATCTCACCTTGCTTGGCACCTGCTTTGATTTGAGCAAGATTTGCCTGGGCCACTCGCACTTGCTCTTGTGCTTCTGCTAGTGCTGCACTTAGGCGATCGCGACTGTCTAGAATCGCTACCAACTGCCCTTGTTGAACCATCATTCCTTCTCGAACCAGCAGTTGTTCGACTCGGCTTCCATCCGCCGATGCCGGTGCAGACAGTTTGACAATTTCTCCTTTTGGCTCCAAACGCCCCAACGCTGTCACCGTTTTGACCTCTGGAATGGTTGCCAGTTGCTTTTGTGCTGCAGCAGCATTACTCCGATATTTTTGGACAGTATATAGACTTATTCCCCCGGCTATTAAAGTTGCCAAAATAGCAATCAGAATAGGTGGGCGGAAAAAAGGCTTTAAAGGAGATGAACCCTCTAGCTTGGAGTGTTCCAGCATAGTTATGCTTCCATCGCGTGTTAAACTAAACCGTTTAGTCTTATAATAAACTAAACTATTCAGTTTAGTTTATCTGTGTTTCTAGGAGTTTTTATTTACACTTACTAGGGCACAGTGAGTTGTGCTCCTGCAGTCAACCACCGCACACAGACAGAAACTGCCTTTGATGAATACACCTTAAGAAGTAAGGTTATCCAAAGAGCGGGTGCTTAAACCATATATCTTAGGTTGCATTTTAGGTTCTGATTGTGCCAACAGGAAAAACCCTGAGATTGTGAGTAGTATATGTTGCCTATCCTAGGACATATTGCAGAAAGTTAAGTCTAATGTTAGAGAACACCAGGAAATAAGCAAAGGTCTATAAGATTGTTTATATATGATAGGACTATAAAAAATGGTAAGAGAAAGAGTTACTGAAGTTGAGCGGGATAGTTCGGTAGATAAAGTTGAACAGATTCTGCAAGGCGCGATGCAGGAATTTCTGTCTCATGGCTACGCCGGTACGAGTATGGATAGAGTAGCGTCGCGTGGGGGGGTTTCCAAAGCAACAGTTTACAGCCATTTTCAAGATAAACAGGGGTTGTTTAAAGCATTGGTAGAAAAATTAGCTCAAGAAAGGTTTCATTCCGTTTTTGGTACAGAACCCTTAAAAGGAAATCCCAAAACAGTACTGCGACGATTGGCATTAAAAGCATTGAATGAAATGCTCAATGATGAAGAGTATCGTGCTTTTAAGAGAGTATTGATAGGGGAGTCCGGACGTTTTCCTGAATTAGCACAATTGTGTGTTAGTAGCTTGATAAAGCCTTCGATCGACGTTCTCAGTAAATACTTGGCAGATCGTCCCGAACTCAAAATAGCCGATCCAGAAGCAACAGCAATGATTCTCCTTGGCACATTGGTTCATTTTATGATGACTCAGGAGATGATGCACGGTAAGGAGATTATTCCAATGGAGGGCGAACGAGTTGTTGATGCGTTGATAGATCTGATTTTGAAATCTGCTTAGAGATCGGTACGGCAAAACGAAGTTTCGTGGTTGCCCGACCGTTAATAGCAACGATCTTTGTTAAGAATTGCTAAGTTTTCTGGGGCAAGGTTGGTTGGGGTGCGTTCAAGAAAAGTACCGATCGACAATGAAAAAGGCTCAAGCATTTTTGCCTGAGCCACTGCTAAATTTACAAAGATTAGTAGCGATTGCGGGAACTGCTGTTTCCACGATTACCACCAAAAGAACCTCTTTCTTCTCTAGGCTTAGCCTTATTTACTTTTAAATCACGTCCCATCCACTCTGCACCATCAAGCGCATCAATAGCAGCTGTTTCTTCAGCATCTGTACCCATTTCTACAAAACCAAAGCCGCGTAAACGACCTGTTTCACGATCTGTAGGTAGCTGAACTCGCTTAACAGAACCGTATTCTGCAAACACAGCATTCAGACTATCTTCTGTCACTTCATAAGAAAGATTGCCTACATAAACTGACATACATTGTCTCCCAAATCATAAATGTGTGGAGATTTAAGTTTCGGAGAAACGTTTGCCAATACCAAAAACAAAAAGCCTGTTAATACTAAAAACAAAAGCTGTTAACCGAATTAAGTCTCATCTTTCATCATGGCATAATCGATAACTTTACACAGAGGTAACGAGAAAAACGTTATATAAATTTATATAAACAATTAAGATTTAAGTACAGATGATGACGAAGGCGAATGCTTCAGGGTGGGCTGCTACCCACCCTAGAATATTACTTAATTTTTGACTTCAGCTTCAGCAGATGACTTGCCAACTAACTTTGCTGCATTTTCCTCACTTTCGAGGATACCGAATTCAATCAACAACTCTTCTAACTCCTCCATCTCAATAGGTGTAGGAACGCTGAGATTGTTGCTGTTGTTGATGATCTTCGTCGCCAATGTTCGATATTCGTTACTTTGATTGCTGTCAGGTGCATACTCGTTCACGGTCATGCGGCGTAACTCAGCGTGCTGCACTATGTTGTCACGTGGTACGTAATGAATCATTTGGGTATTCAAACGTTTTGCTAGGGTTTCAATAAGCTCGATTTCCCGGTCAACGTTACGGCTGTTACAAATTAGACCACCTAAGCGCACGCCGCCAGAGTGAGCATATTTCAGAACCCCACGAGCAATGTTGTTAGCAGCATACATTGCCATCATTTCACCGGAGGTAACGATGTAGATTTCCTGAGCTTTCCCTTCACGAATTGGCATAGCGAAACCACCGCAGACAACGTCACCCAATACGTCGTAGCTAACAAAGTCAACGTCTTGGTATGCACCGTTTTCTTCTAAAAAGTTGATGGCGGTGATAATACCGCGTCCAGCACAACCTACACCAGGTTCTGGACCGCCAGACTCTACACAGCGTACATTGCGAAAGCCAGTAAGCATCACTTCTTCGAGTTCTATGTCTTCCACAGCGCCTCGTTCAGCAGCCAATTGGAGAACGCTTGTTTGGGCTTTGCTGTGTAACATTAAACGGGTGGAATCAGCTTTAGGATCGCAACCTACAATCAAAATGCGCTGACCCATTTCTGCCATAGCTGCCAAGGTATTTTGCGAGGTAGTAGACTTACCAATACCACCTTTACCTCCTGTAGTAGCGTTGGATTACCCTAAACCCGATGGGACATCTACCTTTACCGATTACACGGAGTTTATGGGTAGGAATGGGGCGTATTTTGATATTTCCAAACAATCGAATAATTTGTTTGAGCAGCCAGATTTGCGATCGCTCTCCCGAGATGAACAGCGCGATCGTATGCTGGATTATGTCGGATTCCTAGAATCAGCCCTGATGACAATGATTTTAGGCTCATCAGCTGAAAATCAGTTGCTGACGCAAACAGTGCGTTCCATTCTCAACTTGGCTTTAGGAGCTTTCTTTGCCGATGAGGGTATAAAACAACGGTATCGGGAGGCTATTGAAGAGGGATTTGGCACTAAAGCTTGGCAAAAAACCCCGACTTTAAACGATTTTATCCTATTCTGCTCTCCAGAACACCTGCAGCTAGATACCGTAGGTGGCAGAGTTGAGGATGCACTCAATCAAATTCACCTGCGCTTGCGGTTTTGGCTTTCGAGCCGCGTAGGACAAGCTATTTCTGCACCATCTAGCTTCCCTACGGATGCTCCACTTTTGGTTTTTGCCCTCAGAAATCTATCTGATAATGAAGATGCAGCAATATTATCTTTGAGCGCATATTCAGCAGCATTGCGACGCGCATTAAGCAGCCCATCTTCAATATTCTTCATCGACGAAGCTCCAATTCTCTTTGAATTCGAGCAAATTGCTAGCTTGGTTGGGAGAATCTGTGCCAACGGTGCTAAAGCGGGTATTAGGGTTATTCTATCAGCACAAGACCCCGACACCATTGCCAAATCCAAAGCAGCATCAAAAATCTTGCAAAACCTCTCAACACGATTAATTGGTCGCATTCAGCCAGTTGCGGTGGATAGTTTCACGAACATTTTAAAATATCCTCGGGAAATTATTGTTCGCAATGCCTCAGAGAGCTTTTTCCCGCGTAAAGAAGGCGTGTACAGCCAATGGTTGCTAGATGACAACGGTATTTATACTTTCTGTCGTTATTATCCTGGTTTTGAACAATTGGCAGTTGTTGCTAACAATCCTCACGAACAAGCTGCACGTACAGAAAGTATGCAGCGTTACAGTGATAAGTATGAGGCAATTTCCGTTTTTGCACGTCAGTTAGTAGCTTCTCTACGGGGATCTTAAGGACGTGGGCTGTAACGTGTAGGTGTGGTATGAGATTAACGGGTTTGACAAATTGCTGGTGCAAAATTCATATCTTGCACCTAGTTAAAAACCCACATTAAAATAAGTTCCGGGTTGATAGGGACAAATAGCTAAAGTTTACTGTGTCAAGATTTAAACCTGTTTAAACGGGTTTAAGCTTTAAGCGGCGATCTTTAGTTCTACGTATAGTGCAAGACAGGAGCAAAATATGAACGTTACTTTCATCCTTTAGCCTTCATACTTTAGCCTTTTTATACTAGGTGCTTTCTTTATGCGAAAAACTATAATCTTGGCTTCCTCGTTGGCATTTTTAGGAATGTTACCAGCTATGGCACAATTCTCCCAGCCATCCTTAGGGAAGGTTTGGGATGATTTTCAAGAATACGCAAGAGATTTACAATCTTACTTGGGTAATCAAACTTATCCAGGAAATAATTACGATAATATTCCCAATCCTTCAAGAGTTGTAGAATCAGAAATTCAAGATGCGATCGACTATTCTGCATCCAATTACACGCAAGAAGGCAGAATACCCAACCCGATTGCAGCAGGAAACCGCTTTCGCGAGCGAGTGTTTGACAATTCTTCAGGTACCTTTGAGAACAATCCAGGGGTGCAAGCAACAATAGCTAGCAATGAAATCCATCGCCAAATTACTCGTGGTGTAGTGGAAAGTGTATTGGGTGAAGGCGGACAGGAAAGGTCAAAAGCGAAATTAGAAAGTGTTGAGAATTCTGTTGAGAATATCGAGAAAGCAGTAGAAAATGCTGAGGAAAGCAAAAGCATACTGGATCAAATTGTCACCTCTGCTTGTCAGGCTGTAAATGATCCTAATAATAATCTTAATCCTGGAGTCGTTGCTAATCAAGCGTGTGCAAATGTAACTCAAGCAAATATGCAGTTGCAAAGCCTCATAATTCAGCGCGAGCAATCAAAAATGCTAGGAGAAACCCTTGCTCAGACAATACAGGGGAACCAATATCAGCAATTTTCAAACTTAAATCTGGCAAATATTTCCCAGCAGATTGAAGAGGCAAATCGTGCTAGAAGAGTCGATGCATCTGCAGAAGCGGCGCAACTTTTGAGAGCGACGTCTCAAGCAGATTTGCTGGGAGCTAGAAATCAGACAACAGCAGTAGGGGACAACGGTACTTCACCCGTACAGAATCCAGACGCTACAAATCTGGAGTCACAATAAATTCTCCCGTGTATTATCGTTTCCTCGTTTTAATTGGGAATGATAAGAAAGACAATAAGAGTGACTTAGAAGGAGCATCTCGTCGGTTATTAGAAGTAGGGAGTTGGATATGGAGAGCAAAAATGTGGCTTGATAGTTTGAATATTCTCGCACAAATTGTTGTTAATGATATTCTCAATGGTGGTGCAACAACCACACAAAGCATTGCTGACAGTTGGGACAATCAGTGGTTGGACTTATTACAAAATAATACTGGTAATAACATATACGGAGCGCTAACAAATTTAGGTATTTTTTTTGCAGTAGGAACCCTGCTAGTATTCATGACGCAATGGCTGAGAGATGTCTTAGACAACGAATATTCTCGTCCAATATCAGCATTTATTTGGCCATTTCTTGTCGTTATACTGTTAGCCAACCCCGGAAATGGAACCATACTGTCTAATCTCACACTAGGGTTGCGAAACTTTATCAATACTGTGAATCAGCAAGTAGTGCAAGCAGGCGACACAAATCAAACTTACCAGCAAGCACTTAATTTAAGCATTGCTGAAGAAATTGCTGGTTCTTACTTGCGTCCTTGTCAAACACTGACTGGTATACAACAAACTCAATGCTTTGCAGAGGCTAGGAGGAAAATTGACTACCTATGGGTTGAGTACAGAAGTTTGTATGGTGATAGAACTTGGATAAGCAGACTAGAAAGTAAAGTAAATTTAGTTCTAGATAATCCAGGTAATGAATCGGAACTTGCATTGAATTCTGTCGTAGGTTCTACAATACAAACCAGTATCAAAAGTTTTTTAATTTCCTTACAATTTGCTTTCCAAAATCTGATAGAATCTACGATGCTGCTGCTAGCAGTATTAGGTCCGCTAGCTGTGGGTGGGTCTTTGCTACCTGTAGGTGGAAAACCAATTTTTGCATGGCTTACAGGGTTTTTATCTGCCGGAATTGCTAAAATTTCATTCAGTGTTATTGCTGTGTTAACTGCTGCGGTGATTGTTAATGGTCCTGCAGAAGATCCTAATGCCGATCCAGACTTAATGTGGTTCGTCATTTTTTTGGGACTTTTAGCACCAATTTTATCTTTGGCGTTGTCCGCTGCTGGAGGATTTGCAGTCTTTAACGCTGTCAGCAATACAGCTTCGTTAGTGAGAGAGAGGGTATAGCGTTATGTTTGGTTATATACCTATAATAGGGACATCTTGGAGTAGTTTTGATTGTAGGCGATTAGACAAACTTGACAGAAGAGGCTACTAATAAAAAAGGCTTTATAGGAGATTGGAAAAGGGGATGAATCAATGGTAAGTTTACTGGAAAAAAGAAAAAAGCGAACGGGAAGCGTTTTGGCAGCCTTTGCGCTTCTTACCTTCGGTCTGCATCTGTTGACTCTATTTCTACTTATAGTTCAAGGGTTGACTATTCGCCAACTAAGTCTGGCAAAAACTCCTACCTTTGTACAACTTATTGATGGGAAACCAGTTACTGTTACTCAAGCTGAAGATTTGGAACGAGAACCACAAGCAATTCGCCAATTCGTCAGTAATACAATGACATCAATGTTTAATTGGTCTGGAACACTACCAGTACAAACCGTTGAACAAGCCACAAAACCTTTACCAGACGCAGGGATATCTATTAAAGCTCCACAAGGTTATAACAAAAGAATTGCCACAAGCAGTTGGATTGCCAGTTTTGCCTTATCAGAAGATTTACGCAAGGATTTTTTAAGACAAATTGCAGACCTGACCCCACTAGAAGTCTTCTCTAACAACCCCACTCAGGCTATGTCAGCCCAATTAATTATTAAACAGATTTCTCGCCCTGAGAAAATTGAACCCGGTTTGTGGCGAGTTGGTATAGTTGCAGATTTAGTTCAAAAAAAGCGTTTTCAAGAAGATAAGAAAGTCATAGTTCCTTTTAACAAAGATGTCATTGTGAGAGCAGTCAATACTTACGCACATCCACAACCCGATATGATGACTGACTTGCAAAAAGCAGTTTACGCTATGCGTTCTGAAAAGATGGAGATAGCCGAATTGCGTAATTTGTGTTTGCTGGATGGATATGGGGGTTCGATAGGAAATAATTCTTGCCAAGAAAGTATAGGAGATTCAGATAGCTTTACTAGGTAAAATGAAAGTTCCAGGTAAGGATTATTACCTTATTAAAACCTGCATTAACTAATAAATGCCTTAAGAACAAAGCTTTTTAAAAACATTGAAAATTTAGATGATTAATTGTAAATGCAATTACTTAAACAAGAAAACAAGAAAACAAATATACTACCACTGCTGGCAGTAGCAACATTTGGTCTAAATATGTTGGCTTTATTGGTACTTATGTTTCACGGTTCTATGTTGCAGCAGCTAAATCGTAGAAATGCTTCTCAGAGTTTGGTGCAACTTGCAGATGGTAGTGCCATAACAGTAGACCCCAAACAGAATACGGAACGTAATCCGGAGACAATTCGGCGCTTTGTCGGTGAGACCATGACCTTGATGTTAACCTGGTCGCAAAAACAGCCACCCAGAACAGTCTGGCAATTGACTTCTCAACTGCTAGGTGGTGGTGTGCGGCAAAGATTCGAGCTTGAAGTTAATAAATTAATTCCAAACAATCAAGCAGGCAATATCAATCAAGGCACTGAATCTGTCTTCGTTGTACAAAGAATCTCTGAACCAACAAAGATAGAGGGTGAGGATGGCAAGTGGAAAGTGGAGATAGTTGGCAATCACACAGTTTTTACCAGTTCTGACTCACTGGGAGAGACAACTCCTTTCCGGAAACAAATTTTAGTTCAGGCAGTAGATGAACAGGCAACATCACTACCCAAAGTGCCGCTTCCTTTGGATTTAGCAGTGCATCGTCTCGGCGAAGCAAAGCTAGAAATATACAATATATGTGAGATTACAGATAAAAACTGTTCCTAAAGTAAAGCCTATCTACTTAAATAATACAATGGCTAGTTCTTACAATAGTTCAGATAACCCTTTTGAACCAGAAGACTCTCTGGATTTGGAATCACGGATGGCAAGATTGGTTGGTTTGGAAGAAGAGCCTCCTTCTCCTGATGAGGGCTCAACTGCCATAACTCAGCCGTCACTTCCTGAACCACAAGACCCTCAAGAACTCCAAACGAAGCAACCCCTGTCATCTAATCCCTTTGCCAAGGTAGGCGTAGTGGGGGCGGCAACGTTGACTGTGGTTGTAGTTGCTGGCACGTTTTTGACCCAGCTTATGAGCGGCACGAATAATAAGCCCAACACTCAAAATCGCGCTTTGGTACCGGAAGCCCCACCGCAGCCCAAACCAGAATCACGCATGGAGCAGTTAGAAAGAGAAAATGAGGCACTGAAATCGAAACTTGCTCTGAGCGAACAAGCAGCAGCAGTGAAGGCAGCACAGCAACAACTGAGAAACGTACAACCAACAACCCCTCGCGTGGCTCTTAGACCAAGTCCACGGGTGGAATCGCGAGATTTCTCCAGAGATAGACCAACGGTGGTAGTACAAAGGGTACCCGCAGCGCCCGTCGTGCGAACTGTTTACCGCGATCGCATTGTAACTGTCGATCGCCCCGTGAGACCGTCTCAGGCTGTAGCAAGAAGAACACCCAACCCCCTACCCGCCGCAGTACCACCAGTTCCACCGCCACTTGCGACTCCCAATACGCAATCATCTGTGGAATTTACCCCACCACCAACCCCAGATCCCCTTCAGGAGTGGGCAAGGTTAGCAAAGTTGGGTAGCTACGGTCAGGTGTCTACCCCTGATAATCAAAATGCCGGTAATGCAACAATCGCTAGTAGACCAAGTATAGAACCACCCCAACCTCTGGTGACTCCCAGACCGCCTATCAGAATTCAGCCTCCAGAAAGCTCTGCAGTTAGCCCGGTAGCACAGCGAAGAACCAAATCATCCAAATCGACAGTAGTAGGGACTAGCGCCAAGGCTACCTTAGTAAAAGGTCTGTATGGGACAACCAATAGGGGTCGCGATAACAATAATAATAATAATCAAGTATTTGTGGTGCAGTTAAGGGAACCATTAAAAGCTGAAGATGGTTCTGTTGCCATACCCGCAAATGCAGAGCTACACACTAAAGTTGCTTCTATTTCTGAAGGAGGCTTGTTGGATCTTAATGTAGACAAAGTTGTCTGGGAAGAAAATGGCAACCGTATAGAAAGGAGTGTACCGCAAGGTGCGTTGATGATTAGCGGTGCTGGGGGTAAACCACCCGTCGCCACCCAGTATACAAGTGGTGGTGGAGGGTCATCCCTTGGGCGTGATGCCATGCTATTTGCCTTTGGGGGCGCTCAAAAAGCAGGAGAGTTAATTAATCGTCCTAGGAGAGAGTGCCGCTTGGTGGACAACATTTTAAGTAGTGGTGACAACGATCGCGATTATATTTGCGAGGATGAGAACACCGACAACATTGCAGCTGCAATCGCAGATGGAGGTATGAGATCTATAGTCCCTGAAATAATGCGACGCAGCCAACAGGCACAATCCCAAAAGGCACAAAGAACGAATATTTGGTGGCTACCAGCAGGAACAAAAATGGAAGTTATAGTTGCTCGCTCGACTCAGTTTTAATTGCTCTTGCGATCGTGTGTCAACCTCATTAGTGGAGGCTAAGTCTAGCAAAGTGAAAAGTAAAAAGTGACTTGTACTTTTTACTTTCTCTTCTACACCTTTAAACTTGATAATAACTTGATTTCTTGTAACCACTGATATACCCTAGTAGCCATAGATAAAACCAACAGTTATCAGCCATCGCCGTCATAGCATATTTATCTACAAATTTAAAATCGCAAAATTGAACAACTGATATACCCAAAATCACGCAGATAAAACACAAAAATGTCTGCCTCCATCTGCGTTTATCTGTGGTTAAAAACCCAATATGCTATGAGCCAATAGCTATACCTGTAGCAAAGTATTATGAACAACATTCACCATAAAAAACACACCCCACGCAATCCCTACTTCTTCCCTCTCTCCCTCTTTTTCTCAACTGCAATTTTATTGCTAGCAGGTCGCGCTCTTGCGGAGAACTCTGTTTTGCGTTCCATCTTTTCCTGCCAAGCCCAAGGTTTAGGGGGAGCGATACCACAAATCACAGTTTGGTTTCAACAAGGAACAAATTTAAGTTTTATTCAAACAGGAGAAACAATTAAAAAAGTTTGGTTGGACGACCCTTCCCAGGTGACATTAGATTTTGATGGTCCTGTATGCATGCAGTTTGGTCAACAAGGCTCGGAAACAGGAGATTGTGAAAATTCAGCAGCAAGCGTGATTCACCTGAGACGAATTAAAAAACTCGACATTCCTGGGCTTCCCAACACTAACTCTACACTTTTAACAGTGGTTACTGAAAAGCAAGGACAAAGAAAGCTGTACACCTTCCGAGTTATCTACAGCAATGGTACCCCTGAATATAACACCTTAGCAGTTTTCGCCGATGTTCCTTCTGCTAGCACGACTCCTTGCGTCAGAGGAAACAACAGACAAGATTATGGGAGTGTCGGTGTACAAAGGATAGATGACTAGAATATGGCAAGCTAAATGAGACCTATTTCAAGCCGACTTAAGATTGAGTTTGGTTGCGGATAGTCTCGATCGCCGTATCCAACCAGTCAATATACGTTCGTTCCTGTTGCAGCACGAGTTCCAGCACCAGCCGCTGCAAGACTTGGTCACGGCTAGCAGCGGAATTTCCAAGGGGCGGTAGCTCGATCTCTTCACACTCAGCAATTTTCTCTCGACGGGCAATTAACTGTTTCTCCAACAGGCGAATGATGGCATCGTTCGGTAACTGACCCGCAAAAAACATCTGAATGAGTAAGGGGTCTCGTATAGTTGGCAGTGGTTGGGGACACTGAAGCCATCTCACTAATTCCGATTTACCTGCTTCGGTTAAGCAGTAAACTTTACGGTTTGGGCGATCGTGCTGAATCTCGACTGTACAGCTAATCCAACCTTGCTCTTCCAATTTCTCAAGAGTTCTGTAAATCTGGGCTTGGTCAGCTTGCCATAAATGAGCAATAGAGCGATCGAAGCAGCGCGTTTTGAGATCGTAGCCCGTCATCTCTTCCTGCTTCAGTAATCCCATAATTGCGTGTGCTAATGACATAATACGGTTTTCCGAACCTTGAGGTACTATAAACTACACTGTTAGTACTTATATAAGCTTGTGCTAATATATGATTAATCATATATAGGATATAACATTTAAAAGGAGGGTGGCATGGCTACCATACACCTTAGCAAAGGACAGCGGACTGTAGCAGGCATCATCAGCAGTGTCGAAACCCTAGAGGGTGATGGTATGCTCGTGCGTCGTCCTTTCCCAAAGAGTACTTTTTCAGACTTCGATCCATTCCTGCTTTTAGATGAATTAGGTCCGATTGAAATTAAGCCCGGTCAAGCAAAGGGAGCCCCCGATCATCCTCACCGAGGTTTTGAAACAGTGACTTACCTCCTTAAAGGGCGCTTGGAGCACAAAGACTCCCAAGGACGCACTGGAATCCTTAATTCTGGTGATGTGCAATGGATGACAGCAGGAGCGGGTATCGTTCACTCAGAAATTCCGGAACGGGAATTTGCTCGTACTGGTGGGCAATTGCATGGGTTGCAACTTTGGGTCAATCTACCGCAGCGCGATAAGTTGATCCAGCCTCGCTACCAGGAAATTCCTGCTGAACGCATTCCTAGTGTCCGGACTGAGGACGGCTTGGTAACGGTGAAAGTCATTGCAGGAAGTGCTTTTGGTGCGAGTGCTGCGATCGCAACCCGAACACCAATCTTGTACCTACATTTTACCCTCAGTCCTGGGGCAACAGTAGTTCAGCCTGTGCCAAGAGATTATAATGCCTTTGCTTACGTGCTTGAAGGTAAAGGGGTATTTGGTGCAGATGCTGAACGTGCGGGGGATGGACAAATGGTTCTGTTTTCCCAAGATGGCGAAGACGCAGCCATCACCAATCCAGAAGATGCAAAAACACCATTGGAGGTACTGTTGATTGCTGGTGTCCCACTGAACGAGCCAATTGTTCGCTACGGTCCATTTGTGATGAATACCGAAGCCGAAATTATTCAAGCCTTTGAAGATTATCAAAACGGAAGGATGGGTACTGTATAATGACTGACCAACTTTTACAATCAACACTTCAACGTCTGTCTGCCCTACGTAACAAACTACTTCACCTGCATAAAATCTTACTGGATACAGAGCGTATAACTTATGAACAAGTACGTGGGCGAGTCTCCAGAGGAGAACTGCTGCAACTCCTAATCTCTCACGAGCAATTCGCTTGGTTGCGTCAAATCTCTATGTTAGTTGTCGAAATTGATGAGGCACTCCAAGGCGACGAACCCCTATCATTGAACGATGCTGAGAGTCTGATTGATAGTGTTCGCACGCTGCTTACGCCATCCGAGGATGGCGATACATTCGGCAGAAAGTACTATGATGCTCTGCAACGTGAACCAGCTGCTGCGTTGGCAAATGCTGAGATTACACAGATTCTGGCTCAGAAGTAATGTTGGCCATTAGGGTTAGTAGTTAGTAGTTAGTAGTTAGTGGTTACTTGCTACACAACTACTGACTACTAACAATTCAGATAACAGTTGTATATTGTTATATGAAACGTAGGGTGGGCACTGCCCACTGTTAGCTATTGTTCAACACGACCCACCCTAAAATAATCGATAATTTTAGAGACGTAGGGTGGGCACTGCCCACCGATAGCTGTTGCTTGCCACTCACCCTATAAAAAATCGGTAATTTTAGAGTGGAAAAGGACTGTTTACCACAACGGTTACTGCTTATGTACTCACTATTTCAAAAGTATTTAGAGTCTCGTCCTCGTCTAACAGCTTTTAATGATACAGACGAAAAAGAACCCCGACAACATACTCACTTTATTTTATTTCCTAACAATAGGTGGTTTAACATTACACTTAATCAAATTTTAGATCGTCCTGAATGGTACAAAGGAATACTCCACAATCATCCCTGGTTTAATATAAGTATTATTTTGAAGGGTGGTTACTGGGAAAAAACCGAAGCAGGTGTCAGATGGTACAAACCAGGTTCGATTATTTTCCGGTCTGCTGAAAAGTATCATTCAATCTGGATTGAAGAGAATAAACAAGCATGGACATTGTTTATTCACGGAAGAGTGATTAAAGGTTTTGATTTCAAGCGTGAAGGTAAAGCAATCAGTGTTGAACAACTAGGACTTAAAAAAGCTACTTACACGCGTTCAACTTAAGTTTCTTTGCCAGCAATGATTATTAAGTCCCCAGTGCGATTATCAATACAAACCAGAAGAACCGATACAAACATATTGGCTAGGGAAGCACAGATTCTAAATATTAAAAAAGCCCAGCCGCTTTCTAACGACTGGGCTTTACCTTTAGGCTAACCTACTGTGCATTTAAGTTAAAAAGCCTAAAGATAAAATTAATCACTGATGAGAATCAATTAGGCAGTAGCTTGGTCTAGGTTTACCTTAACAACTTTGTTCTTTTCTTGTTCTGTTTTAGGAAGAGTCAGATTCAAGATACCAT
The DNA here is from genome assembly GCF_054684315.1 of Scytonema sp. NUACC21. Classification (NCBI taxonomy): domain Bacteria; kingdom Bacillati; phylum Cyanobacteriota; class Cyanophyceae; order Nostocales; family Scytonemataceae; genus Scytonema; species Scytonema sp. NUACC21. Next base: position 63,559 of record NZ_BAAFZH010000087.1, on the reverse strand, counting down.
CCTTGTATTCCGCAGTGACATTTGTATTTTGAATGCGAGCGTTTAAAGGAATAACGCGCTGGAATTTACCATAGTGGAATTCACTGCGGGTCACACCCTTCTCTTCAGTCTTAGTTTCTGACTTACGTTCACCAGTGATAGAAACAGCATTTTCTGTGACTTGTACATCCAGGTCTTTAGCTTCCATTCCTGGCAGTTCTACTTTAAGATGAATAGCATTTTCTGTTTCTTGTAACTCAACTGCAGGAACTTTTGCCAACTCTGTGTCTAACCATGTTGTTGGGACAAGAGCATCATCAAATAAGCGGTTTATTTGACGTTGTAGAGTGTTCATTTCTTGCCAGGGGTTCCAACGAGCTAGTGTCATATCTTTCCTCTCTTGGTCTGTAGTATTTTATTTAAAAAATTCAGCAATTCACTTGCTTTGATTCTTATAGTATTCAAAAATATAAGAGGTAGAGGTTCGGTTTTAGGAACCAAAATCAATAATGAATACCGAACCATAATAGTACTTATAGAAAAAGTGTAATGTACCGGAAGGAAACTGTTTTTAAAACTTTTAAAAAGATTTAGGGTTAAGATAAACACTTGAAAGATGACAACATGTTCCCTTTTGTCTACCGATAGTGAAGCTACCCCACCGTCTGAGTCAGATCCTTCTCCTGATATTACCTTTAAGTGTCCTTGCTGCCCTTGGCTTGATTTATCTCCGTACCCAGTTTGCATTACTCCTGCCAACCTGGAAACTGGATTCGACACCTACCTCACCTGTAAAAGTTAAATCCTCTATAACACAGAATGGCTTACCCCAACTGAGCCCCCTCCCAAAGGCAAAGGAGGTTTGGGAATGCTCGGTGGTTGTTGTTGGCGGTTCTTTAGGAGGAGTCGCAGCTGCTTCCAAGGCAATGGAAGGAGGGGCAAAGACTTGCTTAATTGAACTGACTCCTTGGCTTGGGGGACAAATTAGTTCCCAAGGGGTATCGGCTGTTGATGAATCGCTGGCAATGCGTGCAAAGGAGAATCATTCAAGAAGTTGGATTGAATTTAAGCAGTTAATCAAAGAACAACCTGTAGAACTGCCCGCATGGTCAAATATTTCTTCTCCTCTCAAGGTAAAGGATATTAATAGCTGTTGGGTGGGTAAGTTGTGTTTTCCTCCCAAGGCTGGGGCGCAGGCAGCACAAAAATTGCTGGAGTCTTCATCCAGTCGTGCTCCTGGCAGTCGTTGGGAAACTTCAATAGCCTTTAAAGGCGCTGAATTTGATAGTAACGGACGGCAGATTACGGCAATTCATGCAGTTAGAAGAATACCGCGTAATTCTAACTATGTTCCTAAAGGTCGCCTTTCTCAAGAACTCGCCTCATGGTACTCCTGGTTTGACAATGAAGAATTTGAAAAAGTACCACTGCGATTGCAACCTCCTCTTGGCGATCGCATGATAGTTATTGATGCTACTGATACCGGGGAGTTGATAGGATGGGCAGGTATTCCCCATAGACTGGGATCGGAATCTCGTGCCACAACAGGTGAAATTCACGCAGCGCCCAAAGATAACCCCCAATGTACCCAAGCATTCACCTTTCCCTTTGCACTTGCCATTTATGACGATCGCGATTTAAGCCGCACTCACCTATCACGTGTTGTGCCAGGAATGTCAGAAAAAGAACATCGGAAAGATTATTCTGTCAAAGGGATTCCCATTTTTGCGGGTCGAAGCTTTTTTAATTACAGACGTATTGTCAGTATGAAACGCAGCGACCCCTTTGTTGATACCCCTATCCTGGGGGACATAACTATGGTGAATTGGAATCGAGGCAACGATTGGAACCTAATGAATCCGCCTTTGATTCTGACACAAGAAGAGCTAAACGCCTCCGGACAGCGCCAGAACTGGATGGGGGGGCTTTCTTTAGAAGCACTTAAGAACGGTGAAAACCATGCGCTTTTGTTTGCGGAATGGCTGATAGAAACTCAAACTCGACCCGGTTTCCCTCTTGCCTACCTCTTTGGAACCGAGTCTCCTATGGGCACAGTTTCAGGATTAAGTGTGGTGCCTTACATTCGGGAAGGACGCCGGATTTTAGGACGCAAAGCTTACGGACAGAACGAGTTCATGATGCGGGAAGCAGATATTAGAACAGATGTTTCAGGTGGTCGCGATTTCTCAAAAACCGTAGTCGCTGTTACTCACTATGATATTGATATACATGGGTGTCGCTATCGTAACTGGGAACCATCAAACGAAGCAGCTAAAGCCCCTGCCCGAGAGTTTGTAGTTCGACCCACCACGATCCCCTTGGAAAGTATGATTCCTCAACGAATAGATAATCTCTTGATTGGTAGCAAGGGCATAGCCGTCACTCATATTGTCAACGCCGTGACTCGCATTCATCATAGCGAGTGGGGTATTGGGGCAGCATCTGGAACGACAGCAGCTTGGCTGTTGTCTCAACCAGATTTAACGCCAGCCCAGATTGTTTCAAAACAACGAATGCCTCAATTGCAACAAGTGATGAAAAAGCAAGGTTTGCGTCTTTCTTGGTAATATCGTTTTCCGAAAAAAATAATACAAATAGATAGTGTAGAGACGCTTCAAACAGCGCGTCTCTACAAGGTTTATATGTATTACGATTAATGTGAAATGCTATAACACATTCGACGAGGTACTAAACATTTTCTCCTGCTTGCCTTGCTTGCCAATAAAACAGGAATAATAAAATAGGAATTATAGCTGAAATTAAGTCTACAATACAGGAAACTATTATCCTAGTTACAAGATTGTCTGTAACAATGGAAAATATTCCTATAATAATGGAGTAAATGAACACAGCTAATACTATTAAACAACCATATCCAAATATTTGCCATCTTTTTCCTTTCGTCAAATAAGCGCTACGTCTGAGTACAGATGATGCATTGCTATATCCTTCAATAACAACTATAGAATCAGCTAAGCTATATCTGACTGCCACTACAATTCCAGGAATAATCAAGGCTAAAAATCCTAAGGATTGAAAAAATCCAGATACAAAGCGAATAGTAAAAACTTTTCCCCAATTCTTAATTCCCACAAATATTGCTTTAAAATAGTTACAATTACGACCTTGCTTGATTTGCCACAAAGAGTAAATGAGAGAACCTACATAAATTGGATCGAAAATTGCACTTGAAAAGCTATAAACTCTTAATTCTGTAGCAAATCTAGTGAACTCATCATTTGTAGGTGTTAGGTTATGGATAATTATCTCTGATAAAATATTAGCGGGGAATCGGACCGTAAGTATAATGGCGCTAAATAGGATAATATTGTCGCTAAAAAGAGTCACCGCTTCCTTAATTCTTCCCACGATTTAACTTTCCTGATTCTTGATGTTTTTAATGGGCACAAGTACATAGCAATTCCCGTTTTGTTTAAATACACTAGGGCCAACAGTGAGTTCAGCCCACAAGAGTTTTATATTTCTCTTTGTATCTCACGCAACTGAGAACCTTTATATACTCAGTATTCCCAAAATCGTGCTTTAAATTAACAGCACTGCAGGCGGCAAGACTGGTGAACGCGTTTGCTTCTTTATATAGGACATAAAAAATTTATGCGGCAATACGGATAGTGTTCCGACATTGCCGCAATTATTAGATCTGTTTAAGGGGAAAGAAAATATTACAACTTTGTCCCGCACTCAGGACAGAAGTTATTGCCGGGAGCATTCTTGGCACCGCAGTTGCCGCAATAAACTGGTTCAAGTGATGCTTTCTGAGGTTGGCGTGGTAAACCAATCATCTGGGCGTTACTCTTACCTGGGGCTACCATTGGGTAACAATTTTCGTCTTTAGTGACACGGACATCGACAATAACTGGTCCGTCATGGGCGAGCATCTTGGCAATTCCATCTTGCAATTCATCACGATTTTGAATCACCATGCCCGTAATGCCGTATGCCTTTGCCAAAAGCTCAATGTCTGGCATACCGACTTCCATATTTGAGCAGGAGTAACGTTCACCATAGACTCATCGTAAAACAAGTTGGTAGCAATGCGGCTTAACCAGCCCCGAAATTTGGACGGCTCTTGTAATCGGTTGATATTCCGATACACGCGAATCCAAACCTCTTGAGCTAAATCAGCTCTGTCGGGCCAATCGGGAGCCAGATGATATAACACCCGGTCAACTTGAGATTGATAGCGACGCAACAACTCGGCAAACGCAGCACGATCCGGACGCAGTCCAGCTTGACAGCGCAGAATTAGGTCGTGATTTGATAATTTGTCAACTTGCACTGACGCTTCAGGAAGCCTCGCATCAACCGTTGACCAGGATACAGTAATCGATTGACTCATAGATCGTACTGGCTTTAAATCTTCCCTATCTATTAGACCTGCTAATCAGGTGTATGTTCCCTTAGTGAGTGACGGATTTTTGACTGGAACACTAAGGTATACAACTTTGGTAGATGCATAGCAGGACAGTTGGCTGCTCCCTATGTCTTTTGCGTAGATATTAGCACCTTCATCCGTCCACCTAGAAGAAAATTTAGTAATATTACTTTGATAATCGCAACATTTATTACTTGCAATCTACGCTCTGAGTCTCGATACAATAGACAAAAATCCGGTTGCTACTGCTTGATTCAACCAAATTTCGGTCTTTGCCGTACAAAAAATCGGGTTGCTTGGGATTACTGTACTGATGCCTCTGATGTTCCAATTTTAGAACGCCATTGGGAAAATCGGAACTTGGGGAAATAGAGGAAAAAAGCCATTTTTCCCCTACTCTCCTGCTTCTATTTCCTTGGTAGCGTTACAACAACGTTAGTTGTTGTTTCAGATTGCTGTAGGTAATTTGTCTCTGTATTGCTTCTTTGAGGGCCTTCAACTTGCAAAAACAGGTTCAAAGAAAAAGTAATTGTAACCGCTAGGAATAATTTTTCCAACATGGCTTTTCTCCCACCCACACCTATGATGATTGATGGCTGCATTTTGAAAGAGTTCCAAGGAGCGAAGGTTCTCTCAGCAACGTTTTTCAAATATAAGCAGTGGCACAATCTCTCCATAGCCCTAGTGTGCCCAGGATTATCAAAAAATTCATGAGGGGAGTGATAATTATTTATGAATTTTTCGTAACTACATGATAAAAGTATAAAAAACTAGTCAGTATTCCTGTGCAAACTACTAATGAAGAGACTTTTCGCTTCAAGATAGACTAAGGTAGGCTCATAGCTAAATCAAAGAGTGGGATGTGCTGGAGAAGATAGACAATGGCGATGGCAAGAAATGACTCTTTAACGCGTATAGTAATGTTTCTCTGTTTTGGTACTGCATTCCTATCCCTCGTTGTCCATTGGCGGATTACAACTTCTATGGCACCTCAAACTGAACAGAAGGTAAAACAAAGAACGACGAGTGGAGAACACAAAGCAAATGGTCATAATTCCCTAACTTTGTTGTCGGTTCACCCTACCTCAAAACAAACGATTAACCCAGCATCTAAAAACAGCCAGTTGTTGGTTGATTTAAGCGATCGCCGGGTTTATGTTTACCGTGGGGATACAGTCATAGCAAGTTACCCAATTGGTGTTGGGAAGAAAGGCTGGGAAACACCTACAGGTACATTCCAAATCTTGCACAAACAACGCAATCCTATTTGGCAGCATCCCATTACAGGTAAAGTTTTCCCGTCAGGGATTGATAGCCCTTTAGGCGATCGCTGGATTGGTTTTTGGACTGATGGACGCAATCAAATTGGTTTTCACGGCACACCGGATGATGAGCTCGTGGGTGCTGCTATATCTCACGGTTGTCTGCGTATGCGGAATCCAGATGTACACATTTTATACAAGCAAGTCACCTTGGGTACACCAGTAGAAGTACGCGAATAATAGGCCTTTGTCCTTCGTCCTTTGTCCTTTGTCCTTGGTGAATAACTAATGACACAACAACGGTCATTAGTCATTAGTCCTTAGTCCCTTGTCCTTGGCAAATAACTAATGACAAATGACCAATGACTAATGACTAATGACCAAATTTATTTTTGTTCAAATTGAGGTGCGTAAGCTTCAAGCAACGAACTAACCTGACGCAAAACTTCATTACTCGTATTTTTGGTTCCGACTGGAGTATTTCCAACAGTCGGTCTGTCGAGGCTGCGAGCAATTGCCTCATTAACTTGTTGAGCAATCAATTCCTGAAGTTCTGCTCTAGCGCGTTGACGCTGGTAGTTAGCACCTTCTTCTGTAGTGGCATACAGGGGTGGCAGACGGTTGAGGGCATAAGCAGCAATATCTCCCACATCGAGAGAACTTTCGCTAGTTGCTTCAATTTCTGCGACGCGGGCTATTGCCTCTGTAAGTACCAACTCTTCCATGACGTTAATAAACTGTTTGCGTGGTACCGCCATCACCTCACCAGTTAAAAGCGCTCCCATCAGTCGATCCAACGCCATGTACTCTTCTATTGACAGTTCGCTAGCGTTATCACAAATTCGCCCGACTTCTGCTTCCATTGCTGGTGTAAGATAACCATCCTGAAGAGCTTGTTCCACAATTTTTTCTATACTCATAATGCCCATCATAATATTAAGCCATCCAAGCAAGGTTGGGACGGTACCAATCCTACTTATTGTGCCCAATTTAAGAACCAAATAATACGCAAAAAGTTATTTTCTCAGAAAATTGTTATTTAACTTCTTGGTTTCGCCAGGGGACAGGATCGATGGATTTACCATTGACATACAGACCCCAGTGTAAATGTGGTCCTGTGGAAGCACCTGTTGAACCAACCGCACCAATAAGCTGACCGGGTTGCACAATATCGCCTTCTTTAACATTAATGCGACTGAGGTGCAAAAAAACACTGGTCACTCCCTGACCGTGGTCGATACCAACGACGTTACCGTGGACTCGAAAACCTTCAGAGACTCTACCCACCAACGCTACTCGCCCAGCAGCTGGAGCAACTACAGGTGAACCCGCTCCTCCAGCATAATCTAGACCGCGATGGTAGTAATCATTTGCGAATTTACCATTATAGTAGCGACGAACGCCATAAATTGTGCTAATTCGTCCTCTATTTGGTGCTAAGAAAGGACCGTTCCAGTATCTTTCTGGGGTTTGCAGTGCCTTGAAAGCTGCGACACGCTGAAGTTCATACTCTGTAGCTTTCACCCCAGCTTTTCCTGGAGGTAAATTAATCCGTTGTACGGGAAACTTACGAGCCCGTACTTGTACGGTTAAGTTTTTTACCTGTTCCTCTGCTGAAACCTGGATTTCTCTCGTTCCGGGCTTTTCCAATGGTGTTGTGGGAATAAAAGCTCGATATTGATTGGGTGCAATTTCATATGCTGGGTAATTTTCATCGCTACTTGTGACAGTCACATTGGTGCCGGGATTGGTATTGTCTAAATTGACCACAACTGATATCGTATCTCCAAGCTGGGGGCTTGGTGGGCTCACCTGTACTTGTAAAGCTTGTGCAGGGGACGCGAATGCAACAGGTAAAGCGGCGAACATCCCAAAGAGAGCATTCATGATGGGGCTGCTGGTTTTTAATTTTTTCTCAGAAATATTAACGCTATATACAGTCGTCATATCACTAGGCATAGAGGCGCAAAAACTTAATTCTTTTTTTAGAACAGACTAACTCATGAGGACGGGTAGTTCCCATCTTCCATGTTGTTTTTAACATAAGACAAGCAAGAATGCTCCTGTCCTGCTTTATAAGGCTACGCGTACACAAAAGTCTGAAATATTACCCCACCCTAGTCCTTCCCTTATCAAGGGGAGGGAATTGGATCTGCAAGCTCTTTATTAGGGGGATAAAGGGAGGTAGACCCTACATGCCAGAGCCATAATACACGTTGTAGTACTTCCAATATAAGGACGCAAAGCCTTGTGCCCCTACATCGGGTGCATTTCATGCAGATGAAAACTGCTATAAGTCGTACAGCTTAAACAAAATTGCACGATTTAGCCAGGATATCGCCTCAATACCCGGTTACAGCTTTGTCACTTTTCTGCCTGGTAGTAAAAATTATGCTTTGGTTAAGCAATAATTAATTATTGGTTATCAGGTACAGCACGGCGATTGGTAAATCCCAGTACTATTTGACTCAGATTCATCTACCGATAAACCCTGTTCAGACAAGATGTTTGGAGCTTTTGGTACACCTGAAATTCTCATAAACAACTCTTAACCAAACTATATTGTCTCGGGTAAACGCAAGTGCTTACTGTTCAAGCTCAGGAAGTGCTGCAGTAGAAAAGCGTTTTTAGCCTGTGATTTTCTGCGGGTTTTAGTTCCTTATTAGGTAGCAAGCTCAAGGAGGCGTTTCAGTGAAACTTTATCTCAGCACTTGGTCAAGTAAACTTTTGTACTTACTTTTAGCAATGGACTTTACTTTCATCGCTCTTCACATCATTTATACGTATACTGACTTGATTTCAAATTCTTCTTTTTCAATTGAACAAGACCGAGGATATGCAGAGATATTTCAATACTTTAAAGAATATTGGAGCGTTCTTTTATTAAGCTTTTTAGCATTCCGCCAGCGTTCTTTTCTCTATTTAATCTGGTCTTTGTTGTTCTTTTATTTGTTACTTGATGATTCACTTCAGATTCACGAAAAGTTAGGCGTTTTTATAAGTAGAAAACTCAATTTCTCTAGCTGGTTCAACTTACGCGCACAAGACTTTGGGGAACTTACGGTATCTATTTTAGTAAGTTTATTTTTTCTAATTTTTATCGGTATTACCTATTATTTCAGCGATCGCTTTGCCAGAAAAACATCCAGATATCTGATCCTAGCGCTGTTTGCTCTCGCTTTATTTGGGATTGTAGTAGATATGGTTCACATAGCGGTTAAGTCTCCCTCCTTGTATACTTTACTCGGGCTTATAGAAGATGGTGGTGAGCAAGTGGTCATGAGTGGCATTGTTTGTTTCATCTTCTCACTGCCTGAGTCTTTGCCACAAACCGTAAGTGAAAAACACAAGACTATAGTATAGTCAAGAGGTAACCCTTTGGGGAAAGTAGAAATACGCTCTTGATTGAATAAGCAAGCGATAAATTATCACTTGCTCCACTTAATTTACTGGTAGCAGTAGATAAATCATGTGACTTACTAGAATTGTGAGTACCAGAGCAAAAATAGCAAGCACTGTATTTTGACATTCTCCCACTCCTAAAAGGAGTGGGATTCCCAGAATCACTTCTGAGATTTCCTCTTTCTACGACCCGACTTATTCTTGTAAAGCATTGCGAGCGATCGCACTAATAATATTCTTGTTAACTTATTTGAAAGATCGAGAAGAAGTCTTAAAGCAGTTGTAGTATTAGCCAAGAAGTTAAAGATAATATTATAGAAACATTATTATTACCCATGACTGAAATTGAAAAATGCAAATCTAAGGATGCTGTGGCAGGAAAGGAAAGTAAATGATACAAAAACCTATTTTCCAAGAAAGTAGTGGTTATGTCTTTTGTGATTTACGTTGGATGATGCAGACGAGCTTTTTATGCAGGAAAGAATAGGAATTTTGATAATACATTTACTGAAACAACATAACCTCAAACAGCAAGAAATTAACGAACTTAAGTGATGAATTATCAGTTGCTCCACTCATTAACAAGCAAATCAAAATGCTTTACTTTAGGTTCAAGTTCGAGAAGAAATTCTTTGTCTCTTGGTAAGTGGCTGGTTTTCTCAATATCCTCACCTGCAAACTTCTTAATTGCTTCTCGTGAAGCCCAATAGGAAATAACATAAAATTCTGCTACTTTATCATCGGTGCGTCGAAATACATGAACACCTTTATTTCCATCAATTAAACGTATTTTTTTAATGCCAGCTTCATAAAGATGTTCTGCGTATTCCGAAGATTTTGCAGATGGTGTTCTACCATGCCACATACGAGCCACCATTGTAGGTTGTGGAGAAGTCGTAATGTTCGAAGAAGGAGATTTCTGTGCGGAACTAACAATTGGTATTAGTACCACAAACAGCAAGGCAGTTAAAATAACAACAAAGATTTTTAACTGCTCTTTTCTAAACATCGTAGTCCCTCCTTAACTAGTCAAAAACTTTTATCAAAAAGTGCCTCACTCAAATTAGCTCCTCTTAGGTCTGCCCCAGAAAGATTTGCGCCTCTTAAATCCGATTCTTGTAAATTAGCATTAACCAAGCAGGCGTGACTTAAATCCGCCCCTTTTAAATCTGCCCGAACTAAATTAGTTGATGTCAAGTTGGCTCTCACTAACTGCACTCGGCTCAAATTAGCATCACTTAAGTTGGCTTCTCGAAAATCTGTTGCTGTTAAGCGTGCTTGACTTAAGTTAGTTCCACTAAGATTAGCTAAATGCAATTTCGCCCAACTTAGGTTGACTTCTGTTAAAGAAAGCGAACAAAGCTGTGTACATCTTAGATTTGCATTGATGAAGTTTCTTTCTCCTATTGCATAACGATGTAGAAATTCACGAGCTACCAATCTGTGTAAAACAGCTTCACAAGCGCCTTGGTAACACCATTGGGCTTCCGTTAAACTAGCAGCCGCATTCACAGCTACCTCATCACATTTAGATATCGTTACACTGTTGCAACCATCCCACTCGCCGTTAAGCATATAGGCTATGTCTTGAGCTGCAGCAATTGAATTAAATAACAAAATAGATTGCTCTTGACGTTGTAACCATTTCTCAAAGCTAGTTAATATAAGGTTTCTCATATCTTAAGGTTCGGACATCTGCTTGAGTCCGGTATGCGATAGCTTCGCTACAGCATAGCGGCAGATCGCAGTAATAAGCGCAGCGGATGCAGAAGACCCGTACCTTCATGATAACGTCTATAAGTTTTTAGTTGTAGCGGTGGCCGCAAACTGCCAGCCATTTCCGCTATACCTTAAAGGAGTCAGCAATCTTAGTACGCGCTGAACTAGCCTGCGGTACACTGTTGATAAATGCCTTCCCTCAGGAAAGAGGATACAGAAATGGCTGGTACCGCGAGACATTTTTTCTTTGCTAACTTACCGTAATAGTGCTGCAAGCCCTGAAGTTTTTATTACCACCGAAGACCAGATTAGTTCTTGGTATAGTTATCGATGATTTTGGCTAAGTTCGGTACTGCATCTTCCACGTGCTTCTTAGCCGAGCTGCGGAGTTTATTGTACACGCCTCGCACGGTCGTGTTCTTGCTTCTCTCGATTTTTGCGTCAGTTATACCAAGCAATGCATCTGCAGTGCGATCGCGATTTTGGGTGAGGTGTTCAACTGGATTGCCGGTCTGTACACCCTCATTCCAAATAGGGTCGAGTGCCGTGAAGGATTCTGGCAGAAGCCGCTCAATGGCACCAGAACAATAATCCGGCGCAATTCCCTTTATAGCCGCATAGCCTGCTTTTATGGCGAGACCAGAAACTCCTTTCATTGAACCGACCTGCTCGTCTAGCAACTTTGTGCAGTCAGCCACGAGTATATTCTTTTTATCTGGGTTTACAAGACCATCAGTCAGTTTCATTTCGCTTCTCCTTAACGTCAAGGTGCCTAATTTCTATTCAACTAATTTGTCTAGCCAACAGGAAATTACAAAAAATTGTATGAGAGCTAGAGGTTACTCATCAACTGTTTCATGTTATTTCAACATATAAAAATCAGCAATAAGAAAACTAGAATTATTACTGACAAAGAGCGAAACAATTAGCCTTAGTCATTTCTAATTCTAAAAACACCGATTCTGCAATAGCCATTGATAAAGTTTCCATAAATGTTGCACACCTTCCTTGATTTATGCAACGTTTTTAGGAGACCGCTACTATCTTATAATTTGATTTACCCTAAACAATCCTAACCATTAGTAAATTTATAATGAGTTTTTTGTAAAATTTACGTAAAATTACAAGGTGCCCAAGTGCTTATTATTGCTTTAGCCTTCATGCCTCAGCCTTTCTGTACTAGTACAAGTCGGCGTAAATAAGGCGACTATTGTAAATCGCTCCAAAGCTTACAGTGTAAGCCTTTTAATTTCATCCTTTATCCTTCATACTTTAGCCTTTCTGTACTAGTGTAATTCCAAATTATTAACCAGCTTAAGCAAGTCCTTCTGACACTTTACGATGACCGATCTCAATTGCATCAACCCAAGAAATACTTTTCTCCATAATTGCAGCGAAAAAAGCCCTAGACCATCCTTTTGCTTTTCTAGCTTCTCTGATAACATTACCTGGTGGAGGCTGAATAACTAAGCACTAGTAGCAGTCGAGTGAGCAACAGGCACTGCAGCGTTATTAGGACTTGTGGAACGAATTAACATTGGGTCGTAAATTTGCAACTCTTGAATCCCATGCCAAGCAAGAGGAGAGCTAACATGATGAAGCTGATTGTCTGTGCCACTGACAATAACCGCGTAATAGCCTTGATTGATTTGGTCGTTGTAAAAGCGAGCCCGTTCATCTGGTAGCCCTAACCTCATGGCGTCAAAGCGATCGCTCACAGTAACACCCATTGACTGTTCTAATTGAGAAAAGTCTCTACAAATTAGGGAAATTTGGCTCAATGGGAAACCTATCGTGTATAAATAGTGAATTGCAGCTTCAGCATCGCCAATCTTGCTAAAGTAACCGATAGCGTGTTTGGTTAGATTCACACCCCTATAAGGAATGGCACTAGTCGGAGGAGTCGTAGAGACATAATCTGTAGTTTCATGCTTGCCGTTGGGGTAGTCATAAATACCAAACTCTTCAATACCCCAACGTAGTAAAATAGCTTTTGCTTTAGCAATTTCTGCATCTGTGCCATCTACGATAACTAAGTAGTGTCCGCGCTCTACTCGTTCGTTGTATCCTATAGCTTGCTCTTGGTGGAATTCCCAAACCAATCAATGCACCAAGCAAACTACCAGTAGCAGCACCAATACCAGCTCCTGCAAGAGTTGTAGCCAAGGCAGTTGCAGTTGCACCGGCGAGCATTATAGGACCGATACCGGGGATTGCTAAACTGCCAAGACCGACTAATAAACCAGCCAATCCACCCAAAGCACCACCAGAAATTGCCCCTACTGTTGCAGCTTCGTCAACTTTATCGCCAACGCGCTCTCTAATTGCAGTACCAGCAAGACCATCATTCTGGCTTGCATTCTGTGCAACCACAGCGACTTTCTCAATCGGAAAGCCAGAATCTCTCAATTCATACAGAGCGTGTTCTGCATCCAGACGATGAGTCAATACGCCTACAGCACGCCGATGTACACCTACGACCATTGTGACTCCTTAGTAGCAGGACAAAATGACTTATTCACAAATCTATTGATGCCGTTAATAGTATTTCTACATTTTTTTAGGAACTTCTTATCAATCTTTTGGAATAAGTTATGTATTTCTCAAGATTGATAAAAGTAGAGTTTTCAGTAACGCTACAAATAAAAATTAAAGACAGCAAACCTTATTTAGTAAATGTAAGGTTTAAGTAAAAGACAAAATTAGCATAAAATCTAAAGAGATACTGGTTTGAATACCTTACATTTTATCTAGAGACCAGTCACCAAAATTAGAACTTCTAGGCAAAGGATATTCTAAAAAGCCTTTTAATAGGGAGCTTTCAGCTTACGAATATATTTTTGAAATTTATTCCAATCCAATAAATTATTAACTTTTACTAAGGTCAAAAAAATGAATTCAATCTTCAGAGAGATGAACTATGTTGAATATTTTTTCTAATTTAAGTATCAAGAGCGAAAATTTTAAGGAACAGGATAATGCCACTTCAAAAACTTAGCGAATTCGATCCAGAATATGGCAATACTATTCAGGGTAACGATATTCATGGAATGAGCGTCTATGTTGAAGGAACTGACGATAAAGTTGGCACAGTCAGCGATGTAATGGTAGACGAGCAAGGTGCGTTCCGCTATTTAATCCTTGATTTAGGCTTTTGGATTTTTGGCAAGAAAGTCTTACTACCCATTGGTCGTGCGCGGATTAGCTCTAGCGCAAACCGTGTTTATGTAGTTGGAATGACAAAAGAACAAGCAGAAAATTTGCCCGAATACAAAGACGGCATGCCCCTTGATTACGACTATGAAGAGCGGGTGCGTGGGGCATATCGTACAAAACCTGTGGAAGCATCTTCCTCAGCATCTGCGGCTGATTTAGCACAACCAACAGTTGGTAGTGGCACTGCTTCTTACAACCGCAATACCTATAACTATTCGCAAGAGCCGGATCTGTACGATGTCAGCGGTCACGAAGACCAAACTTTCAAACTCTACCAAGAAAGGTTGATTGCCAACAAACAGCGCCGGAAAGCCGGAGAAGTCGCCCTAGGCAAGCACATTGAAACCGAAACTGCACGGGTTTCTGTTCCCATTGAAAAAGAGCGAGTCGTTGTTGAGCGAGTGACTCCACAAGACGCGGGTAGAGCTGTTGCCCCTGGTGAAGCTAACTTCACTGAAGGCGAAGTCGCTCGAATGGAAATCTACGAAGAAACTCCTGAGATCCGGAAAGAAGCCTTTGTACGGGAAGAAGTCAGAGTGCGGAAAGTAGTAGACCAAGAAACCGTTGAGGCTAAAGAAACAGTTCGGCGCGAAGAGTTAGATATTGACATGGAAGGACGTCCAATAGTGGATAGAACTGACCGCGTCTAACCTAGCTAAACCACATTTAAGTAGGAGTGGTTTCTATCTACTTGTATAAAAAGGACTTCAAGCAGATTGATGTCGCAAAAGAGTTAAAAAGCTTAGATAGGAGGTCAAATTGAGAATGGTTCAACAGCTTCGCAAAATTTTCGTAGCTTTAGTCTTGATTTTAGTACTAACAACAACTACAGCCTGTAGTGGTACGGTTCAAGCTAAACAACCAACGCAATTATCGCCATCCATTAGTCGTAGTGGGGACTATGCCCAGTTGGAACGGGGTAACACTACAGAGGGTCAGGATTTTGGCAGTTGGGTTGTTACAACAGCTAAGGGTATCGTTCAAGATGCCTATGTCCGCGATAACAACAAGTTAGGTGTTGTGATTGCACCTCAAGTTCGTCCGACAGAGGTACAACCACTGGCAAAATCTTTACTCCAAGGTTTTCATCGTAACTTCCCCAATCAAGACCTGACAGTTTTGGTATATGCACCAGACAAAAAACTGATTTTGACGGCTCAATATGATACGCAATCAAATCAAATTGAGTATAAATAATAACTTGATTTGATGAAAAACCGAACATTCTCTGTTAATAAGAAGTAGAAAAGGAGACAAGTACAATGAGCAGCAGCGAACAATACAGACGCCAAATTATGAATGACTTGGCTAAAGGAAATGTCGAATCCCTTGATGATGCTCCCCCATCCAATCAAACGAAAGAATACCAAAACTTTGACGATTTTGCTCAACGCTCATCCCATGATGAACGCCGTCAATTGTTTCGTGATTCTTTAAATCATAACAACATCCCTCCGAGCCAGATGGAGCCAGAACTTCAAAAGGCGATCGCTCAGATTCAGCCCAATCAACGTGATGATGTAGCGCGGGCGTTTTTCAAGCACTTAAAGCAAAGAGGTCTGGACGAGCGCCATCTGGAGCAACAGTTAGGGCTTTCCACCCATCACCCCAACCGGATGTCAGCTGATGATGTCAGCAAACTTGCGTCTTTTGTTTATCATAACCATCCTGATGTGTTCCAAGAAGTGATGGCAGAGCAACCAGCAATTATGAAGTTTCTCAGCAACCCATTAGTAGGAGCAGCTTTGGGAGCGATCGCTTCTAAGTGGTTTGGTCATCGTAGGTAAGCACTTATCCCATATATCCATGTTCCTTGGATGAATGCTTCAAAAGCCTTGGACAATCCCCAAAGTGTCATTGCCGAAACTGTAGGCGTATCTCTTAAATCAGTAAGGCATATTATATGGCTAGTGACTGAGCCCTTTACCAGGCTTATAACACTAGCCAATAAAACCTTTGGGGCATTTCCTGATTGCTAATAATATTGTTAGTCAACTCGAACGTACCCGCGACAATATTTTACACCGGGCACAAGAACTGCAATCCTTACGAGATAGCGTACTCTATCTGCTGAACTTATCCAACAAGAAACACAAAAACGCCTTTCTGCCATCAAAGAGCAAGCTCAAAAACAAGCAATAGAAACGAAGAAAACTGTTGCAGGTGCTGCTTGGTGGTTATTTAATACAGCTTTTGTATCTCTGGCGGCTTCAGCAATAGCGGGAGCTTTAGCAGTGTCTGGTTCCAATCTATTCAGTTAATAAGTGTTCTATCGAGTTCATAGTTAAGCCTCTTAATCGAGAGGCTTTTTTTATTAAACTTGGTTCAATGAATACCTTTGGCAATGCCATACCATGCTTGTTGAAATCACCACTTGGTATTTAGAAATGCTCGATTCCAAGCAACTACAGCCAGTACAGCCAAGAAACAATAAGCTGAAAATAGAGCAAGCAGAAATTCCTTCACCTGAATTCAGTCGCTTTCTTTATACCAGCGTGGGGGGAGATTGGTATTGGCTCGATCGCTTAAATTGGAATTATGAACGTTGGTTAGCTTATCTGAACCGACCAGAATTAGAAACTTGGGTTGCTTACGTTTCCGGTACTCCCGCAGGTTACATTGAACTTGAAGTTCAACCAGAGAAAAATGTGGAAGTTGCCTATTTCGGTATTTTACAACAGTTTATTGGGCAAAGATTGGGAGGGCACCTGCTCAGCGTCGGAGTAGAACGAGCATGGGCAATTGGTGCAAACCGAGTGTGGGTACACACCTGTAGTTTGGATGGTCCTTGGCTAGGTGCCTATGATTGAACTACATTCTACTTAGATTTGGTGCATTATATATTTTCCATTCTTGAATACCCAATTCAAGAAGGATGGATGCGGCTTGATGCAGATCCCTGTCAAAGCCTTCTATTAAGATTAAATACTCATCTTGAGATACTTCTTGGTTATAGATTTTAGCTACCTCTTCAGAGATATCCAAACTCATTAATGTACCAAGGAATCCACCAGTGACTGCGCCAATTGCGCTACCAGAAAAGGCTGTAGCCAGACCGGAACCTGCTACTGTTACAGAACCAATTCCAGGCATAAGCAACACACTAAAACCTACTAACAAACCTGTTACGCCTCCCCATGCACTACCTGCAATTGCACCCCGTGTAACAGCTTCTTTTCCGTTATTATCATTGGATACCAAGCTATTAGTATTGAGCGAATTGCTAATGGTAGCGATCGCATTCTCCTCAATACCGCTACCATCCCGCATGACTACAGAAACCTTTTCCATAGAAAAACCAGCATCTCGAAGTTCGTTAAGGGCAAACTCTGCATCGTAAAGGTTAGGAAATATGCCAAGAATACGCTTTTGTTTACCTGAGTTCATTTTTTTTTACAGTTACAAATGAGGCTAAGCAACTACAGCAATCCCCTGCAAGGTTGTGACACTCTCCTGCAAAGTCGTCCTTTGTCATTTATCAATCCTTCGTATTCATAAGGACAAATGACAGCCATAACAATCAGTTCACATTTTTTTACAGAATTGCTGTATTAAATTCGTTGTTATTTTTATTCTTCTAATCTTATATTTTATGAAATATATATTCATCAATCACCAGATATAAATAGAAAAATATCAACATATATAAATATGAAAAGATACCTATTTAATTAGGATTAAGTAGGTCGTCACACAAAAAAAGCTGTAGGTTGGGTTGAGGAACTCTACCCAACATTTAACCCGACATTCCCGACATTCCTAAAACCCAGAAAGACTTTCATAATTTTCTCATTAGATTTTGCAGTCACAACTGCTGCTCTTCTTCGTAAAACCAAATTTCTGCTAAAAGTGTTAAGCCAATAAGCCAGAGAAAGCCAAAACCTAATAATAAAAAGATTCCCATCTTTGCTATCTCCTCCATCTGCATTTCTCAAGTGCAACAGCAGAATTATTAAAATAGCAACACCCAAGCTTCTACTGACCTAGTAATTTCCTCTTCTTTATAACTTTACCTAGGGTTGTACCGCTCGCCTGTCCTGACGATCGGACTAAAGCTCGGTCACATTACCCTCCATAACTAATGGGAGGAAATTTAAGCGTTCGTCTTGGGCGCTGCTCTTGGTTGACGAGACAGATAAATAAACAGCTTTCTACCTCATTAAATCAATTCAACTTTTTACTCATGGCTGTTAAATCTGCCAGGGAAGCTATTAGCTTCAATTACTAAACTAACACTGCTATTGAGATAAGTATTCCTATTGAAACCAATCTTTACTTTCTGAATGAACAACTTTTAAACAAGCATTCTAAAAAATCTATCTCTTGTGGGCTGGGCATCCCTACCCACCAAAAAGCAATCTTTCAATGCCCGTGCTTTTGCTCCAAAAAACTTAACAATCCTTCTTCTATTGGTGTCAGATAAGGACGTTTCAATTCTCCTAGATGTCTTAAAACTGCATGTGCTGCGTCCTCCAGGATATTATGACTGCGAAGCCTAGTTATGCGATCGCATATCTTTTGCATTTCTTGACAATCAGAATCCGAATAATCTAGGGATTTGAGATGGTCGAATCTGACAACGTACTCTCCATCCCAAGCAGTCACAGTACAACTGAAATCATTGACTTGACCCACAATGCACCAGCATCCTCCCTTCCCTTTCAGTTCTGGATTGCCCTTGGAAACAAATTGGCAAACCTCACCAACTCGATAGGGATTGGGTACCCGCGTGCGCTGCATAATACGTTGAACGATGTCCTCGACAAGCCGACCTGTTGGTACCTTTCCACCTGCACTCTTTACCGCTAGATGCCAAGCCTCTTGCTGTTGTTCTGGTTCCAGTTTTGTCAAAGGTCGAACTTGACGCTCGTTGGTTGGCAAAATTTGTAAACCATTGGTTGACACGCCGGAACTTTGTAAACCATTGGTTGACACGCCGGAACTTTGTAAACCATTGGTTGACACGCCGGAACTTTGTAAACCATTGGTTCGTTTTGAACAGTTACGGCGGATGGGGGTGCGTACTGTTATGTTAACTGGGGACAACCACATTACGGCTTCTGTGATTGCTAGGGAAGCAGGAGTAGATGACTTTATCGCTGAAGCAAGTTCAGAAGATAAAATTGCTGTCATTGAACGGGAACAAAGAGAGGGCAAATTAGTAGCGATGACGGGAGATGGTACCAATGATGCACCCGCGCTTAATCAAGCCAATATAGGTGTAGCAATGAATACTGGTACTCAAGCAGCAAAAGAAGCCGCGAACATGGTGGACTTGGATTCCGATCCCACAAAGCTGATTGATATCGTTACTATAGGCAAACAACTGCTCATAACTCGCGGTGCTTTGACTGCGTTTTCTATCGCCAATGATATTGCTAAATATTTTGCTATTATCCCAGTTTTATTTACTGCGGCTAATTTACAAAGTCTCAATATCATGAGGTTAACTAATACAAATTCCGCTGTTCTATCGACTTTAATTTACAATGCTTTGATTCTTCCAGCATTAACTCCTTTAGCACTAACAGGTGTGAGCTTTAGACCCTTAAATGCTAATCAATTGTTACAACGTAATATCTTAATTTATGGCTTGGGGGGTTTGCTCGTACCGTTTATTGCAATTAAGTTGATTGATTTGTTTCTTACTATGGTGAGGTTGGTTTAATTAACTGTAGCGCAGGGAGGGAGGGAGTGAGGAAGTGAGGAAGTGACTAATGGCTAGTAGTTTAATAATCTTATGAAATTTATTATGTATATTTTTAAAGAAATTTCTAAAACAGTTCGTATTACTTTAGTACTCTGGTTATTAACTGCAATTATCTATCCTTTAATTGTACTTACAATTGGTCAGTTTATATTTCCCTATCAGGCTAATGGCAGTATTGTGCAGAATATCCAAGGAGAACAAATTGGCTCAGCTTTGATTGGTCAACAGTTTACCTCCGATCGCTATTTTCGTTCTCGTCCCAGTGTGGTTGAATATAGCCAAGGCACAAATGCAAAGACAACGGGCATATCTGGAGCCAGTCATCTTGCTCCGGGGAATCCAGCTTTGCTCAAGCGAATTACAGAGGAAATAACTCGGCTCAAAGACGAAGGTATTGAACCAGTTACCGATTTAGTTTATGCTTCTGGTTCTGGCTTAGACCCTCACATTTCAATACGAGCAGCACGGGAGCAGTTAGAGAGAGTTGCTCGTGCTCGTGGACTTAGACCAGATGAAATCTTACCTTTTCTAAATAGGTTTACAGAAGGTAGATTTCTACTGATTTTTGGTGAACCTGCCGTCAATGTTCTAAAGTTAAATTATGCCTTGGATTTGGATGAATTTAACCGCCAGCAAAATAGATGAGTTATTGGTCATGAGTTATAAATAATATGGCTATTGTCATAGGTTTAATGAGTGGCACGTCCGTAGATGGTATAGATGCGGCATTAGTTGATATTTCTGGAACAGATTTAGATATCAAAATCGAGTTGATAGCGGGTGCAACCTATCCCTACCCCGTACACTTGAGAGAACGCATCTTGGCTGTTTGTGCAGGAGCAGCCCTTTCTATGGCTGAGTTGGCAGAATTGGATGATGCGATCGCCTTTGTTTTTGCTCAAGCAGCACAAAGTATTCAATTTGGTCGCGAAAACGCTTCTCTAATTGGTTCCCACGGTCAGACAGTGTATCACAGGCCACCTCAGGGAGGAGCAGGGAAACAAGGAAGTCAGCGCGGTTCTCTAGTCGAGAGAGTTGAGGCGTCTTCCCCATATCCACTTGGTTACAGCCTGCAACTGGGACGTGGAGCGGTGATTGCCAATCACACGGGAATTACCACTGTGAGCAACTTCCGTGTAGCAGATATTGCGGTCGGCGGTCAAGGTGCGCCTTTAGTACCGCGTATAGATGCAGCACTACTAAGTGATTTTCACGAAGCTCGCTGTGTTCAAAATATTGGTGGTATTGGTAATGTGGCTTATCTACCGCCCCGTCATGACAGCAGTTGGTTGGAGAAAATTCGTGGCTGGGATACCGGACCGGGAAACAGTCTTTTAGATTTGGCAGTCAAGCATTTAACTGCTGGCGCAAAAACCTATGATGAAAATGGTGCTTGGGCAGCAAGTGGTAGTCCAAGCAATTTGTTAGTAGAAAAATGGCTCAGTCAAGATTATTTTCATTTACCACCTCCCAAATCCACCGGTCGAGAGTTATTTGGGGAATCCTATTTTCTGGATTGCTTAAAAGATGCGGAGGCGTACCAACTTAGTACAGCCGATATACTGGCAACTCTTACAGAACTGACGGCGGCTTCGATTGTTCACAGTTACCGCAGTTTCTTGCCACTAATGCCACAACGGGTGTTGTTATGTGGAGGTGGTAGCCGCAATCTTTATCTAAGAGGTCGGATACAGGAACTGTTAGCACCAGTGCCGGTCATGACAACGGATGATGTGGGTTTGAATGCCGATTTTAAAGAAGCGATTGCTTTCGCAGTGTTAGCCTATTGGCGGCAGATGGGGACTCCTGGTAACCTACCCACTGCGACAGGAGCAACTCAAGAAGTGCTTTTGGGAGAAGTTTATGAAGTAAATGGTAAGTAAGTTAGGGAGCATAAAATTCAGTTACGTAAGAATTACAGCCTAGAAGATATTTGTACAGCCGCCTTTTAGCAAAGCGAAAGGCGGGGTTTCAGACCCAATTTTCTGATGAGAAAGGACGAATGACAAAGGACAAAGGACGAACGGTTATACTTAACTTACTTTTTTCAATTCACGCTGTTCGCAAGCGAAGCAAGGAAAATACAAGGTGGCACACTCTTTTTTATTGGAACCGGGACGCTGGATTTTGCAAGGAACCTGGCTGGAACGTAATGGTATGCCAATCAGCGTCAAAGGCATGACTTTGGTTGCTTGGAATCGAGATAACTGGTTCACAATGGCGACAAAGTTGATATTTCCCGGTAGCGAACACTCAGAAATTGCTTTGCAATACAAGGGGCGTCTGGATCGAGGAGAAAGACAGTATACTTTTTTACTTCAACACAATTTATTGGGTCAGGTGGAAGGAGAAGGCTGGATTGGCATAGAGACGATAGTGCAACGCTACTGGGTACTTGGCGATCGCCAACGTCGTAGTGGCTTTGAAACCCTACATAAAGTGTCGGATAATACCTATTATTTAACAAGTGGGATTTTATCCGGTCATTTTTTAACCAGTACAATGGAAGCTAACGTAGAACGGCAAATAAATGTAGTTAAGAGTTAGTGGCGAATAGCGAGTAGTACCAATAAGCAATAACCGCTTACCACTAACTACTAACCGTGTTATTTAATGAATAAAAATTGGGAAAAATAAATAGTAACTAAAAAGAGTAACTAAAGTACGGGTTTGTACAAAAGAACTAAGTGTATTTACTAGTTCTACTAGGTTGTGCCAAATGCACATACCCAAAACTTCTAACCTGTGTGTACAGTAGAAACTTTCTAAAATTACTTAACCTTGGAGTCGAATTTCTTATGTCAGACCCCAACATTGGTCGCTTACTCAGCAAACGCTACGAGCTTCAGGACATAATTGGTACTGGAGCAATGGGTAGAGTTTATCGTGCTAAGGACACTTTGTTGGGTGGTGTACCGGTTGCGATTAAATTTCTTTCCCTATCAATTCAAAACCAAAAAATACGGGTACTAGAAAGGTTTGAGCGAGAAGCAAAAACCTGTGCCTTACTGGGGCAAAAAAGTATTCACATTGTCCGAGTGATGGATTATGGCGTAGACGAGAATGCTACCCCGTACTATGTAATGGAATACTTACAAGGGACAAACCTCAGTCATCTCATCCGCAAGCAACAATTGTCTTTACCGAGATTTTTAAGTATTGTACGTCAAATTTGCTTGGGGTTAAACTGCGCTCATAATGGCATTCCAGTTGAGGGCAAAATTTGCCCAATTATTCACCGTGATATTAAACCAAGTAATATGCTAGTCATTCAAGATGCTAGCTTTGGCGAGCTTGTGAAGGTTTTGGATTTTGGTATTGCAAAGTTACTATTGTCAGACTCTAATTATACTAACTATTATTTAGGTACTTTGGCTTATTCTTCGCCCGAACAAATGGATGGTAAGGAACTAGACAACCGTGCTGATATCTATAGTTTAGGAGTGATGATGTATGAGATGCTTACTGGTAAATTGCCTTTTGTAGCCACTAACCACTCTTTTGGAGCATGGTATAAAGTACATCACCAACAACAACCGCGTCCATTTTCTGAGATAGCACCTACGCTGCAACTGCCTTATGAGGTGGAAAATTTGGTTATGCGTTGCCTAGCCAAATCAGCAAGTTCTCGTCCTCAGAGTGTCGATGAAATTCTGAAAGTTTTAGTATCTCTTGAACAAAATTACGGTACGCGTAAAATTCCACCACAAGACGAAGTAGTTGCTTTGACACCTGCTAGTGCTTCTACCCTCAGAACGGATTCCGAGCAGAAGACAAAACCTGTTCTTCTGCCATCTATGTTAACTGATGAAATTGCACAACAAGCTGCTTGGCCCCCCAATAAACCTATTGCTGATATTGTTTTTCCAAAGCTGATCCGTACTCCTAATGAAGAGGTGATTGCAGCTTTGTGGGTCATGTTGCCACAACAAGAAATTGTCAAACGTTTATTATGTACCCGTTACAATCAATTTCTTTTTATTGCTTCTCCCCATCCCATGTTGTTGTGGATTACTCTGATACACAATCGCAAGCACGGTCCTAAATGGTTGCCATATTACCTTGATTTAAAAACAAGTTTTGGGCGAGAGGTGACTAACTTACTCGGACAAACAGGTTCTTACCGTTTGCTCTTCTTTTCTCGAGAAGCCCCAAGTCGCTGTGCCCACGTACTACTCTCTAGCATTGCACCTGCTCAACGGCAGCGTTTGCAGGATTGGGTTAAAATGAGCGCTACACTCATATCCTCTGCCGACCCGCAAATTAGTAAAAGTTTATTAAAAGCAGAGTACGAAAAGATAAAATCCCAAATTTTGGCAAAAATACAAGCTATTGATACGGATTCGCCATTTGACCTTTCTGCTTAAGGGAAATATACTTAATTGTTCTTATAACTAGTAAAGCATTGTTGACGGTTTTTATTACAAAATGTTAAAAACCCTGTATACAAGACGCTGTCTAAAGTTATAAGAAATATAAATAATCAACTTACTGGCTGTGAAAGACGGGTAAACTAAAGGCTGTGTGTACTTTCCTCGATATCTGGTGTGATGCTAAAAAAGGCAAAAGTAGGCAAATGCCTTGTCATTGCCTTTCATCCAGGTGTTTAGATAGGTATATGCACAATTCATACTCCATACCAAAGTTTTCACTGCTTTAAAGGAGCAGCCATGTTTCTAGTAGGGTAAATTATCCGTTATAAAACTTATACTAATGAGTTTTTTTTCGGAGTTGACGCCCCTGCATCCCCAGCCCTTTTCCTCCTTGGAACTGAGCAAGAGAAGGAGGTCGCCCACTGCGACATCAAATCTCTATGCCAAAGTGGAACCTGAGTCTAGCCCCCACTGGTGCTTGAGAAGCTCTTTGTAAGTGGCTTCGCGTACCACCATTTGCTCGTAAAGTTTGACTAAGAAGTCTTTTGCTTGGTCGTGACTCATGTTTTGAACTTGAGTAGCGAAGGAGCGGATACTGAATTGTTGTTCTAAAGTCAATTCGATGGGTTGGTTCATAAGTTCTCTCCTAAGAGAATAAGTTAATGTGATTTAGTCTTGAGAGTGATTTAGTCTTGAGAAGTCCAAAAGGGTGTTTCTGTGGACTGCGATTTGTCATACATTTGTTCTGCTGTATATTACAGAAGATAACAATTGTTTGACGAATTGCCCATACCCTAATGGATAATTTTTGGGGTTGAGCATCTTGCGGCTCATTCTAGTGATATAGACCCCAAGTCTGCTAAAGCAGATTCCGGAAAGTAAAAAGCTGTTGAGAAAGTCAAAGGTCTAGAAGGCTAGGCTGGTTATTGGCTTTCTTTGTTACTCTACCTTCCTCTAGTTCCCTTGCTTGTGGCAAGAGATAAGGGGTAGTAAATGTGAATTATATTCGCACTACCTTATAAGGTGCAAGATGTCAATTATACAAAATACGGTAATAAGCCTCCGAAGTTTTTAACTACGGAGGCTTATGAATATATCTATCAACTAGTAAATAAGAAAAATGCTCAGGCTGAACAAAATCGTAAGTGGGATATTTGGAAATGGGGACACCAGGAGCACAAGGTAGACAAGGTAGACAAGGTAGACAAGGGGGGAATTTCTACTGTGTCTTTGTCCGAGCGAGGATTTTTTCCATAGGGTTTAGTCAACTGTAACGATGACAACCGTAATGTTGTCGTGTCCACCGTGCTCTTTGGCTGATTCAATCAGGGAGTAAGCAGCTTTATCTGGCAAGGAGTTTTCTTGAAGGTAGGAAGCAATAACTTGGTCAGCGAGTTCTTCTGTAAGCCCATCACTGCACAATAGGAAGCGATCGCCTGCTTTAATATCTACTTGCTTGATATCGACTTGATGTAAATCTTCACGTCCCAAGCAACGAGATAACACGTGACGGAAGGGATGAACTCGAGCTTCTTCGGCGGTAATATCACCCATTTTCAGAGCGCGTGCTACCCAGGTATGGTCTTCAGTAATTTGTTCTAATTGAGACTCACGGAAACGGTACAATCTGGAATCCCCAACATGAGCGCACCAAGGCAGCTCCGAATTGCGAAACATGATGGTTACGACCGTTGTGCCCATGTCACCACGTTCCGGATGATTTTGCTGATCCCGCAAAATTCCCTCATTGGCTTTTAACAAAGCTTCCTCTAGTAACTGCTCGGAAGACTTGGAGGAGCTCCAATTTAGTGTGAGATAAGATTGAATTTCTTGTGTGGCAATGCGACTTGCTTGCTCGCCTCCTGCATGACCACCCATACCATCAGCAACTATAAAAAACCGCCCTTCAGGGTCAATGTAGTAAGCATCTTGGTTATTAGAACGAATAAGTCCCGGATCGCTTTTCCCGGTGGAGTTAATTTTCATATAGTTTCTACAGAATTTAATACATACGGTCATAGCGGTCGAGGCGTAGAAGCAGTCGAATCAGCAGCCACGAGACAGCCGCGGCGATTAAACCAGCGAGTGCAGCTAACCATGTATAGTCTTTCACCAAGAAAATGGCAGCTGAGAGTGTAAAACCACTCACAATAACAGCATAGGTCATTCCCAGCTGAACATTTGTTTGTCGTCGCAGCAGTCGCTCTGTTTCGATAGACCGAACCCGTACCCGCACATCTCCCCGCTCTAGTTTTTCTAGTGTATCTTCCAGCCTGCGAGGTAGTCCTAACGCCGTACTGCTGACTTGAACTGCTTGACGGCTTAATTCATTAAGAAAGCTATTGCCTTCAGAACCATTCATATTAGTCATAAGCTGCATCGCATATGGTTTGGCTACTTCCATAAAGTTAAATTCAGGATCTAACCCCTTACCCACACCTTCGAGAGTTGAGAAAGCTCGCATCACAAAAGTAAAGGTAGCTGGAAATCTAAATGGCTGATTATATGCTATTTCGTACAAATCGTCACTAATAGCAGCTACTGATTGATTTTCAAACGGCTTATCCATAAAATTGTCCAGCATATACTGAACAGAACGCCGTACAGGACCCATGTCCTCTACTGGAGCTAGCGCCCCCAAATCTATCAGAGATTTCACAACGCGATCGCCATCTTTCTGGGCAATACCAAACAAAGTTTCCATTAGCCCTTCACGTATGTTGCTTTTTATACGCCCCATCATGCCGAAATCATAGAAGATTAGCGCACCTTCCGGGCTGACAGCAATATTCCCTGGGTGAGGGTCTGCATGGAAAAAGCCGTTGTTGAGAAGTTGATGCATATAAGCTTCCGCACCTTGACGGGCGATCGCCTTCCGATCTAAACCTGCTGCCTCTATTGCTTCATATTGGCTAATTTTTATACCAGGTAAGTATTCCAGAGTCACAACACGGGACGAGGTGTAACGCCAGTAAACTCGGGGGACTTTCACCCAATCAAAATCACGAAAATTGCGGCGAAAAGTATCGGCATTACGACCTTCGTTGAGATAATCAATTTCTTCCCAAAGGATGCGGCAACATTCCTCATAAATTCCTATCCAATCACGACCTTTTCCCCAGTCGGGGTGGTTTTGGAAGTAGCGAGTAATTCCCTTAAGAATTTGTAAATCTATTTCAAATAATTTCTTAAGACCGGGACGCTGCACTTTGACAACCACAGCTTCTCCAGTGTGCAAAGTAGCTTTATGAACTTGTCCCAAACTAGCCGCAGCTAAAGGAACTGGTTCAAAACTCTCGAAGAGTTCGGGGATTTTTTTGCTTAACTCTTGCTCAATAATTGCTTCTACCTGCTCATAGCTAAAAGCCGGTACTCTATCTTGTAGCTTTGAAAGTTCCTCTACATATTCACTGGGGAATATATCAGAACGGGTAGAAAAAAGTTGCCCAACTTTAATAAAAGTGGGTCCCAAATCTAGGAGGGTATTGCGAATCCATAGTGCTTGAGCCTTTCGTCTTGCTGTTTTCTTGGCTTCAGTGACTCCTCCTGGGTAACTCCAAGATTTGTTGTAACGCCAAAGCTTGAACATGAAAGTCAAGACAAAAGACCAAATGTCCAAAAAGCGCCGTCTGCGAGAGTAATTTTCCCGATTCCAACGGTATGCCTTATCTGAATAACCTTTTTCCATATGTTTTGCTTACCGCTGGTTCTTAACTGAGTCAGTAGGAAGAAAAGACACTCTGATTCCTAAACTATCTTTAATAGGGGAGCAAAAAGGTATTTGCTATGCTAATAGTTTATTTTTATTTGTTAGTCGTTACTGGTTGAGTCTCAACCACTAACCACTAACCACTAATCACTCACCACTAACCATTGGCATTGCTTTGGTTGCGATAGCGCTGCAACTCAGTTCGCAATGTAGCAATTTCTGCTCGCAACTCATCAATTGTGGCTTGTGTGTCAACTGAGGCTGAACTGGTTCTGGGGTATCCTGGAGAGGTCGAAGTTGCACCCGTTGCTTCCGATGCTCGGTTTGCTCGCTCCATGACTTCTTCAGTAAACTCACGCATTTGCTCTTTGGTTTGGGCATCCAACTTACCGAGTTCGCTCAAGGCATCAGTAAGGGCGAATTCTAACTTTTCGCTGACAATCTCAGCAACGGCTCGCCCAACGAAAAATGCTTGCACTAAAGGGTTACTCATAAATTTTTGTTACGCTCATCCGCTAAAAAATTATAACTTGCTCGCTTACCTTGGTGCTTCTGCTTTAGTGGTAGACTTCTGTCAGGAAATCAGCGCTCTTACGAAACAGGGGTTATAAAGGTAGAGCGAGCCATATCCCAACATCACTGAGGATCTGAGGCTCATTGAGTTGTTGAGAGGGGTTGGCAATGCTAGAAGTGGGGCAAGTCTTACAAACACGCTATCAACTTAAAGAGAAATTAGGACAAAATGCGGGTCGTCAAACCTGGCTAGCAGAAGATTTGACAACACAGCCTCCTGAACGGGTTATCGTGAAACTCCTGACATTTGGCGATCGAGTCCAGTGGGAAAGCTTGAAACTCTTTGAGCGAGAAGCTAATATTCTTAAGCAATTGAACCATCCTCAAATTCCGAAATATCGGGACTATTTTTCGATTGACGATCGTCTTCTGTGGTTTTGTCTGGTACAGGATTATATACCCGGTTCATCTTTAAAAGAGTTGCTAACTCAAGGGCAAAAGTTCTCTGAAAAGCAAATTCGCAAAATTGCCACGGATGTCTTAAATATTTTGGTTTATTTGCACGAACTCAGCCCTGCTGTACTTCACCGAGATATTAAACCTAGTAACTTAATTTTAGGGGAAGATAGGCGAATTTATATGGTTGATTTTGGAGCCGTACAAGATCGAGCCATTAGTGAGAGAGCAACTTTTACTGTAATTGGTACCTACGGTTATGCACCAATGGAACAGTTTGGCGGTCGCGCAGTTCCCGCTTCCGATCTTTACGCATTAGGAGCAAGTTTAATTCATTTGCTTACAGGAGTCGCACCAGCTGATTTACCACAACGGAAGATGCGAATTCAGTTTGGCGAGCACGTCAGCGTCAGCCCCCATCTTGTCAGTTGGATTGAAACCCTCACGGAACCGGATGTCGAAGCTAGATTTAGCATGGCTCGTCAAGCTTTAACAGCACTCGATACACCTCTGAATCCTAAAACTCATCTCCCGGTTCACAAGCCACAGAACAGCCGAATTCAGATTAAAAAGTCTTTGCACCAACTCCACATCAAACTTCCCAAGCAACCCATGAGAGCTTTAGATTTTTTTGCCTTAATACTTTGGTTATTTGCGTCTTTTCTATTTGCTCTATTATTTAGTTTTGGCGTAGCTGTTGCTCCATCGATTTGGTTTATTGTCTCACTTGTCTCACTAGGTTACCTAATTCCTCTTCTGACTGAAACAGACATCAGCTTCCAACGCGACTCCTTTACAATTACGTGGAGTGTGTTCGGTAAGCGTTACCGACAAGTTCATGGGAAAACACTAGATATACATAACGTTTATGTCTATATTTATCAAACCAAAGGAGAAAATTCTTCGGAAATTATGAAAATTATTATTGCTGCTAGTGAAAATAAATATAAGTTTGGCAACTTTGATTTTAAATCTGCTGAAACAGAATGTTTGTGGCTAGTTCAAGAAATGAAAAATTGGCTGGGATTGAGGTAAGGATAAAGTATGAAGGATGAAGGATAAAGTATGAAGGATAAGGTATAAGGGAGTAAGGAAAATATTAACCTGTTTTTCATCCTTTATCCTTTACCCTTCTTCACATAGCCTATTTTTTATTCTTGATACTTTATGTTTCATTACTGAGCAACTCTTGATAGTATTGCTCGGGTTCACTAGGTAAGTAGGTGGTCATTTGCAAGACTTGCCCGCTCAATTTGTAGGATTGGGTAATACCGATATGGCTTAAGAAATTTAGGTCGTGGGAAATAACCCAAAGTGTACCTTGATATTCATTGATACCTTCAATCATTTGGTTAACGGTTTCGATATCCAAATTGTTTGTTGGCTCATCTAGTATCAGCAAATCGATTTCTGAGATACTGATAATAGCGATCGCCAATCTTGCTAACTCACCACCACTCAACACGGATGCTGGTTTATTTACATCATCATATTTAAACAGGAAGTGTCCTAACTGTTGCCGCAAAAGCTGATAGCTGAGATTGGGGTTGGCGGCTTGCATATTTTCTAGGATAGTCTGTTTGCGATTGACTATTTCGTAGGTTTGGTCGAGATAAACCGCTTTGGTAGGAGATTTTGTAACGGATAGTCTATCTGTAAGCCTGACAGATAAGTTCTCCGTTACCTCATCCATTGCCAAAGTTGCCAAAATTGCTTTTGCCAGACTTGATTTACCGGAACCATTAGTACCAGCTACAGCTATTCGATCGCCAGAAGAGATATGAAGCTGAATGTTCTCAATTAGCAGCCGTTCCCCCACACAAAGATTTGCACCTTGAATATCAATAATATTTCTGCGTTTTTGACTTCTTTCCTCCAGTTTAATACTTGTTGCCTTTGTTGTTTTTACTTTTGTTTCTGCATATTTCTGAGTTGCCTTCTCTACAGCTGCTTCGTGTTTTTGTTTGGCGATTCCCGCTGTCACCTCTGCTTTTCGTTTCATTGTTCCAGCCACAATTTTAGGAATGCTACCCGCTAGTTGGCGTCCTTGTTTGCGAGATTGGGCTGCCCTTTGCTGTTCTTGTAATGCCGACGATTTGGCACGTTTGAGTTCTTTTCTTGCCACTTCATGCGATCGTAATGCGGCTTCTGACTCTATCTCTTTTTGCTCTCGATATAGAGAAAAATTTCCTCCATAAATTTTGACGCCCTCTGGTGTGAGTTGCCAAGTTGTGTCTGTCACCTGGTCTAGAAAAAATGGCTTGTGGGAAACAATGACAAATGACCCATAAAAATTATTCAAAAAGTCTTTCAAGCTTTCTAAAGCCATCAAATCCAAGTGATTTGTCGGTTCATCTAGCAATAGTAACTTTGGCTGTCGGGATAAACCAATAGCTAAGAAGAGCTTTGTAAGTTCGCCACCACTTAAATTAAAGAGTGGTAGAGATAAGTCAAGCACGGTGTGGAATTGAGTTTCCAAAATTGTTTCAATATTCCACCATTCTTCAGAACTAGAAGTCAGAATATCGAGAACTGTTTCTGTTCTGATTTCCCGTCTAATGTTGCTGATTTGAGGTAAATAGTAAATCGTGCTATGACCCATGACAGAACCTGTTGTGGGGGTGAGTTGACCCGCCAAAATCTTTAGCAGAGTTGATTTACCAACCCCATTAGAACCAACCAAAGCAATGCGTGCTCCCTCTTCAATGCTGAGATGAACACCCTTAAACAAAGCCCTGGTTGCGCTGAGTTCATAGCCCAAATTTTCGGCTATCAATATTGATTTTTTCTGCATTATTTTCAAACCTTAGTAAAGCTGTGCAGCGCATACTTGCCCAATGCGTGTTATGAAGGGCATGAGTCGTGCAGTTGAGTGAGCAAATTTAGCCGCAGAGAATAACAAGGCGGCTTGTAGTAAAAATTGTCGTGACAAATCCTTAGCTCATGGCTGCTTTATATATAGATATGCGGATTATTTTTTTCAGTGAATACTTTCTTGTGGAGTGGAGTTTTTAATTGTCTATGGGCTATGACGGGCGTCTCGCCCGTCCCACAAGATATGAGAGACAAGTCTTATAAGAGATAAGAGTCAAGTCCCACAAGATATGAGAGACAAGTCTTATAAGAGATAAGAGTCAAGTCCCACAAGATATGAGAGCCAAGTCTTATAAGAGATAAGAGTCAAGTCCCACAAGATATGAGAGCCAAGAGATTTATTTGTCAGTCACTGTTGCTTTTAGGCAACTGTCTTTTGCTACTACTTCATTTCAGCTATATGAGGCGTTTTGAGGTTTGATTCTAGCTACACTATAGTAGCACAGGATTCCGGAAGCGCGATTACAAATGCTGGCAATTGCTTCAGGGGCTTGATGTTAGTCCCAGTTTTTGCAGGATGAGGGAGGAACAAGGGCTGACTAGGATGGGAGAAAATAGAAAGCAACACTTTAATGAGAAAGACTATGTTAACAACGCAAGTCAGCGATTATTTCAATTTTCTCTCTCCTGATGATATTCGGCTCAAGTCCCATTTATCCCAATCAAATTAGACGGAGAGGATAGTGTTGAGTCAAAAACTCCTCAGCCTGAGCGCGATCGCAAATCACTCCATCTAAGGTTGCGGCTAGCAAATCATCAAGCATTTGTCGAAACTGGGGTCCTGGTTTGTAGCCCAATTTTTTCAGGTCATTCCCATTAAGAATTGGCTGAACTCCTGACCAAACTGTTAAATATTTCCAAATTTTTTGTCTTAGCGATCGCGGGCTTTGAACTGCAATTAAAATCAGCATTGGTAAATCGTACTGCCGTAACAATTGCACGACTTTACTAGGATATATTTCCGCCTTTTCCCTGTTTGCTTGCACAGAGGGGTTGGGGGTGAGGGTCTTGACATTTTCCTGCGCCCGCGCTACGTTATCCAACCTGTTAATACTGTCATCAGGCAATTGCAGGTTTTTTGCAACTTGTCCGCGATATTCTGGTGCTAAGTGGGCAATTAAGGTTTCCAAACGCATTTGCCAGTGAATGATGAGAGTTTGTTCGGGATCGTACCGCCGCAAGCACCGCTCTAGAACGCGTAATTGCCGTAAGAGTTCCTCATTTAAATTGAGGGTAGGATGAATGCACTGCAATGCCCCTAAATCCTCTAGCAACAGCAATGCCGATTTCCAATAGGGAGCTTCTAAGATATGCTTTAGTTCTGCCTTAAGCCTGGTTTGCAGTGCTGGTGCTCTGCCATTCTCTCGGGTGGTACGGTCATAAACACCACTGTTGATAGCGTAGCGGATATACTCCTCTGTTTGGGGTTCCAAGTGAAATCCCAATCTGACAGCAAAGCGCACGCCGCGATAAATGCGGGTGGGATCTTCAATAAAACTGTTAGCGTGTAATACCCGAATTTGCTTTGCCTTTAAGTCGAGCATTCCACCAAAGAAATCAAGTAATTCACCAGCGCGGGGAGGTGTCAGCCGCAATGCCATTGCGTTGATTGTAAAATCGCGGCGATACAAATCTTGACGAATTGAACTTGCCTCAACTTCTGGATTCGCTGCTGGATACGGGTAGAATTCTGTTCTAGAAGTGGCAATATCAACCCACAGTGAATCTAATTCTGGGTCTTTACGCCACAATAAAGCTGCTGTTTGAAAAGCCCCGTGAATTTCTAAGCGTGCTGTTGTGTAAATTTCCTGAAGCGCTCTTGCCAATTCTACACCGGCACCCACATCAGCTGCTTTATGAAAGCCATCAACCACTAAATCGATATCTTTAATTAGCAGAGTTCCGGCGGCTTCTTCTGCTAAAAGTAAATCCCGTACTGCGCCTCCAACGATGTAAAGATGCCAACCCCGTTTTTCTGCCTCTGTTGATGCTTTAGCTAACAATTGCCAGAGTTGAGGAGCTAGTCGCAATTTTAATTCTTCCAAGGTAGGAAATTTCAGATTCCTTTCTCCTCTGCTTGCCCTTTCCCCGACTGCTCCTCTCCCATGCTCCTCTTGGTGCAATTCTCGCAATACATCAGTACGGGTGACAATTCCTACCAACTGCCCGTGTTCTAAAACTGGCAGTCGTCCAATATCGTAGGTCACCATCAATGCCTCAATTTCAGGCAATGTGGTATCTGGAGTCATTGTCCTCATATTTATTGTCATGTAACCCTTAACAGGAGCATGACTAAAGCCGGATATGAATCATTACACTTTTAATCCGATCATCTTTCTGCCAACCCATCAACAGCAAAAGGTACTGGTCGTGTACCTCATCAAAAGCTAAAGCACTTTCAGTTGTAGAACTCAATTTTTCATTAAGTTGATAGTATTCTGTTAAAACTTCCTGGACGATTTTCCGATAATGTTTTAATCTATCCATTGCACAATTACCTCACTTTCCGCATCAACGATTAACAACTTAACTATATTGATGTTTCATTGCAGAAGCGCGAGCTAAAGTCAGCCAGTCAGCCGCTCAAGGTTCTGCTAGTTATGTCCAGTCCTACTGACTTAGTTCCATTAGATCCTGCTGGGGAAGAAAACACGATCTGTGAAGCACTGGCAAAACATATGAAGAAAAACTTAACAGCAAATTTTACAGCAGGGAGAAGCGATCGCTGATAGTAGCCCAAAACATATGGAGTTGCTATTATCAGGCTTAGTGGTTGAGCGCCAGGGTTAGATCAAAGTATATAACTACATTTATGAAACCGTATTTAACAAAAGCTTAGTAAATTGTAAACTTCGACAATGGATTGTGTTTTACTATGTAAGTAGTTTTACGGGAGCATACAAATGGGTCTCTGGAAGCGCTTGCGGGAAGTATTTTCAATAGAAGAGAGCGTAAAAACGACCGCTGAGGCTAGTAAAGCGGTTCTAGAGGCAGTAAAAACCTTTAAAGAGCAGGGTAGCAGTATAGAGTTATTGAAGCCTGTATTGCAAAATTCCTCTTCATTATTAGATGTCTTGTGTTCGCCCCTAGCACAAGTCGTGGGTGCGGGGTTACCGTTTGTATCTGTTGGCATAGCTTTGTTAAATGGTTATCGTCAATTGACTGAGAAAGATCCTTCTTTAGAAGACTGTGTATTTATAGTGAGTCAAGCGGCTTATTTAGAAAGCCTCAGCAAAATTTTCTCTTTCTATCCAGACCTTAATTGGGATAATCGTGAAAATATTTCTGAAGTTAATGAAGAAGTCAGAAAATTTATTCGCCAAGAACTCAATAATTTTGAATTAGATTATGATAGCGCTAGATATGCAGTTGTTTGTTTCCACGATTCGCAATTATCAGAAAAATTTAATAAAATTTTATCACAACGCTTAACAGTTTTAAAAAATCTACAAATTATTGATATTTTAACAGAACGAGTTGCTTGGAATACTCACCGCTATTTGATGAAAGCTTGGATACAGTCAGATGAGACTATCAAAAAAGTCGTTCAGCCTAGTCTTGGTGATTGGCTTAAAGAAGAGGAAAGACTTGTTAGTATTGATAACTACTTGGAAGAAATTAAGCAGAAACCTTTAGAAAAGGTCTTTACTGAAAATTTCTCTTATAGAGATATTTATGTATCCTTGGAAGAAAAACCCGTCAAGGAAAATGGACAGAGGGACGATGATGCATCACCTGTTTTGTTGGAGAAATGGGCGTGGGAAATGCTTACAGACACAGAGCCAAACCGACAGAAGAAAGTGCTGTTTATTCAAGGTGGACCGGGACGGGGTAAAAGCGTATTTTGTCGGATGTTTGCAGACTGGGTGCGGCGGTATTTGCATCCTGTTTGGACACCTATTTTGATTCGCTTGCGGGATATTGACCATTTTGAATCCCGGTTAGAAAGTACTTTAAAAGCAGAACTAAAATATAGTTTTATTCAAAATGACCCCAATTGGCTAACAAATAGGAATACCCGGTTTTTGTTTTTACTTGATGGCTTTGACGAGCTACAGATTGAAGCAAGAAACAATTTTAATTTAAAAGCATTTCTCGACCAAGTCGAAGGGTTTCAGAAGGAGTGCAATGATTCTAAAGAGATGGGTCATAGAGTATTAATCACTGGTAGACCCATGTCTTTACAAGGTATCTATGAATTGCCCCGCATTTTTGAATGAGTAGAAATTATCGAACTCGATCGAGAACTCCAAAAAGAATGGGTCAAAAAATGGGAAGCACTATCAACAAACCAAGGACAACCTACAAATTTCCAACAGTTTTTGGAAGTTTTACAGAAAGATGACTGCCCGGATTCATTAAAGGAAGTAAAGAAATTGGCTGAAGAGCCTCTCTTACTCTATTTATTGGCGGTTATGCATCGAGAGGGCAAGTTAGCAATTGAAGAATTTGAAAAGATCTCTGCGCGATCGGCAAAAATAGTCATTTATCAAAAGGCTTTAGAATTGGTCTTAGACAAACAACGTTCTACTCAGGATGACAGTACTAATCTTAATCCTAAGATAACTAAACTCAAACCTAAAGATTTAAGACGTATTCTGACAGAAGCCGCTTTATGTGTTGCTCAATCAGGTGGCGAACTGGCTTTAATGTCAATGCTTGAAGGGCGTTTACAAGATGATCCTGTGAAAAAAGCTCTAGAAACAGCTAAAAAAGAAGCTGGTGAAGAAGCTTTAAAAAATGCTTTGGCTGCTTTTTATATTCGTCCTGCAAGTAATCAAGAAGGTGGCATTGAATTTTATCATAAGAGTTTTAGTGAATTCTTGTTTGCCGAGCGTTTGAAAGCTAGCCTAAAAGCCTGGACACAATACAAAGAATCTGATGAAGATGAAGACGAAGAAAAAGAACCTATGATTCCCATAGCTCAGATCGATTGGGAAATTTATGACCTACTGGGTTTTGGTAAACTAACACCAGAAATTATGGAATACCTCATGGGGTTGCTTATTGAGAGTAAAAACTTTGATTGGGAGACGCTATTTACGCGCTTAAATAATTTTTATAATAACTGGTTCAAAGGCAAATTTATTGACTCTGGTACAGAAACTTTACCTCAGAAAAAAGTGCAACAACTGAAAGAATATAACATTCAAATAGGTCAGCGACAGGTTGACGTTTATGTAGGTTTAAATGTCATGATTTTGCTCTTTGAGTTGCATCGTTATGGTCAGGAACAAGATGACGACGAGCTCAAACAAAAAATCCAATTCTTCCCACTAGGGAAACCGGGTACAAAGAATGAAGACAAATTTCGACTATCTTCTATCATAGGTTACAGTCAGTGCCTTAAAGCTGAAGATTTTGGATCTGTAGTTGGTCGATTTCTTAGAGGGGCTAACCTCAGAAGCGCTAACCTTTATGGCACTGTCCTCACTGGCGCTGACCTTGATGGCGCTGACCTCGGTGGCGCTGACCTCGATGGCGCTTACCTCGATAGTGCTGACCTCACTGGCGCTAACCTCAGAGGCACTTACCTCAGAGGCGCTTACCTTGATAACGCTGATCTTGATGGCGCTGACCTCACTGGCGCTAACCTCATAGGCACTTACCTCATAGGCGCTAATCTCTCTAGCACTGACCTCACTGGCGCTGACCTCACTGGCGCTGACCTCGATAGCGCTAACCTCACTGGCGCTGACCTCACTGGCGCTAACCTCAACGGCGCTAACCTCAACGGCGCTAACCTGAGACAAACTCAAATTATTGAAACAACAAAAATTGATCAAAAATGGTCTTTAGTTTGGCAAATTGTTAATCAAGGAGCAATACAAAATCTCAGCAGCGCAGACCTCAGTGATGCAGAC
This sequence comes from Scytonema sp. NUACC21, assembly GCF_054684315.1. Classification (NCBI taxonomy): domain Bacteria; kingdom Bacillati; phylum Cyanobacteriota; class Cyanophyceae; order Nostocales; family Scytonemataceae; genus Scytonema; species Scytonema sp. NUACC21. The sequence goes on along the minus strand of NZ_BAAFZH010000087.1, from coordinate 26,086 downwards.
CTCAGCAGCGCAGACCTCAGTGGTGCAGACCTCAGCAGCGCAGACCTCAGTGGTGCAGACCTCAGCAGTGCAGACCTCAGTGGTGCAGACCTCAGTGGTGCTGACCTCAGTGGTGCTGACCTTTATGAAACTATCCTCATTAGTGAAGATAGAGGAGATATTATTTGGGATGAGAATACAAAATGGGATGGTGTCAGGGGCTTAGAAAATACTACTCTGCCTAAAGCCTTAAAGCAGCAGTTGGGGCTTCCTTAGAGGAAATAAAAGCGTTTTAACTCTATTCTAAGAAACAGAAATGTTTCTTTACATTCATTGGTAATGCCATACGGACTACCTCTTCTGCACACTTGAGAAAACCAGTCCAAATATTTGTTACGGCAGTAGGATTTAATAAATTTGTTAGCCAAAGGTGATAATATCTGCTGAAATGCTTTTTGTGGGAACATACAGCAGATTGCAACGCGGAGGAGGTACAGATTGCTGTAAGGGCTCTCAACCGTTCGCCCCTACTGATATACTTCCTACGAGCTACCGAACCTCCTTATAACGTCCAGATCCCAAGCGAACAGTAAAGCTATGCAAGCAAAACTTTTGGAACAACTTTCCTCCGCTGATGCCGAAGCCATCTTGGAACGCTTACCTGAGAGAATTCGATCTGCCCTAATTGCTCGTGCTGCTGAAATAGAGTATCCCGTTGAAGCAGTTATTGAGATGGCGATCGCCAGCTTTCTCGACACAGAGGCATGATAGTTTTGCAGATTGTAAACCAGGACGGGGACAATAAGACTGTAATGCATTGCCATTGTCGCCGCCTCAACGGCAATTCTGTAGCAGCGCAACAGGAAAGTCTGCTGCTTCAACCCTAATATAAGTAATAGTATACGCGCTAGTGCCCATAGTTTGCTTGAAACCTTAGCAGACGTAGTATCAGATAGTTCTAGCGAACTGCAAACCTAAACGCTCCAAATCCAAACAAGCCATTTTTCAGAAACTCCTAACAAATAGATTACCTCAGAATGTGGGGTGGGCATCCTTGCCCGTCCAGTTTATAGCACGGGTTACAGCATCGGTACAAAAATCATAAAAACCTAGTTTTTTGTAGAGACGAGCCATGGCGCGTCTCTATTTTTGCCTGGGGTCAGTCAGAGGGCAGAAATTTTACAAGGTTTATCGATAAAAAATGACCGCACTGTGTTATTGCAGTTTTTTTAATCCCGACAAAAATTGTCGGATATGTTTGACGGGTATTTTTGCTCGTGTTACTATCAAAACCACAGTAGACGGATACCCAGGAAAAGCGGACATATGACACAGGCGACAACCACCCATACCCAAACAAGCGCCGGCACTTTCAAATCCTTAAAATGTAAGGAATGTGGTGCGGAATACGAACTCAAAGCTCTCCACGTATGCGAGTTCTGTTTTGGTCCATTGGAAGTAACCTATGACTACAGTTCACTGCGCTCTAGGGTTACCCGTGAAACAATTCAAGCAGGACCAAATTCCATGTGGCGCTACCGTCACTTTTTGCCTGTCGAAAGCGAAAACCCAATTGATGTGGGAACAGGTATGACTCCATTGGTTCGTTCCCATCGCTTGGCACGTCGCTTGGGTCTGAATAAACTGTATATCAAAAATGATGCCGTCCATATGCCCACTCTCAGCTTCAAAGATAGAGTGGTGTCAGTCGCCCTGACTCGGGCACGGGAATTAGGTTTCTCTACTGTTTCTTGCGCGAGTACCGGTAACTTAGCAAATTCTACTGCTGCGATCGCCGCCCACGCCGGTTTGGATTGCTGCGTGTTCATTCCCGCTGACTTGGAAGCAGGAAAAGTTTTGGGTAGCCTGATTTACAGCCCAACCCTCATGGCTGTTAAAGGCAATTACGACCAAGTCAACCGTCTCTGTTCCGAAGTAGCCAATACACATGGATGGGGATTTGTCAATATCAACTTGCGTCCCTACTACTCGGAAGGTTCTAAGACCCTAGGTTTTGAAGTGGCAGAACAACTGGGTTGGGAATTACCCGACCATATCGTTGCACCTCTGGCATCTGGTTCGCTATATACAAAAATTTACAAAGGCTTCCAAGAATTTGTGGAACTGGGTTTGGTGGAAGCTAAGAGTGTTAGGTTTAGCGGCGCACAAGCAGAAGGATGTTCGCCAATCGCTCAAGCATATAGAGAAGGACGCGACTTTATCAAGCCAGTAAAACCAAATACAATTGCTAAATCCATTGCGATCGGCAATCCTGCAGATGGTGTTTATGCTTTAGATATAGCGAAGAAAACAGGTGGTAATATTGAGACTGTAACAGATACCGAAATCATCGAAGGCATCAAGCTGCTTGCTGAGACAGAAGGTATCTTTACCGAGACTGCTGGAGGTACAACCGTTGCCGTGCTGAAAAAATTGGTAGAAGCTGGCAAGATTGACCCAGACGAAACAACCGTGGTCTACATTACCGGAAATGGTTTGAAGACCCAAGAAGCCGTACAAGGCTACATTGGCGAACCGTTGACCATTGAAGCGAAGCTCGACAGCTTTGAAAGAGCACTAGAGCGTTCCCACACCCTCGACCGCCTGGAATGGCAGCAAGTTCTCGTATAAAGGATAAAGTATGAAGGATAAAGGGTAAAGTATGAAAACCGAGTACTTTCCACCTTAGACTTCATACTTCACACTTCATACTTCATACTTCATACTTTCTACACCTATGTCTGTAACAGTTTTAGTTCCTACCGCCCTTCAGAAATTCACAAACAACCAAGCTACCTTACAGTGTAAAGGCAATACCATTTCCGAGTTGTTCGAGTCTCTAGAACAGCACTGCCCTGGTATAAAATCGCGCTTATGTGACGAAAGCGGACAACCACGGCGGTTTCTGAATCTATATGTTAACAGCGAAGACATCCGCTTTTTGGACGGGACGGCAACACCATTAAAAGATGGTGACGAAGTGAGTATTGTCCCTGCTGTAGCTGGTGGCTAATTGCTAATTGTTAATTGTCATTTGGTTTCGTTCTTCAACTCAAGCTACACATTATCAATTGATTAACGATATTTCAAGTTTTAGAAACCGGGATTTGCAAAGAAACCCGGTTTCTCATTTTTGTTTATCCGACTGTTTACAAATCAATACGGTTAACATAAGACCATAACCCGAGCGGGACAACATTGTACAGACGCGCCATGACGCATCTGTACATACGTAATTTTTTACGCATCAACCTTAACTGAACCGTATTGATTTATATATTTCCTCAAAATAAGCTATTATATAGCAGACGCTATAGCCAATACGACAACACTCAATCTAACTACAGCGTACAAGAACTTTTTTGAAGGCAGGGCAGGCTTCCCTCGGTTCAAATTTAAGCACGGCAAGCAGTCTATTCAATATCCTCAAAACGTCAAAGTTCTTGACGATATTGTCAAGCTTCCAGGAAACATTGGAGAGGTTGAAGCTAAAATTCATCGTCCAATCGAAGGGAAGATAAAGACTGTCACTGTGAGCAAAACTTCATCAGGGAAATATTTTGCATCCATCTTGACTTCTGTAGAGGGTGAAAATCCTTCTATTACATACGGGAAAATTTATGGAGTTGATTTAGGGTTGAAGCACTTTGCTGTTATTGCAGATGGCAAAAAGGTTTCCAAATACGACAACCCTAAACATCTTGCACTGCATGAAAAGAACCTAAAACGCAAACAAAAGAAATTAGCGCGTAAACAAAAGGAGCCATCTAATAGCATGACGATAAAGAGGGATGGTGATAGTACACATTGAGCCATTCCTCTAAAGCATTGCTCATACTGTTGATTACGTCAGATGTGAGGGGAGTATGCAGAATGTTTTCACTCCACTGAGCCAATGAAAGCAACAAAGTTCGTTTGACTCTACCGAGGTGGCGAGAAACTGTGTATTGTTTGACTCCTCGCTCTTGAGCTATTTGTTGCTGGGTTAATCTTTGCCTGTAGTAAGCTTGCAGAAGCGCTTGGTCTTCGGTGTCTAATTTTGCCAGTGCATCTTTTAAAACGGTATTGATTTCAATATTTCGCGTTGCTATTGATTCTGCTTCTTCTTGGACAATTATTTCATTTAAAGCGGATTCCTGAGAATTTCCCGTTAGACGGTCGAAAAATTCCCCTGTTTCTTGTCCGGGTATAGGAGTATCAATTGAAACTAAGGTGGGATATTGGAAAGAACGTACCGCTGTCGCACAAGCAAGTAACCAGCTTTCCAAAAGTTCTGGAGTACACGCTGGACTAGAAAAACTCAGCCGGCTCAGACGTTCACGATTGTAAAGCTGTGCGATCGCCTGTAAAGTCGCGTTATCTGGTTTGTCCAACTTGTAAGCAGTGGCAGTATTATCGGGTGCATAGAGTTGGACAAAACAATTCCAAGCGAGAACGTAACGAGCAATAGTTTGTTCATTATACCCTGCCTGTTGGAGAGATTTCACCAGACGCTTTTGGCTGAGTTTGTGCAGTAAGCCCCAGTCGCTACAAATATCAGTCTCTTGGTGCTTGCGTAACAGGTCTTTAATTAGGTTCTTAAAAGCATATTCAGCATACACTTTCAAATTTGAACTGAACTGCGGGTTAAAACCTTTGAGAACTTTGTCGATATGAGAGATTGCAGTTTGGAAGAAATCTGCAACAGAATGTTGGCTCGACACATTCATCTTTATTTTTTTAGCCACCCAATAGCAAACTTCCTGCAAGTAGGCTGTTAGATGAGCAGTGGCAAGAGAACTTGCTTGAAGAAGCCAGATGCGATGCCAATAGATTGCCCAATAGGTTTCGGACGCTTGTTGAGAAGATTGCTCTAAACAGTTCTGCATACTGCGTCGCAACTTGGGAACACTAACCCAACGACTGAAAGCATCTCTATCAAATTGCAGAAATGTGGAAAATATCTCTATTATACCTTGCCTTGAATGCATGAAATTTTTGATATTGCAAAAATAGCAAATGATTTTAGACCAATCCTCACTGTCGCCACTTTATTGGGCGTGGAAAATTGGCACCATATCTATTATGGAGATTAAATATCTATATGGTTGAAATCGCTCAAAGTTGGAGCGCAAAATAATCTAACAATTTTATGTTCCATGATGAAATTTGCATAAAAAATGTGGATAGTCGTATATAGAGACTGTAAGTTGAAATACACTTACTCTCTGTTAATTTTTACTTCCAATTCTCGCAAGTTTTTTCTTGTATATAAATTTACATTTATAGGAATAAAAATCGTTTTTAAGGGGAGGTTTTATTTTGACTTTTCTACTTAAAGGGAGAGATTGCAGTGAATAAGTTGGTGGTTTTAAAATTTGGTAAAGGGAGCTTTGAAACTGGGTTTCCGATCGCACTTGAGATTGGTGAGGAAAACAGCCGTCCTCAAACTGAGGTGACAGGTGAACTTCCACCAAACATAGAATTGCCGCTAAATTTTAATCGTTGGCAAGCAATTTATCGTAGCCTGGATTTTTCTTCAGCTCGTCCCATTGGGTTATCAAAACCAAGGACACAATCTTTGAGTATTTCTGAGTGTTTGCAAGCAGCACAAGATTTACGCGATCGCCTTAACTGCTGGCTCCAATCAGAGGTCTTTCGTCCTATACGGGAGAAATGGCTGGAGAAACTTCTGCCTTCAGACAAAATTCGCGTGATTTTACAGACTCAGGACTATCAACTTCAAAAACTTCCTTGGCATCTTTGGGAACTCGTAGAGCGCTATCCAAACGCAGAAATTGCTGTAAGTACCCCTTCCTATGAAAAAGTTAGTCTGACCTCAACACCGAGTGGAACCGTTAAAATCTTAGCTTTATTGGGTGACAGTAGTGGAATTAATGTGATAGCAGATCGCGAGCTGCTAGAGCAACTACCTGATGCAAAAGTTCACTTTCTTGTAGAGCCTGCTCGTGAAGACTTAACAAATAATCTCTGGCAGCAAAATTGGGATATTCTTTTTTTTGCAGGACACAGTTCAACCCAAAGTTCCGGGGATACAGGTCTAATTTACATTAACCAAACTGAGAGTTTGACGATTAGTCAGTTAAAGTATGCTTTGAGGCAGGCAGTGAAACGAGGCTTAAAGTTAGCAATTTTCAACTCCTGCGATGGCTTGGGGTTGGCACGAGAATTCGCTCCTTTGCAAATTCCACAGTTGATTGTCATGCGCGAACCCGTACCAGATGTCGTGGCGCAGACATTTCTCAAACATTTCTTACAGGCATATGCGGGAGGTAAATCGCTTTATCTGGCAGTTCGGGAGGCAAGGGAACGGATGCAAGGGCTAGAGGGGCAATTTCCTTGTGCAACTTGGCTACCTGTTATTTATCAAAATCCAGCAGAAGTGCCACCTAGTTGGCGGGAGTTGATAGAGCAGCAAGAAGATGCGGACAGGCTTGAAAGCACCCAGACAAGAAATGACTCGGTATCCCCGTCGTCACGAATCGCCTCGAAGTTGGGATTAAGAGTTCCCTATGTCTTTGCGTCCTCTTTATTCTACGCCCAAACTCAAAACTTAAAACGTCATATTCTTCGGGTTATTGTCATAAGTGTGGCGATCGCCAGTTTACTGGTTAGCGTGCGCTATCTGGGAATGCTTCAGCCATTGGAGTTACAAGCATTCGATAGATTGCTAAGACTCCGCCCTTCTGAAAACCCCGACACTCGCTTATTAGTTGTAAAGATTACTGAAGAAGATGTACAATCACAGCCCCAAGAGGAACGCCGAGGTTCTCTAAGTGATGGATCGCTCTTGAAATTGCTAGCAAAATTAGAGGCATACGAACCACGCGTCATCGGATTGGATATCTACCGAGATTATGCAGTGAGGCGAAACTTACCAGAACTTGCAGCTAGAATGCAGAAGAGCGATCGCTTGGTAGCAGTCTGTCGAGTTAGCGATACTCACTCCGATCGACCGGGAATCTCACCGCCCCCAGAGGTACCGCAAGATCGCTTGGGCTTTAGTGACTTAGCAGTCGATCCCGATGGCGTTGTCCGTCGCCATCTCCTATCATTAACGCCACCGCCCTCATCCCCCTGTACTGCTAACTACGCCTTCAGCGTACAGCTAGCACTGCGGTACTTGGCTACTCAGAATATTGCACTAAAATTTACGACCAATGGGGGTTGGCAATTGGGTAAAACCGCTTTTAGACCACTAGAAGCCCATACGAGTGGATATCAAGGCATTGATGCTTCAGGCTACCAAATTTTGTTGAACTACCGCTCCAGCGATTCACTACAGAAGTCTGTGCCACAAGTGACACTGGCAGAGGTACTCGCAGGTAAAGTCAATGCCAGCGCAGTCAAAGACCGAATTGTTCTTATAGGTACAACTGCTGAAAGCTTCCAAGATTCCTCATTCACACCTTATAGAACAGCCGATGGGGGGATACAAAAAATACCGGGCGTTATCCTGCAAGCACAGACGATCGGTCAATTGCTAAGTGCAGCCCTTGAAGGACGTGTGCTTCTGTGGGCTTTGCCTCTATGGCAGGAAACAATGTGGATTTGGGGATGGTCATTAATAGGTAGTTTACTAGCGTACTCTATCCGAAAACTACCCTATTTAGGAATTGCCACGGGGCTTGCCATTATTTGTCTCTATGGGGCTTGCCTTGTCTGTTTAATTCAGTGGGGTGTTTGGATACCACTTGTTCCCTCTGCTATTGCCCTCGGGAGTACTAGCATCATCACTGCCCACATGAGAAGACACTTGAAGTAATTAATTAGGTGAAAAACCAATGTTACTAAACACGGCTTAGGAGTGACAAATGAAACCGTTTTTTCAGAAACTGACGTCAGTAACAACATTTACCTTAGTTCTAATCAGTTACCTCAGCAGCCCGATAGCACTTGAGGCAAAATCAGCGCCCATTCGCTTCAACCCACCCCCGCCACCACCCGATCGCGGCGCACCAGGGAACCGAGGGGAAGGAGCCTCACGGGGAGAGTGTGTGGCAACTGATGTACCTTTAACTGCTCTGGTGCCAAGCTATGAACAACGGTTAAACCAGGATGGAGGAGAAAGGATCACCCAAGTTTGGGGTTTAACCAGTTTAGAACAGCCCAGCTTTTGGTTCTACGTTCCTTACAAAAAATCATTTATTCAAGCAATTGAGTTTGTTTTACAAAATAAAAGTAATAAAACAATTTACCGCACAAATGTCTCAATACCATCAACTCCCGGAATTATCCGGGTGCCCCTCAAAGATACTCCAGTTTCCTTAGAGACAGACAAGGGCTATCACTGGTTTTTCAAAGTTAGGGTTGCATGTAACCCCAAACAAACAGAGACCTTAGATTATGTCGAAGGCTGGATACAGCGAGTCAATCTAGATACAGCCTCAAGAGTGGGGCTCAAAGAAGCTTCCCCCTACCAACAAGCAGAAATTTATGCTCTTAAAGGCATTTGGTATGATACAATTACAATTTTGGCTGAACTCCGCCTTGCAAGTCCCCAAGATTCAGCGTTAGTTGAAGAGTGGAAGAACCTACTAAAATTGGTTGGGCTAGAAAAAGTGTCTGTACAACCGCTTGTTCAATCAACAAGATAGTCTGTAGAGACGCGGAATTTCGCGTCTTTACCGTGTCTTAAATCAAACATTGTCTCCCGGACGCCATCCACCGAGGAATGCTGCAACACCCAATGCAGCAAAGGCAACGGCACCCCATTTTAGAGGTGGATTCATATCCAACCAATCTAAGAAAGTTGGAATTACCAATTGGTCAAAGTCTCCCTTAACTCGGTCATATTCAGGTACCGGACCATAGAGGTTATCAGGTGCATCTTCTGACTTTGGTTCGTTAGTGCGCTGTCCGATAAAACCAATCTGCAGTAGTATATAATCGACAAGTTCTGGTGAAAGGCGCTGCAGGAAATCCAAGACTCTACCAACATCTCCAGTGATAAAATCACGAGTGGGATGTTCGGCGGTGTAGAGAATGGCATCGGAAACAATGCTGGGCTGGTAATATGGCGGTATCCCTGTAGGTTTAACTCCTAGCTTAGTACGAACTTTGTTGTAATAAGGGGTGTTAATGACTGCAGGTTTTATTGATGTGACGCTAATGGGCAATCCTTCGTGTTGCAATTCAACACGCAGGGATTCTAAGAAGCCTTCAACCCCATGCTTGGCAGAGGAATAGGGGCTTTGTAGTGGTAGACTGCGTACACCTTCCATTGAGGAAATATGAATTAATGCTCCTCGTCCCTCTTGTTTGAGATAAGGTAATGCTGCCATTGCACCATAGACTTGTCCCATCAAGCTAACATCTATGACGCGTTGAAACTCCTCTGGTGTGATTTGGTCGAAGCGAGCAAGTACACCTGTAGCTGCTGTATGCACCCAGGTATCCAGTCTTCCATATAATGCTACGGTTTGGGATGCGATCGCTTTGACTTGTTCAAAATCACTTACATCTGCAACAATATATGCTGCCGTGCCTCCAAAGCGTTCTATTTGGGATACCAAACACTTTAGCCCTGATTCGCTGCGTGCAGCAACCATGACCTTAGCACCGCGTTGGGCAAACTTAACTGCTGTTTCGCGCCCAATTCCACTGGAAGCACCAACAACAGCAACAACTTGTTGATTAATAGGTTTTAATTGCATAATTATTACCCTTAGCCTCTCCCTCTATGTAAAGCTTTGTAAAGCCTTGATTCATCTTTCGCTAGGGTGACTGAAGAGAGGAAATTGGAAGTAGCACTTATACCTAATTTATTATATTATGTTATTTATTATACTTAATTTTTACAGATTCAGTATGTAAAGCAAAGGAGGGCATTACCCACCCATCCAAACACAATCAACAACAAGCACTATCAAAGCAATGAACACAGAATATATTACCAAAACGGATCTGAAAATAACTCGCGGATGGACAGATGCAGCCATCAAAAAGTTTCTTGGTAAGGAGGATAAGAACACGAGAAATCCCCTCTACCGTCAGGCAGCACCAGTTTGTTTATATTTACTAACACGCGTTTTAGAAGCAGAATCCAGTCAGGAATTCGAGCAGTGGAAAATCCTTTCGTCCAAGCGTAGAGAAGCAGCTAGAAAAGGTGCTCAAACTCGTCTAGAAAGAGAAGAAGAAAGACGAATTGAAGCACATATAAGAGATTTAGAAATTCAGAAGCAGCAGCAATTATTTAGGGAGGCACTATCCGCAGTTCGGCTAAATATTAAACCTTTACCTCATAAAGAGCTAGTGGCGATCGCTTGCGACCAATGGAACAAAAATCCTCCTGAAATCATGAGGTCAACTGTTACCGCCAGAACTGAAATCCTGGAATTCTCAGTCATTATTGAACGCATGGATGGTTTTGGCAAAAAAAGAATACCTTCACTCGTTAACAAAGCTCACGGCTGTCTCGCTAAATATTACCAAAGACAAGATAGTGGCGATATCGAAGAATTGAGAAAGAGCATTAACGCACTTTATTCCCTCTGCCGTGAATGTCGCAAGCTATTCAGCAATGTTGGCTCTCGTTATTCAATTCTCAAGCACGCACTACAATTGAATAAGTTAAACCACTTCAATCAAAACACCAACGTCGAGGACTTGTGCAACTGGTTGACTAATTTTGTAGACGTGATTCAAGAAGGTATAGAGGAATTAGTTATTGAAGGAAGCGCTAAAATAATAAGAATTCAAGATTTAATAAATACACAAATTCTTAAGATTCACGAGGTTGAATTAAATGCTTGCCAGGAAGAATTGAATACGATATTGGAACATTTTCAAGAGTGGGTTCCATCTGCCGATGTTCGAGCCAATCGGCGCTATCAGGAGTTGATAGAAGAAAAATATCCCCAATTCTCTTATTAAGTAAGTCGCTGTGAATAAACATAACTTGGTGTTAGGGCTGATAGTGGTTAGTAGTTACACCGACTTTAAGGCTCTTAACAGAAGTTTACATAGCTATACCGACGTATCTCGCTTTTTAAGCTTGACATTGGATGGCAAGGGGTTTTTCTTCCTCCCTGGCAAAAGTCTAGTACTTAGCCGGATGAGTAACTTTTGATACAAAAGTTTACAACTACAGGGCTGCTAGCCTATACCGTAACGCCAGTTTGGTGTAGGAGTATGTCACTCGCGTTACTCCTGATGTTGATCGCTCTGGCAATCTCAAGCAAGACTCACCGAACGGCAAAAGTTGCCTATCGGTAGAGAAGGAATAAGAGCAAGACTCACCGAACGGCAAAAGTTGCCTATCGGTGGAGAAAGAATAAGAGCAAGACTCACCGAACGGCAAAAGTTGCCTATCGGTGGAGAAAGAATAAGAGCAAGACTCACCGAACGGCAGGAACACCGCACCGTTGAAGGCAGCAATAGGCGCTGTCAGGGCGAGGGAGTCGATGAGTGTTCTCATACCTTGGGGCGGACGCCCACTTGTAATTGTGAAAATGATGTCCGCTGCGTGCAACTGACTTACCGCATTTCGAGCACGCTCGGTGAGTACCTTCTGTTTGGTCACTAGTGTACCGTCTACATCGGCAACCAGCAGGGAAAGTTTAGGTGGTATTGTTTGGGTATTGTTGTTCAATATTGTAGTCATATGGAGACAACCTTTAGCTGTAAACGCTTTCTATATCTACCAGAGTCATGGAGCGATCGTCCGCCACTGCCGACCGTCGCGCTCTAGTAAGTCAAAAGCTTCTTTTGGACCCCAGGTACCTGCTGCATAGTTGGGGAAACTACGAGGGGGTAAGGCTCTCCACACATCTAAAATGGGTGTTACCACACTCCAGCCAATTTCAACGTTGTCAGCACGTTGGAATAAAGTGGCGTCGCCAATCATGCAGTCGTAAAGCAGCGTTTCATAACCAGTACTCGGCTGGGTGCCAAAGTAGTCAGCGTATTCAAAATCCATCTGCACCGCGCCCATGCGTACAGTAGGACCCGGCACTTTAGCGCCAAACTGCAAGCTGATGCCCTCGTCGGGTTGGATGCGTAAAATCAGAAAATTTGGTGTCAGTTGCTCGACGGGTGTCTGACGGAACAGTAAGAACGGGACGTGCTTGAACTGGATGGCGATTTCAGTCACGCGACTGGGTAAAGATTTGCCAGTTCGCAGATAAAATGGCACACCAGCCCAACGCCAGTTGTCAAGCATCAACTTGAGTGCTACAAAGGTTTCGGTCCCGGAGTTTGGATCGACGCGAGGCTCAGTGCGGTAAGCAGGCACCGGGGAACCTTTTACAGTGCCCGCACCATACTGTCCCCGTACAGTCTGGGTAAGAACTTCTTCTGGGCTAAGCGGTTGGATTGCTCGCAGCAGTTTAGATTTCTCATCCCGCACTGCATCGGCTTCAAACGAAAGCGGTGGTTCCATTGCCATCAGCGCCAGCAACTGGAACATATGGTTTTGCACCATGTCTCGCAACGCACCTGCTCCTTCGTAATAGCCGCCTCTGCCCTCTACACCAACACTCTCGGCGACCGTAATCTGCACGTGGTCAATGTAACGCCGATTCCAGACTGGCTCAAATAAGCCATTACCGAATCGAAAGACCAAGATGTTCTGCACCGTTTCTTTACCAAGGTAGTGATCGATGCGGTAAATCTGGCTTTCTGCAAGCACGCTACTGATATTTTTATTAAGAGCGCGAGCCGAATCATAATCATGCCCAAAGGGTTTCTCAATGACCACTCGCCGCCAACTTTCATCTTCACGAGTTAACCCAGCAGTTCCAAGTTGCCACATAATATCGTTGAAGAAGTTAGGCGCTGTTGCTAGATAGTACAGGTAATTGCCGCCTGTACCGCATTCTCGATCCACAGTCGCCAGTAGATCCCGCAACTGCTCGTAAGTGCTGGGGTCTTGAAACTCACCCGACAAATAGTAAAGCCGCTTTTCAAATGAATCCCAAAGGTTGGTATCAACTGAGATGGTCGCAAATTCATGAATGTCCCGACTCATTTTCTGGCGAAAGTCATCGGTGTTCATTTGAGCGCGAGCCACTCCCACAACAGCAAATTCCTTGGGTAACAAGTTGCTTTGCGCTAAGTTGTAGAGAGCTGGAATCAGTTTGCGTTTAGTTAGATCTCCGGCAGCGCCAAAAATGACTATAACGCAGGAATCGCCAGGTCGATCCAAATGTTTATCAGTCATGTTCATTGTTTTGCCCCGTCATGGCTTTATTTGTCTCAATGCCCAATGCCAACAGGTTTTGCATCTGCCTTTATGCTCGAGCCGTTTTGCTCCTTGTGCCCGCCAAACTTCTGCCGCATTGCTGACAGAACCTTCTCGGCAAAAGTGTGCTCCTGTCGAGAACGGAAGCGCGTGTAGAGTGACGCCGACAGCACATCTGCAGGCACGGCTGACTCTATTGCTGCTATAATTGTCCAGCGCCCTTCGCCAGAGTCCTGCACAAAACCTGTATAATTATCAAGAGTTGGGTTTTCCACCAAGGCCATTGCGGCTAGGTCTAGTAGCCATGAGCCCACAACACTGCCTCGACGCCAAACTTCGGCAATGTCTGCTACGTTAAGGTCATAGCGATAATCCTCGGACAGTTCCTGGGAGTTGGCATTGCGGAAGATATCGAAGCCTTCAGCGTAGGCTTGCATCAGGGCATACTCAATGCCGTTGTGAACCATCTTGACAAAATGTCCGGCACCGTTTCGCCCACAGTGCAAGTATCCGACTTCAGCAGTACTGGTGAGTTTTTCGCGCCCTGGTGTGCGAGTGATATCGCCAAGTCCTGGAGCAATAGTCTTGAAAATCGGGTCTAAATGTTCAACACTCTTTTTGTCTCCGCCAATCATTAAGCAGTAGCCTCGTTCCAATCCCCACACTCCACCGCTGGTTCCCACATCTACATAGTTAATGCCCAATTTTTGCAGAGCCTTAGCACGGCGCACATCATCTTTATAATAGGAATTACCGCCGTCAATGATGATGTCACCTGGCTCCATCTTCTGTGCTAGCTCCATGACTATTTGCTCTGTCGCGTCACCGGCTGGCACCATTACCCAAGCTACACGGGGTTTAGTCAATTGATTGACGAAATCATCCAGAGATGTTGTTCCTCGTGCCCCTTCACTTTCTAGCTGCTTCACTTTATCGGGGGTTCGGTTGTATACGACACAGTCGTGACCGTCTCGTAGCAGACGCCTGACTATATTTGCGCCCATGCGTCCTAGACCGCACATACCTATTTGCATATTATTTCTCCTTCAGATTTCTAATTTAAATCAAAACTTGCCCGATCGCTGTTTGTAGTGTTGTTAAACCTGCCTGCACATCCGAGCCTAAATGCACTCGCAAAGCCCGTCTGTCCCGCTCCGCCAATACTTGAAAATCTCCACGTGCTTGAGCCGCTTTGACTACACCAAAACTGTATTTTTGTCCGGGTACGGGTAAATCGACTGTCGAATCGCAAGTAATTTGTAGAAAAACACCTGTATTTGGTCCGCCTTTATAAGCTTGTCCTGTGGAATGTAAAAAGCGAGGACCGAAACCCAAACAAGTTGCTACTCGCTTTGCATCGCGAACAGACTGCCGGATTGCTTGTAATTGCTTTTGGTGCGGATCGTTCATCTCGATATAAGCTAGCAGGGCAAAGTAATCACCAGCTTGGATGCGGCTGAGATGTGCTCGCAAATAACTCACCAGTGAGCGATCGCCAGCTGCTTCAAAGAGTGCTGATGCATTCTTTTGGTCGGTAAACAACTGAATACCGTTTTCTACAAGAATTGGCGTTTCTGCAGGTAATGCACCTTTCTGTTCGTATTCCGAAGTTAGCTGCCGTGTAGCGATTTTGCTCGCTTCCACGTCTGGCTGGTTGAATGCATTGATTCCAATGATTGAGCCAGCAACAGCAGTGGCAATTTCCCAACGGAAAAACTCCTGACCTAATTGGTACGGATTTTGTATCAAAATGCGTACTATAGGGTGCCCTGCCTGTTCTAACGCGTCTATTGCTGCATCCTGCTCCGAATCTGGGGCTGACTCCAGCCTTATATAGACAAACACGCGATCTGCGCTTCGCAGCGGCGCTTCGCTATCGCTGCCATACACGGACGGTTTCCCCAAGGGTTCTAGGTCGATGGGAATTAGACCTTTGCCGTCCTTACCGGTTGACTCGGCCAACAACTGCTCCAACCACGCGCCCAAGTCTGCGATACCGGGGGAGGTAATGAGAGTCACTTTATCCCGACCCTGATTGGCAAGTACCCCTAGAATAGTTCCCAGAACTACACCGGGATTATCTGAGGCTGGAACGGTTGCAGCGCAAGAGTGTACCATTTCCTCAGTATAGTCGAGGAATTTCGCGACATCTACGCCCATAATCGCTGCAGGTACCAAACCGAAATTTGATAATGCCGAGTATCTTCCGCCAATACTGGGTAAGCCAAAGAAAATCTCATGGAAGTTGTCGCCCTCTGCCACCTGGTGTAGTTTCGAGCCAGGGTCAGTGATGGCAATGAAGCGTTTGCCTGCTTCTTCTGCACCCAGAAGTTGCTGTACCCGTTCCCAGAAATACTGCTTAAAGATATTCGGTTCTAAAGTGCCACCCGATTTACTAGACACGATGAACAGGGTGTTAGCCAGGTTTATTTTGCTCTCTATGGATTTGATCTGGTCTGGGTCTGTCGAATCCAGCACGTGTAGTTCGGGGTAGCCTAACACTTTCCCGAAGGTAAGTTTCATCACTTCAGGGCACAGGCTAGAGCCCCCCATTCCTAGTAGTAGTGCGTGCTCAAAACCCGCACTCTTGACCGTTTCAGCAAGCTTTTTTAGGTGGTCAATGTGTGCCAATTGGTCTTCAGTGATACCAAGCCAGCCAAGCCAACGGTTCTCATCCGTACTTGTCCAGAGCGAAGAATCCTGCGCCCATAACCGACGCACCTTACCGTTAACAAGCCAATCCTTAAGGGATTCTTGGACGCTCTTAGCGAGGTGTTCTGGCAGAGAGTAAGTTTGCCGATCTAATTCTGTGCCCAGTACAGCTTCACGCTTTTTCTCCACCACACTTAACAACTTGTCAAATGCTTCAATAAATAGCTGTACCCCCTCTGTTAATAACTTGTCCGTGACATCCTTCATTGAAATGTTAACCCGAGACAGGGTTTCCATGACGTCATGCGCTTCTTCCAGATGCTCGTTCAAGCTAGCACGGGGTTGTCCGCGATCGCGAAACGCTTCAAAGGTTGCTGGAGGAATCGTGTTTACTGTATCCGAACCAATCAGTTCCTCTACGTAAACCACGTCACGGTACAAGGGATTCTTGGTGCTGGTGCTAGCCCACAAGAGCCGCTGCGTTTGTGCTCCCTTATCCGCTAACACTTGCCACTGAGGGGTTTGATAGATTTCCTGGTAACGTTGGTAAGTCAGTTTAGCATTGGCAATAGCAACTTTACCCAAGAGACTACGCAAGGACGCCTGCTCGCTGGCACTGGTAGCTGTTTTGGTGCGGGCGGTAATGAGGGCATCAATGGCACTATCAATGCGGCTGATGAAGAAGCTAGCAACGCTCGCTACCTTACTTACGTCCCCACCTTGTGCTGCAAAGGCTTCTAGACCGTTAATATAAGCATCTGCGACCTGCTCGTAGGTTTTTTGGGAAAATAGCAGCGTGACATTAACATTAATGCCCTCGCTAATTATTTGCCGGATAGCAGGGATACCAGCAAGGGTTGCCGGAACTTTAATCATGACGTTCTCGCGTCCAACAGCTTGCCAAAGTCGCCGTGCCTCCGCGATCGTGCCTTGGGTGTTGTGAGCAAGGTAAGGTGATACTTCCAAGCTGATGTAACCGTCACGCTTTTTCGTTTGCTCATAAACAGGTCGCAAGATATCAGCAGCATCTTGAATATCTTTAATCGCTAATTGTTCATACAGCGACATAGCGTCCATGTCTTTCTGCTGCTCTAGCACAATGAGTGCATCATTGTAGTCGGTGCTACCAGCAATCGCTTTCTCGAAAATGGCAGGGTTAGACGTGACACCACGCAACCCATCCTCATCCACTAAGCGTTGCAGTTCGCCACTGCTAATCAGGTTGCGGCGAATGTAGTCTAGCCAGACAGACTGCCCGTAATTCTGCAGGGTTTGCAAAGGGTTCATGGTTGCGGTTTTAGAAGCATTGATTAACGTTACTTGCATTACAGCTTCTCAACTTGTTTTACCAGTTACGGTGTCTTCCGCAGCAACCGCCTTCCTGGGACTTCGACTTTGGAGTTCCTTTAGAGCCAAAGCACCAAAGATATACATCCAATGCACGAGCTACTGTTGCCGAGCTACTGACCTTCACCTTTGGTTACGGTTTGTTCGATACAGATCGAGGCGGTACTGGGGAAGATAACTCTGTATTAAAGTTTTCACCTTCAAAAACGTTTTGACCAGTTAAAATAGCTAAGTTAAGGACAAACTTAATTTTTTCTGTAAATTTCATCGTAACTGCTTACGGTAACAGATTAGTGCTAAGAGGTCGTGAATCTAAATTGCACATTTTTCTGTACGAATATCCTACAAATTCACCATATGGTTTTAACTGCCACTAGCGAGTCCAAGAAGGCAGCTATGCAGAAAGAAAAATGTAATTATTTATACCAATTTGGTTCTCTGTGCCATCGGCTCATACCATCCCAGTCGGGATAAAGCATCGATCGGCACAGCGCGAACACCAGGATTTTTCCCGATGTTCGCGCTGCGTTTCTATTTTAGAGAAGCGGCTGCCCGTCTCTTACTTAAAAGAACCCGCCTTGCTTTTTGCGTTTATACGAGTCCTCTTAAAGGATGCAGTACACTTTGACCGCACCCCTAATCCTAAAATGTTCAAGCGAGGAAGAACTAGTGTATCCTTGCCCCTGCTCGGTCTGCATTTTTACCCAACTTGAGCTAGTTGTGCTTTGGCAGCTGCAACCACCTTCTGAGGAGTAAAACCAAATTTGCTCTGGAGTTCCTTAAGAGGGGCTGAAGCTCCGAAGGTATGCATACCGATGCGATCGCCGCCCAAACCGACATACTGACTCCAACCAAAGGTGGAGGCTTGTTCAACACAAACTCGGGCGGTAACAGTGGGTGGGATAACACTGTCTCGGTACTCTTGGCTTTGTTGCTCGAACAGCTCCCACGAGGGCATACTAATCACACGAGCCTTAATGCCCTCGCTCACAAGTTGTTCGTAGGCGTTAACACACAAAGAAACTTCGCTACCTGTAGCTATCAATAAAACGTCAGGCTTACCATCCGGAGTATCAGCCAGCACATAAGCTCCTCGTTGGACACCAGACGCAGAACCATATTTAGAACGGTCTAAAGTGGGTAGTGGCTGACGTGTAAGGACAAGAACTGCCGGTGTGTGCTGTAGCTGCATAATTACCCGCCAAGCCTCTACCACCTCATTGGCATCACCAGGGCGCAGGGTAATCAACCCAGGGATAGCTCGCAATGAAGCTAACTGTTCTACAGGCTGGTGTGTCGGTCCATCTTCACCGACCCCTATGGAGTCATGGGTGAAGATGTAGATTGCTGGGATTTCCATTAACGCTGCGAGTCGGATTGGTGGTTTCATGTAATCACTAAAGATTAAGAATCCGGAACCATAAGGACGGACTTTAGCAAGCGCCATTCCATTGAGAATAGATCCCATTGCATGTTCGCGAATGCCGAAGTGGAAATTCCGACCGCCATAATTCTTAGCGGTGAAATCTCCAGCTGTATCAAACGTGAGGCGGGTCTTGGTTGAGGGAGCCAAGTCAGCCGAACCTCCAATCAGCCACGGGACATTCTTGGCGATCGCATTAAGTACTTTTGCCGAGGCGTCACGTCCGGCTAATCCTTTTGCATCTGGAGAGAATGCAGGCAAGTCGCGATCCCAATGTTCGGGTAACTGCCGACGCTGCATCCGATATAACTGCTCAGCTAGTTCTGGATACTGAATTTTGTAGTCACTGAACTTTGCCATCCAGCCATTACGCAGTTCAGATCCGCGTTTACCAATCCCGGATTGAAAATGCTCCCGCACTCCGTCGGGCACCAAAAACTTAGCGTTCTCCGGCCAGTTGTAATTCCGCTTAGTCAACCTGATTTCTTCTTCGCCCAACGGTTCTCCGTGAGCAGCACTACTATCTTGTTTATTCGGCGCACCGTAGGCAATATGGCTATCAACGATGATTAACGTGGGTTTGTCTGAGGTGTTCTTAAAGGTATGAAAAGCCCGCTCTAGCATATCCAAGTCATTGGCATCGCCGACGCGGGTGACGTTCCATCCATAGCTGATGAAGCGAGTGGCTACATCTTCGCTGAAGGCCCAACTCGTGTTACCTTCGATAGTGATTTTGTTGTTGTCATAAATCCAACATAAATTAGAAAGTTTAAGATGACCAGCCAAAGAAGCAGCCTCGCCCGATACCCCTTCCATCATGCAGCCGTCACCGCATAGGGCGTAAACGTCATAATTAAACATTTCAAAGCCGGGGCGATTGAAATACTGGGCCATCCATTGTCCAGCAATGGCCATTCCCACACTTGTAGCAACTCCCTGACCTAAGGGGCCAGTGGTCGTTTCAACGCCAGAAGTCCAACGATACTCAGGGTGACCGGGACACTTACTGTCAAGTTGACGAAAACGCTTGATGTCCTCTAAGGAGACCGACAACTCCCCTAACTGCTCGTATTTGGCATTTACCGCCTTAACTTCGCATAGGTGTAGTAGCGAATACAGCAGCATAGAAGCATGACCGATGGACAGGACAAAGCGATCGCGGTTTGACCAGATCGGGTCATTAGGGTCAAACCGTAAAAATCTCTGCCAGAGGCAATAAGCAATCGGTGCCATAGCCATGGGGGTGCCTGGATGACCGGAGTTTGCCTGTTGAACTGCATCTATAGACAGGGTACGAATGGTATTGATACACAGTTCATCGGTTTGCTTTTGGATATCAATTTGTATTTCAGCAACCACTGCTTTTCCTCCTCTAAGTTCTTGTAGGCTTTAAGTAAAGCAATTAACTATTTCTCAGCCTGATTCATCTCGGAAATTTTAGCTAGCAAAGTGAATCAAGTTTTTATCGCTCCTTTTTGAATAATAAATCTGTCTTTGAATTTTCAATGACTTCTAGCTTCAATTCAATAAATCTAACCTTTTTCATCATTTAATAACAGCTTAATGAATTACGAATTTCCACATTAGCTGTATAAACAAATGATTTAAAGTTATTCCTACAAATTAATAGTTCCCATCATTGGTATTATCAATAATGGCAATTGAAGCCATGATAAGAGACCGAGCATTTTTAAGCAACCAGAATACGAAGGCAAAATCAGCGCAAACATCATCGAGAAAAGTGAGGCCAATTGACTTTGAATTTGTAATAGAGCACAAGAGTATATCAATACCTCTAGACTTGCATAGAGATCGACCTACGAAAAACTTACTTATTCTCTAAGTTCTTTGCAAAGATTTTGAACAAGAGTGATCTTAATAGCATCACGCAGACCAGGTGCGGGTAGGGCATTAGGGCCAACAATATGCTTGAACTGAGCCTCAGCTTTGGCAGATTCTTGGTCAATCAAATCTTGAATGGTATTGCTAACAAGGTTAGTACTGAGCTGAATATACTCGGCAAGTTCATTGGTAGCACGCCCAACTACAGGGTTAATGGAAGAAATGCTTTGTTCGTCAAGGCTTTGTCTTGTGACCTCATATTCACTGTTCGGCAAAAAATGAACCCATGCTACAAGCAAGCAGATCGCCCACACCAGGAAACTCAGCATTACCAGTAGCACCGACTGACGCAATCGTCTATAAGCTCCAGAGATTCTAAGCATGAGGTTACCTCTTTTTAGCTTGGTTAAGCAACTGTATAAATAGCTCATTGAGTAAGTATAGTTTTCACTTTTAAAAAAGTCTTGACCAGTCAATTTCCCTAATTTAAGAACTAACTTATGTTTTGTCATTGTAAATTCCTTCATGATGTATTCAGTAGTGATGCGCTGGTTATATGATAAAACTAATAGGCTATAGTGAGGTTTACATATCTTAATATATCTGCTTTGATTTCCGCCGACTTACTTAGCAGATAAACATAGATAAAGTTGTACTTCATGCGAATGAGCACTTCGATCTTCTGATATAACCTAAGCAGAAGGTTGGGTTGTATCCATATAATAATCTTTTTGTCAACGTGTAAGTCCTGTCTGCAATGCTTTTTCAGCTTATATTTTTTTTAAGAAATATATTTTCATTGAGTGGTAAAAACCTTAAGTTTCTTTTTAAGATATAGATCTTCAATGGACAAGAGCTTTGTTAAATCGGCAGAATCAACGAAGTTTCATAGCGAAAGACTTTGGAACCAAACACCAATGAATAATAACTGTGTCTGATAGCTTGAGCGTTCTTAATACAAACAGTTTAATTAAATGGTATATCTATCTCTTTAGACTACCCTAGCTCTTAAGAAGGATATAACCATCCCTTCACTCAGCAACACAATAAATCAAGCCCAAATGAACTTGGGTAAGCTTGTTTGACAAATGATGAGGTAGCAATGTTAACCAGAAGGCAATTGATAATGGCAAGTGCGGGGTTGGGAACAGCATTTCTCGTTCCTGCGATGTTCAAGGCAAAAAAAACTTATGCTGCCTCACCGCAGATATCAAAATTTACTGAGCCTCTGCCTATCCCGTTCCCGACTGCACCACCTAAGACCTTAAAGATAGCAGCAAGTTCACACTCGTTCCACAGCAACTTAGGGGCAGGACCCACCTGGGGCTATGGTGGGGCTGATTACCTTGGTCCTACGATCGAGGTCACTCGGGGTACGCCACTTCAGCTCAAAGTAATCAACAATCTCGGACCTCACCCGTTGCCCCTCGACACAAGTTTGCATGGGGTGCTGGAATCCGACAAAACTAGCCCGAGGGTATCGTTGCACTTGCACGGTAGCAACACCGAACCACAAAGCGATGGTTACCCAACAGACACCTTCACTCCAGGGCAAAACTACGTATACAACTTCAACAACAATCAGGAAGCGGCAACACTCTGGTACCACGACCATGCACTTGGTATCACTGGTCAGAATGTCATGATTGGACTTGCTGGATTTTATTTACTTAGAGACATTGACGATCCCGCTGGTGGGAATGGACCGCTTGGTATTCCGGCAGGTCCTCCCTATGAAATTCCAATAGTGATACAAGACCGGACATTCAACGACGATGGGTCAATATTCCACCCTGCAAAATGGGAAGTAGAATTTCTTGGTGATGTCGCTACCGTCAACGGTAAAGCTTGGCCAAATCTTAATGTTGACCGCACCTTATACCGATTCCGGATCATTAACGGCTCAAGTTCCCGAACCTACAACCTTAAGCTGTCGTCGAACCAGCCAATCATTCAAATTGGCACTGACGGAGGTCTGCTCAACGCACCAGTTCAGCTTTCCAGGCTGCTGCTATCTTCCGGTGAGCGGGCTGATGTGCTGATCGACTTTTCCAATAATCTACCGGGAGACAAGATCGTTTTAGAAAATGAGGCTATTGCACCGTATCCACATGGTAGAGCTAATACTGTATTAGGTAATTTCTTACTACCCGAAATCATGCAGTTTACGGTAAACCCTGGCGCTGCTTCTCCTAAACCCATTCCCCAGAGATTGCGAGTGCATAAACCACTCATAGCACCGATAGCAAATCCACCAGTGCAACAGCGCTTTATAACCTTGGTAGAGATTCCAAGCCCAACCGGACCACTTGTGGTGCTGCTCAATTACGTATATTGGGATGAGTCTGAGAAATACCCGGAATTGTTTATGGAGCGACCAAAGGTGGACACGGTGGAGCAGTGGAACATCATCAATCTTCAGCCTGTTGCTCACCCAATGCACTTGCACCTGGTATTTTTCCAAATTCTGAATCGGCAAAAGATTGATACGACCCAGTACATGAAAGCTTACCTCGCTACTGGTCCTCGCACGGTACTCACACACCATGCACCAGGTGGACCAACCGTGCCAGCTGGATACCCACCCCCCGACCCCACACCCTTTGCCATCGGTCCTGCAAGACCGCCCGCACCGAACGAGGCTGGGTGGAAGGATACAGTGTTAGTCCAACCAGGTGAGGTGACTCGCCTCATTGTGCCATTTGGTGCTCAAGCGGCAGAAAATTTACCCTTTGGTAACTCCTTCACCGGGCGCTATGTGTGGCACTGCCATATGCTTGAACATGAGGACAACGAAATGATGCTGCCCTTTGAGGTAATACCGTAGCTTTTATTAAAGGCAGGTCAGAATTACACAAACCATTCAACGTTTAGTTTCTACGGTAACTCTCATGACAGAAAATTCCCCTTCACTTCAACTTACCGATCCAGTAACTGAAAGTGAACCCAATAGCTCTTTCATTGCCAGACAATTTCTACCATCTAGTACTACTATAATAAATGGAGAACTTAACAGCGGTGACCTTGACTTTTTCACCCTTTCAGGTCTTGATGCTGGAAGTTTATTTACTCTAGAAATAAATGCAGAGGCAATCGATCCACTTCTGGGGTTACTGGATGATTCTGGTAATACTGTGAAGATAAATCTTGATAGAAGTGAAAAGAGTGTTCTATCCGTACTGACGGGAACAGTACCAGCAAGTGGTAATTTGAATTTCGCAGTGTCTGGCTTGAACGATGATAGACTTACAGGTGACCACTTTGAATCTGGTTCTTATACAGTCTCATTGAAGTCGTTTGCTTTACCCGAACCCTCTGTTAACCCAACGCTCGCCAACGGTGGCTTTGAAACTAATGATTTTACTGGATGGACAACAATAGGTTCTACCAGTATTGAAACGTCAGAGTTTGGCAGCGATCCTCGCGAAGGAACTTTCCAGGCTTTGTTGTCAACTGGCGATGCTACATTTTCTGACGAAGTTATAGAAGCATTCCTAGGGTTAGAACCTGGAAGCTTAGATAACTTTGGCAATGGGGATGCTATTGAAGGTTCCGCTATTCAACAAACATTTACGGCGGAGGCTGGTGACATTTTGACTTTTGATTGGAATTTCCTTACAAATGAGAAAGCACAAGTGTTCCCTTTTAACGATTTTGCCTTCGTTTCAATTAATGCCTTGTCAGAACTAGCTGACACAAGATTGCCATCAACCGTAATTTCCTCGACGACACAGTTTTTTGAAGAGACTGGCTTTCAAACTTTTTCCTTCACAATACCGACTACCGGAACATATATTTTAGGGATTGGAGTTGTAGATGTAGGGGACTCTACTATTGAATCCGGATTATTGATTGACAATTTTCTCATCTCTAGCTCCGAAATTACTCAGTGTTAAATCTATTGGCATTTGACCTTGGAGCAAACACTTCTTATTTTTAAATGCCGACATTGTAACTATGAATGGAATAGGTTTCCTTACCCGTTCAATCACGCAATTTAAAAGTACAATAGCTTAGCTCAACATCACAAAACCTAAAATATGAAAGCCTGGTTTCTTTGACTTTTCTTAACAAAATTTCGATCTTGTTAATCAAAGAAACCGGGTTTTTGGAATTAGTGAATTATTGTTTTAGAGATTAACCAAAACGTCCGCTGATGTACTCTGCGGCTTCCCTCGTTGCAGGAGTATCGAACATTTGCTCTGTAGGGCTAAACTCGATTAATTTTCCTCTACGTTTGTTGTGCTCATCTACTTCGGTGTTGAAGAAAGCCGTCCAGTCAGCAACTCGCGAAGCTTGTTGCATATTATGGGTCACCATGATGATGGTGTAATGCTCTTTGAGTTGAAGGCAAAGTTCTTCAACTTGACGTGTTGAGATTGGATCTAACGCAGAACAGGGTTCATCCATTAATAGCACATCTGGTTTCATTGCGATCGCTCGTGCAATGCAAAGACGTTGTTGTTGTCCTCCAGATAATGCTGTCCCCTTTGATTTCAGCTTGTCTTTGACCTCATCCCAAAGAGCCGCCTGACGCAACGATTGCTCTACCAGTTCATCCATATTTCCTTTGTAACCATTTGTACGTGGTGCAAAGGAGATATTTTCATAGATAGACTTGGGAAACGGATTTGGTCTTTGGAAAACCATTCCCACTTGACGGCGTAACTTTACTGCATTGATTTTGTCATCGTAAATATTTTTACTTCGGTAATGCAGCCTACCCTTAACCTCGGCTCCAGGAATCAAATCATTCATTCGGTTAAAACAGCGCAACAAAGTACTTTTGCCACACCCAGAAGGACCAATAAAAGCTACAATTTGGCGATCGGGGATCTCCATAAAAACTTCTTGAAGAGCCATTAATCCATTATAGAAAACCCTAACGCCTTCGACATTAAACACTGAATTTCCTTGTCGTTCTTGTATTGCGCCAGTAGGTCTGTTTCTTGGATTATTGTAAGTCATTATGTGTGTTCTCCAAATATTTGCAAAACTTTGAAAGATGTTAATGGTTGGTGGTTAGTAGTTGGTAGTTAACCAATAACCAAGAACCACTATCCACTATCCACTAACAATTCTCACCGCAATAATGAGTATTTTTGTCGGATGTAGATTGCTGCGCCATTCAGAATCAAAATGACGAGCATTAAAACAATAATCGTTGCTGCTGCTCCATTGGAAAAACCTGGTTCGGGGCGAGTGATATAGGAGTAAATTTGGATGGGCAATGCCATAAATCTCTGGAACAAACCAGGACTAAATGTTAAGAACCCAACTGCTCCAACTACAATTAGAGATGCTGCATCACCAATGGCACGGGAGACTGAAATAATTACACCCGTGAGAATGCCCGGAACAGCATAAGGTATAACATGATTGCTGACGGTTTGCCACTTTGTGACGCCCAAACCATAAGAAGCGTTTCTGAGAGAATCTGGAACTGCTCTGATAGCCTCTCTAGAAGTCACAATAATAACTGGTAAGGACAGCAAAGATAAAGTGAGTGCCCCAGAAATCAATGCGGGACCAAAACCCATGAGATAATTGAAAACACCCAATCCCAGCAATCCGTAAACGATAGAAGGAACACCTGCGAGATTGGTAATATTAACCTCGATAATCTCTGTCCACCAAGTTTTTGGTGCATATTCTTCGAG